>CAZFNC010000029.1:0-18606 GCA_964520485.1 uncultured Synergistaceae bacterium | reverse complement strand
ACGTGATGCTGTTCGACGAGCCAACGTCGGCGCTCGATCCCGAGATGGTCATGGAAGTGCTCGACGTGATCAAGGAACTGGCCAAAAGCGGCATGACTATCGTCATCGTCACGCACGAGATGGGTTTTGCCCGAGAGGTCTCCGACCGCGTGCTGTTCCTCGACGAGGGAGTCATCTACGAGCAGGGCACGCCGGACGAGGTGTTCGACCACACAAAAACCGACCGCGCTAAAGATTTCTTCAGAAAAGTGATCCACGCCTGAGTCGGTCGGCGTCGGCGTGCGGCGCTTCGGAATGGACGCGGCCGCCGCGCGGGGAAATTTCCCGCGCGGCGGTTTTTTGTTTGCGGATTGGTTATAAAAGTATCACAAGTCTTTCAGCGTGAAAGGGGGCATAAAAGAGTGATACAATCGCATCGGAACTGATTTTCACCACGAGGGGGCCGTGCCGGTGAACGAACGAGGAAACGCGATCACGGAAGGCGTGATCTGGAAACAGCTGCTGCTGTTCTTCTTCCCGATCATGCTGGGGACGTTTTTTCAGGTCATGTACAACACGATCGACGCGGTGGTCGTCGGGCGCTACGTCGGCAAGGTGGCGCTGGCGGCTGTCGGAGGTCCCACAGGCACGCTGATCAACCTGATCGTCGGTTTTTTCATGGGCATGTCGACGGGCTGTACGGTGGTGATCGCCCAGGCGTGGGGCGCGGGCGACGCCGAACGCACTTCGCGCGCCGTGCATACCACAATGGCTCTGGCGCTCTGCGGCGGCGCGGCGATCGGGATTCTGGGACTGTTCGGCGCGCGTCGGGCGCTCCTTTGGATGAGCACGCCGTCCGAGGTGCTGCCGCACGCGGAAAGCTATCTGAAGATTTTCTTCGCGGGCTCGGTGACGACGCTGGTGTACAACATGGGGGCCGGCGCGCTGCGCGCGCGGGGCGATTCAAAGCGCCCTTTTTATCTGCTGGTGGCGGGCACGCTCACGAACCTCGCGCTCGACATGCTCTTCGTCGTCACGTTCGGCTGGGGCGTGGCGGGAGTAGCTTGCGCGACGGTGCTGTCACAGGGCGTCTCGGCCGTCGGCGTGTGGATCTGTCTGGCGCGCGACAAGGAAGCGTTCCGGCTTGAGGCGCGCAAGGTGCGCTTCGACCCGCTGCAATTAGGCACGATCCTTTCCATCGGCCTGCCAGCCGGGGTGCAGGGCTCGATGTATTCCATCGCGAACGTCGTGATCCAGGCGGCTGTCAACTCTCTGGGCGTCAACGTCGTCGCCGCGTGGACGATCGACAGCAAGATCGAGGCGCTGTACTGGCAGTCCATGGCGGCGTTCGGCATGTCGCTTTCCACGTTCTCGGGGCAGAACTTCGGCGCGCGCCGCTACGACCGCGTCAAGCGCAGCATCTACGTGTGTACATTCCTGGCGTTTCTTTTCACAGCGCTGTACGTCACGCTGGCGCTCTCGCTGAGGCGCTTCTGGTTCTCGCTGTTCACGGACGACGCCGCCGTGATCGAGACGGGCATTTTGGTGATGTTCACCGTGCTGCCGTGGTATTTTGCCTACATCCCCATCGAGACGCTCGGCGGAGGCATCCGCGGCACGGGAGATTCCGCGCGTCCGACGGCGATCATGGCCCTGGGTATCTGCGCCACGCGCCTGCTCTGGGTTTGGCTGGTGCTGCCGCGCTGGCGATCTGTCGCGACGTTGGCCCGCAGCTATCCCGTCAGCTGGGTTCTCACGGCGACAGCGTTCATCGTCTACTACTTCACAAGCGGCTGGCTGGAGCGCAGCGCGCGGAGTTCGGGACACGCGCCGCTGCGCCCGTCGGGGATGAAGGCATGAAAGCGGAGTTCGTTCAAAGCGGAACGCTGAATTCCGAGGTGCGCGCTATCCGCGCGGAGGTGTTCGTGAACGAGCAGGGATACAGAAACGAATTTGATAAGATCGACGCGCGCGCCGTGCATCTGCTGCTCCGCGTCGACGGCGAGGCGGCGGGCTGCTGCCGTTTTTTCCCTGATGAAGAGCCGGGCGTCTGGGTACTGGGACGCGTGGCGGTGCGCAAGCCCCTGCGGCGTCGGGGATACGCTGCGCGCATCATCCTCGAGGCTGTGTCGCGCATGAAAGCCCTCGGAGCGTCCCGCGTCAACCTCGGGGCACAGCGCTACGCCACGGGACTTTACGAAAAATGCGGTTTTGTCCCCAGCGGGCCCGTTTATCTCGACGAGGGCAACCCGCACGTTCCGATGAGCAAAAGACTGTAAAAGGACGCGCGGCTCAACTTCGGCCTCGAGAGGGAAGTTTCGCCGCGCGTTTTTCCGTGCGCTTAAGTTTTGTTCGTGCCGCTGAAAAACAGCCACAGACCGCCGAGAATGAGGGCGATGCCCGCGAGTAGCTGCGGCGTTGGATATTCGCCCAAAAAAAGCGCTGCCATGATGCACACGCCGATCGGCTCGGCGAGGATGCCCATCGTCACCTCGGTCGCGGTGATCCAGCGAAGGAGGACGTTGAACACCATCTGTCCGGCGATGGTGGAGACAAACGCCAGCCCGAGGAAACACTTCCACGTGAGGGCATCGTAGCCGGCAAACGCCGCTCCTGTCGCCGCCGAGTAGACGGCCAGAAAGACGACGCTGCAGGAGTAGCTGAGCACCGAATAGGGCAGCGCGTCCATCGTGCGGCGGCAGACCTGGCCGAAGAAGAAATAGACGCTGATCACCGCGGCGGAGACGAACGCGAGCACGTCGCCCCACAGGGCGGAACCGCTGGCGCGGAAGTCGCCCAACCCGATGACGACGGCCCCCGCGATGGCGATGGCGCCGCCGATCGCGGAGCGGCCCGAGAGTCTCTCGTTCAGAAAGACCATTCCCAAGATCAGCGAGAACAGCGGCTGGAGACTGGCGAGGGTGGTCGAACTGGACACGGTTGTCCAGCGGATCGACTCGAACCACATGATATAGTGCACGGCAAGAAAGACGCCCGCCAGCGCCCCCGCTGCCAGCTGCTTCCGTGAAGCGCGACGGAGTTGCCCGTATCCTTCCCGCGAGAAAAGGAGCGCGGGGATCAGCGCGCACACGGCGAACAGCAGTCTGTAGAAAGCCGTGACAGACGGCGGCGCCGCCGACAGACGTCCGAAGATAGCCGACGTCGAAAGCATGAACACCCCTGCCAGCAGCGCGGCGCGGATCGCGAAGACTGATTTCATGGCGTAAGAAAACCTCCGTGTGACGGAAAACGATTTTTCGACTATAATAGAGACGCAGCGCGGCGGCGCGCAAGGCCGCACGCGTATTATATCACACATCGGAAAAGGAAGTGTCGCAATGACGAACTTTGAATACTACGCTCCCACGAAAGTCGTCTTCGGACGCGGCGTCGAAAACCGCGCCGGCGAGCTGGCCGTGTCGTTTGGTGCGCATAAATGCCTCATCCACTACGGAGGCAAAAGCGCCCTTGCCTCGGGCTTGATCGACCGCGTAAAGTCGTCGCTTGACGCGGCGGGCATCTCCCACGTGGAACTTGGAGGCGTCGTGCCGAACCCGCACCTGGGCAAGGTGAGGGAGGGCATCGAACTGGCGCTGCGCGAGGGCGTCGATTTCCTCATTGCCGTCGGCGGCGGGAGCGTCATCGACTCGACCAAAGCCATCGGCTACGGCGCGGCCGATCCCGACCGTGACGTGTGGGATCTGTACGATGACGCGATCGCTCGGGTGCCCGCAAAATGTCTGCCCGTCGGTGCCGTGCCGACGATCGCCGCCGCGGGCAGCGAGATGAGCAACAGCAGCGTCATCACGGACGAGAAGACGGGGCTGAAAAGGTCGTGCAAGAGCGACCTGGGGCGTCCGCGTTTCGCCCTCATGGATCCCGAGCTTACCCTCACGCTGCCCGACTGGCAGACGCAGAGCGGATGCGCCGATATTCTCATGCACACCATGGAGCGCTGGTTCAACGCCAGCGGCACGCTTGACCTCACAGACGCCATCGCCGCCGGACTGATGAAGACCGTCATGGTCAAGGCCAAATCACTCCACGAGCACCCCGACGACTACGACGCGCGCGCCGAGGTGATGTGGGCATCCTGCCTTTCGCACAACGGTCTCACAAGCTGCGGCAGCGACGGCGGAGACTGGTCAGTGCACAAGATCGAGCACGAACTGGGCGGCATGTTCGACGTGACTCACGGCGCGGGGCTGGCCGCCGTCTGGGGCAGCTGGGCTCGGTACGTCCTCCCCGTCAATCCCGCCCGTTTCGCGCGCTTTGCCGTGCAGGTCGCGGGCGTTTCGCCCGCGAAAGATGACGTGGCGACGGCGATCGCGGGTATCGAGGCCATGGAGTCGCATTTCCGCAGCGTGGGAATGCCCGTCAGCCTGCGCGAGCTGGGGCTGTCGCCCACCGAAGAACAGATCGAGTTCATGGCTCGTTCCGCCGCCGCCGTGGGGAGGGGACGCATCGGCGTTTTCAAAGAACTGGAAGCCGCCGACATTGCCGCCATCTATCGCGCCGCGAGGTGATCGCCGTGCCTGAGATCAAATACGAGATCGTCGAACACGTCGGGACGCTCAGCGAGAACGCCAAGGGCTGGACGAAAGAACTGAACCGCGTGAGTTGGAACGACCGAGAGCCAGTCTACGACATCCGCTCATGGTCGCCCGACCATTCCCGCATGGGCAAGGGTGTCACTCTCTCGGCGGCCGAGGTGGAAGAACTGGCGAAAGTGCTCGCCGGTCTTTCGCGCTGAAGTCTTTCGTCGCACGGCGCCGCCGCGACGGAACGAAACGAGAACCGGCCGCGTCTGAGTTCGAGCGGACGGAAAGAAAACCACCGTTCTAGGCAGCGGGAGCTGCGTTCCGCGTTTGAGAGTCAAAAAGCCCCGCGTCAGCGCTAAAACAGCGCAGACGCGGGGCTTTTTTGGCCCTTACTTCCTCCTCACTCCGGAAACGGCGTGACGTCACTTGAGGACGTTCATGTCGCTTCCTGTGAGCTTGTACGCCGCGCCGACGAACGTGGTCACGCCGGCGGCGATCGCCTTTTCGCTGAACAGTTGGCACGGATTATGCAGTCCGATGTGCGACCCGGGGCGTTCGTCGCCTGTGCCGAGCCTGAAGAAAGCGCCGGGAACCTTTTCAAGATAATAAGCGAAGTCCTCCGATCCGAGCGACGGCGTCGGCAATTCTTTCAGCCTGTCGGGGCCGAGCAGTTCGCGTACCGTTTCGCTCACCGCGTCAACGTATTCGTCCACGCTCACCGTGGGCGGCACGCCGCGCTTGTAAACCACTTCCGCCGAAGCGTCCATGCCCTCAGCCGTGTGGGCGGCGATCGATGTGATCCACTTCTCTAGATTGTCGCGCACAACGGGCGTCAGCGACCGCACCGAGCCTTCGAGCAGACACTCGTCGGGAATGACGTTGAAAGCCTTGCCCGCCGTCATGTGGCCGACTGTGACGACAGCAGAATCGACCGGCGCGACGCGACGCGAGACGATGCTCTGAAGCTGCGTGACGACGTGCGCGCCGATGACGACAGGGTCGATGGCGCGGTGCGGATGCGCCGCGTGACCTCCCTTGCCGCGGATCGTGATGCGGAAGCTGTCGTTCGAGCCCATCGCCGGTCCCTTGCGAATTCCGATGCAGCCGCCCTCGACGTCGGGCCACGTGTGCGCGCCGAGGATGCAGTCCACGCCGTCGAGAGCGCCGTTTTCGATCATGCTGACAGAGCCGCCGAGCGTCTCTTCGGCAGGCTGGAAGATGAAACGCACTGTTCCCGCCAGTCGGTCACGGTAAAACTGAGACAGCATGTACGCCGCGCCGAGCAGCGTGGCCGTGTGGATGTCGTGTCCGCAGGCGTGGCAGACGCCGTCGTTTTTCGACGCAAATTCCAGCCCCGTCTTTTCACGCACGGGCAGGGCGTCGATGTCGGCGCGCAGGGCGACCGTCTTCGTCCCCGCCGTTCCGCCGCAGAGCGTGCCGATCACGCCCGTCTTGTCGCCGTTGGGACGCGTTTCGATGCCCCAGTTCTTCAGCTTTTCCATGATGAAAGCGGTCGTGGCGAACTCTTTAAAACCCAGTTCGGGGTTGCTGTGGATCAGGCGCCGCCAGGCGATGAACTCTTCCGCGTGAGCGCTTACTTTTTCGATGAGGGACATTGTTTTATCTCCTTATAGGCTTATGCGCAGCGCGAGCACATCACGCAGTGTCCCGCGCTGATTTCCCTGAATTCAAGTTCTCCCGCCGTGCACTCTGGCGCAGCGTATGGGCAGCGCACGGCAAAACGACATCCGGGTTTGGGGTTGATGGGGCTGGCGACCTCTCCGCGAATGACCTCGCGCGCCAGATGACGGCGGCTGAGATTCGGCACGGGAATCGCTGCCAGCAGCGCCTTTGTGTAAGGGTGCATGGGATTCGCAAACAGTTCCTCCGTCGGAGCCCGCTCGACGCACTGTCCAAGGTACATGACGGCGATCTCGCTGCTGATATGGGCGACGACGCTGAGGTTATGTGTGATGAACATATAGGCCAGTTTACGCTCGTCCTGGAGGTCCATGAGCAAGTTGAGCACCTGCGCCTGAATGGACACGTCAAGCGCCGACACGGGCTCGTCGCAGACGATAAACTCAGGGTCGAGGGCGAGCGCGCGGGCGATGCCGATTCTCTGCCGACGTCCGCCGTCGAGTTCATGCGGGTAGGTGTTGACGAAACGATCGGCGAGACCGACCGTGTCCATCAGCTCGTAGACTTTGTCCATAATCGCGTCGCGGCCGTGAATGGTGCGGCAGACTTGGATGGGTTCCGCGATGATCTCGCTGACGGTCATGCGTGGATTCAGCGACGCATAGGGGTCCTGGAAGATCATCTGGATCTTGCGGCGCATCTCAAGCATCCGTCGTTCGTTGAAACCGAGGATGTTCTCTCCCCTGTAGAGGACTTCTCCGCCTGTCGCATCAAGAAGGCGCACGACAAGACGCCCCAGCGTCGATTTGCCGCAGCCCGATTCGCCAACGACGCCGAGCGTCTTTCCGGCCTCGATCTTCAGATTAACGCCATCGACGGCATGCAGCAGGCCGGACGCGGTATTGAAATATTTTTTCAGATTGCGGGTCTCGATCAGGGGAGATGTCATTGATCTTCCTCCCTTCCGCGCGCGTCAAAGAGATGGCAGCTCAGACAGTGTCCGTCGCGTTCCGTGATGCCCGGCTCTTCCGTACGGCAGCGGTCCATGCAGCGCGGACAGCGCGTGTGGAACTTGCAGCCCTTAGGCAGGTCGGTCGGGTCGGGCATGAGACCGTCGATCGGGCTGAGGCGGCGTGTCTTTTTCGTCAGATCGGGAATGGCGCCGAACAACCCGACAGTGTAAGGGTGGTGGGCGAGCCCGGGGTTGAAAATCCGCTCGACCGTGCCGCTTTCGATGATCTTGCCGGCATACATGATAGCGACACGATCGCACGTTTCGGCGACGACGCCGAGGTCATGTGTGATAAGAATCATGGCGGTGCCGAGTTTTTCCTTCAGTTCGTTCATCATCGACAATACCTGCGCCTGAATGGTTACGTCAAGCGCGGTCGTCGGCTCGTCCGCCAGCAGTAGTTTCGGTTCGCAGGCCAGCGCGATGGCGATGACAATTCTCTGTTTCATACCGCCCGAAAACTGGTGCGGATAATCGTTCTTACGCTCCGGCGGAATGTCGACCAGCTTTAAAATCTCGTCCACGCGGGACTGGATGTCCTCGCTGTTTTCGCCTTTCCGATGCAGTTTCAGCACTTCGGCGATCTGAAAGCCCACGGTGAGGACGGGATTTAGCGAAGTCATCGGATCCTGAAAAATCATTGAGACAATCTCGCCACGAATGGCCCGCATGTCGGCATCGCTGTAACCCGTGATGTCTTTCCCATCCAGAAAGACGTGTCCGCCGGTGATACGCCCCGTGCGCTCCGGCAATAGTTTGAGCACCGAGAGCGCCGTTGTCGTCTTGCCCGCGCCCGTTTCTCCGACAAGACCGAGTGTCTCGCCTTCGTACACATCAAGGTCGATACCGTTGACAGCAAAGACCTTCGCGTCGTCGGTATGGTACTCGACGTGAAGATCCTTAATCTCCAAAAGTTTGTTGTTCATGGTCCGTCCCTCACACTGTCTCAGGTTTTCATGCGAGGATCAAGTGCGTCGCGCAATCCGTCGCCAATCAGGTTGAGCGCCAGCACTGCAAGCACGATCGCGATGCCTGGGAAAAACATCAGATAGGGCTGATACACCATCTGACTCTTCGCCTCGGACAGCATGCTCCCCCACTCCGGCAGAGGAGGTTCGATGCCCAGACCGATAAAGCTGAGTCCCGCCACGCCGAGAATCGTCGTCGCCATGCCGATTGTCGCCTGAACGACGATCGGTCCGACGGCGTTCGGCAGGATATGGCGGAAGATGATGCGCAAGTCACGCGAACCACAGCAGCGCGCAGCCTCCACGAATTCCTGACCGCGGATCGAGATGATTGCAGAACGAACAATGCGGGCAAACTGCGGGATACGGCAGATACTCATCGCCATCAGAACGTTGATGATCCCCGGACCAAGCGCGCCGACGATGGCGACGGCCATAATTGTTCCTGGCATGGCGAGAAACATGTCCATAACGCGCATGAGAATATTGTCAATGCGGCCGCCGTAATAGCCTGCGAAAGCGCCGATGACGCTGCCGACCGTCATCGCGATGCCGACGGTGAAGAATCCCACAAACAGCGAGATGCGCGAGCCCCAGACGACGCGCGCAAACAGATCGCGGCCGTACTGATCCGTGCCGAACCAATGTGCGGCGCTGGGCCACAGGAGACGCGATCGGATGTTCTGCCCGATCACCTGCGTATCGTAGTCGAGAAAAAATCCCGCGCACACCGCCGTGAGAATCATCAGTCCCATCAGGATGAGGCCGAACATGGCGAGTCTGTTCTTCTTGTACTGGAACCACAGCGCTTTCAGCAGGCTGCGTTTTTTGACTTTCTTGCGTTGAGTCCTCTCGGGCATCGGCCTCACCTCACTTTTTCAGGTACTGCGACTTGACGCGCGGGTCGATAAACGTGTAGAGCAGATCGACTCCGAGGTTGACGAAACCGCCCACGAGCGCGGCGAAAAGGACGCTGGAAATCAACATCGGCGAATCCTTGCCGGTGACCGACTCCACCATCAGGTTGCCGAGTCCGGAGATGCCGAACACGTTTTCGATGATGAGCGCACCGCCGAGCAGATTACCGAAACTGATGCCCACAGCCGTCACGACGGGTAACAGCGCGTTCTGGAGCGAATGGACGAAAATAATTCGAGCGCCCGACGCCCCCTTGGCCTTGGCCGTGCGGATATAGTCCTGGCGGATAACCTCAAGCATCGTCGAACGGGTCATGCGCACGAGCGTCGCCATCTGTGCGGCAGCCATGGCGATCGCGGGCATGACAAAATGTTTCCACGTATCGGAACCGACAGCTGGCAGGATGTGGAGCCTCACGGAAAACAGCAGGATCATCAGCAGCCCCAGCCAGAACGGCGGTATGGATGTGAACAAGAGCGCCGAGACCATGCTGGATATGTCGATGGCGGAGTACTGCTTGACGGCCGAGACGATGCCGACAGGGATCCCTATAACAGTGGCGAGCAGGACAGCGTAGAAAGCGATGTTCAACGTCGCAGGGAACCTTTGCGCAATCTCCTGCGAACAAGGCATGTTCGTGCGGTACGATACGCCGAAATCACCGTGCAAAGCGTTTATGACATAGCGTCCGTAGCGGACAAAGAACGGGTCGTCCAGTCCCAGCTCGGCACGAAGTTTGTCGACTTCCTCCTGCGTGGCGTATTCGCCGAGCATCGATCGTGCGGGGTCGCCCGGCGTCAGATCCATGATGCAGAAAAGAATAAACGATAGCCCCACAATCACGGGGATCATCAGCAGGAGACGTTTCCAGATATATTTAAGCATTGATTTCCCCCTTTTGCGTTTTCTAAAAATCGAACAGACGCGGCTGTGCTGCGCCTGTTCGATCTCTATTCAGACTCTGCCGTCACAGGGCGGACGCGACTACCACTCGTAGTTGTAGCCGTAATATCTGTTCATCGGATCGGCAAAAACGCCCTTGAGAGCGGCGGAAGCGGCGAGTGTGCGCTTACCGGTGTAGCAGGGCACGTAGATGCTTTCGTCGCGAATGATCTCGCAGACGCGGGCGTAGTTGGCGTTGCGCGTCTCGGCGTCGAGCGCCGAACGGGCCTTGTCGAGGCACTCGTCCAGTTCGGGGATGCTGACGCCCATATAGTTGGTACCCTTACCGTTCAACTGGCTGCTGTGCAGGAACGGATAGGTGCAAAAGTCCGCGTCGTTGACGGAGATCGCGTGGGCGTAGAATGTGATGTCGAACTGCGCCTTGTTGAGCACGAGATCAAACCAGCGGCCGCGGTCCATGGCCTCGATCTTCATGTTGATGCCGACTTTCTTCAGCTGCGCCTGGAGCACTTCGGCGGGCTTGGAGTAGTTGGTCGCACCAATGATTCGCATCGTCACGTTCAGGCCGTTCGCGTAGCCTGACTCGGCGAGGAGCTGCTTCGCCTTCTCAGGGTCGTAAGCAAGACCTTTGAAGTCCTTGGGAGCCTGGGGGCACATGGGCACGATGCCGCCGTCGGTGGGCTCGGCCATGCCGTTGACGGCGCCGAGGATCAGCTCTTCCTTGTCGATGGCACGGGCCACGGCCTCGCGCACGCGGCGGTCGGCGAACGGGCCGCGGGCGTTGTTGAACGCGACGAGGAACGTGCAGGCCTGCGGCGCCTCATAGTAGTGCAGACGGGGATCGTCCATGATCATCTGACGGTCGGAATAGTCTTGGTTGGGGACCATGGTGTCGAGCGTCCCGCTCTGCAGGGCCATCAGCGCGGACATGTTGTCCTTGATGACGCGGATAACGTAGTGCTTCACCTTGGCCTCGCCCCTCCAATACCCGGGGAAAGCTTCCAGCGTCACGCTCTCGCCGGCGCGGCTGCTCACGTACACATAGGGACCGGTGCCGACGGGCTTGCTACGGCCGAACGCCGCGGGATCGGCCTCGTAAACTTTTTGGGGAACGATCGACGTACTCGACGAGACAAGGCAGCCGATAATCGGTGCGTAGGGATGCTTCAGCGTCAGCTTGACGGTCTTGTCGTCAACCTTGGAAGCTTCTTTCATGACGCTGGTGAACTTGCTCGTGAACGGCGAAGCGATGGCTGTGTTCAGTGAGAAAACGACATCGTCCGCGGTCATCACGTCGCCGTTGTGGAACTTGACGCCCTCGCGAATGGTGAAGGTCATCTCCAGACCGTCGTCACTGAACGCGTAGTCGGTGCAGAGCGCGGGAACGTACTCTCCCTCGGGCGTCTCGCGGAACAGCGAGTCGAAGATCTGGTAATGTGTTTCCCAGTCGACGAGGTCGGTGGTGCGGTAAGGATCATAGGTTTTCACGTCGCCGACGCTGCGCACGGCGACCGTGTTGTTCTCCTTGCCGGCGAAAGCGACCGCGGCGAACAGCACAGACGCTGCAGCAAACGCTGCAAGGAAAGCGTACATTTTCTTCATCAAAAAATCCTCCCATAACAATTGATTTTCCGCTCCTCAGAAACGGAGCGAAAGTTAATACGCGCAGTCTTTCTTGACCGACGCGATCACCGCATCTTTGTCCGCCTCGAAGAATTTGACGATGTCCACGTCGTCGCGGCGAAGAAACTTATAGCCTTCTCTGGCGACTCGCTCAGCGCGGCGCTGTTCGTTCACGGTCATTTTCTCTGCCACCTCGAGGTAGTCCATGAAGTTGTCGGGCAGCACGATCACTCCGTCGGCATCGCCGAACACGATGTCGCCGGGACGCACCACCGCGCCGCCGCACTGTACGGGAACTCCGACTTCGCCGTTCGTTCCCGTACACAGCGTCGTCACGGGAGAAAACCCCGTGCAGAAGACCGGAAACATGAGCCGCTCCAAACCGAGGCGATCGGTGCACGGGCCGTCGACAACCAGCCCGCCCAGTTCGCGGTGCTTCATCATCAGCACAAGCTGATCACCCGCGCAGGCAAAGATGTCCTCGTTGCCACGGTCGACAACGATTATGCTGCCCTTTTCCGCCTTCATGATCGCGTAATAGAGCGCTGAACCGTCGCGTTCGGTCATGCGCACAGTGCAGGCGGGACCGAGGAGTTTCATGTGCGGTTCCACCGGCTTGACACGGGGATGCATAAAACCGTGTTCCAGGTGGTGGCCAAACTGCGCTGGGGAGGTGGCCATGATGCGGTCATATAGTTCTTTGCTGAGTTTCACTTTTCCGCCCTCCCTTAATTAATAGCGGCACTTTTTTTTAAGATCGTTCAGAGCGCCACCCGCTCCCTTTTCAAACAGCTTTACCACATCGAAGTCGGCGCGTTTTTTGTAGATCATGCCATCCGCGATTGCCTGGCGCTTTTCCATCTCGTCGGCTGCTTTTTTCTCGGCGATCTCAAGCAGCGGCATGTAATCCTGCGGTACGATGATGACGCCGTCGGCGTCGCCGAAGATGATGTCACCGGGAAGCACCGCCGCACCGCCGCACTCGATTGGGATCTGCACTTCGCCGCTGGTACCTGTGACATTGCAGGTGACGGGCGAGAAACCCGTGCAGAAAACTGGGAACTTCGTCTTTGAAGCTTTCAGAGCGCGACTGTCGGTTGCCGGACCGTCGATAACGATACCCGCCATGCCGTTGGCCTCGGCCATGACGGCGACGAACTCCCCGACACAGGCAAAAGTGTGATCGCCGGCACGGTCAACAACAAGCGCAGACCCCCTCGGTGCTTTCTGAATGGCATAGTACAGCGCCGAGGAATCGCGCGCCGTACAGCGCACCGTGTAAGCCGGCCCAATGATCTTCATCTCGTCCGTGACAGGCTTAATTTCCGGCTTCATAAAGCCTCGGCTGATAAAATGACCGATCGCGGCCGGATCGACCTTCATGAAACGGTCGCGGATTTCCTGTGACAACTCCACGATAACCCCTCCTTCAATCGGCACCGCGCCGTACCGCGTATCAGAACGACGCCGCAAGCGGCTCTGGCAGCATATGAAAAGCGTGGGCACTAGCGTAGAACGTTCTGAAAAATGATATAATAATGACACATATTCTACCCACTGGGATACTTCGCTGGAATGATTATAAAACCATTTTGGTATGGACGCAAGGGAAAAACCTTGTCCTCTGTCGCGTGAACATTTTTAGATGAGGACAATTCTATTTTTAAACGTCCTGTTTTTCGTCGGATTTCAGCGTCAGGTTCTCAACGGTTGCCTTGCCTTTCGTCCCGCCGCGGTACCGGACAACCACGAGATTGCCGAGAAACAGACCGTCGGCGACCTTGCGCAAGTTGTGCTCGACAAGTTTTCCTCCGGCCAGCTGATAAGCGTATCGGTTCCACGAATTGACATACTCGACAGTCCCCTCGTAACATCCCGCGGAATCGGCGGGCACGGGTTTCATGCTTTCGAGCAGCATGCCGACGATCTCGGGGCCGCGCGCATGGTACGCGGCCAGGCGAAGCGGCGTCCACCCGCGGCTGTCAAGGGCAAACGGATCGGCGCCGTGGTCGAGAAGGAGGCGGATCACCGCGGGGTCCTTCGTCCAGACGGCGCTGTGCAGCACGGTGTCGCGAAAGCGCCCCGTCGTGCGAGCGTTCACATCCGCTCCGGCATCTATGAGACAGCGTACCGCGTCGATACCGTTGTTCGTCGCCGCCCTGTGCAGCGGCATGCTGCCGTCGGCGTTCGGAGCGTTCACGTCCGCTCCTTCGGCGATGGCCGCACGGATTTCATCGGCCGTGCCGCGCGAGCACAAGGTAAAAAAAGGTTCCAGGGGGTCGGGAGAATCGTCGTTTCGAAGCGCGGCCGCGACAATGTTCGCCGCCCGCTCATGGGCGGCTCGGCGCCTTTCTTCCTCGGAATCGTTTTTGAGCGGCTCGGGCGTCGTCTGCCTGGCGTTTTCCGTCGGGCTACTTCCCGCAGCGGTCGGAACCTTCTCGGGCGCTGTCTTGTCCTTACCGTCATCGACGGCCGGAGCCATTTCTTTTATCTCGTCGGTCATATCATGTTCACTTCCCGTTCAAATTTTTGCCGTCCATATTTTATCCCGTTCAACGCGTTCGCTCAACCGTCATTTTTACCGCCGCGCCGCGTCCGCGGTAAATTCCGCGGGATCGTCTCGCGGGTGGGAAGGCGCGACAACGGAGCGAGAAGTCTCCCCCGTTTCAGAGAAGCACGCGCCCGCCGCGCTTGACGAAAGCGCGTTCCGTGCACTACAATCGATCCGACTTCGCGGGAGATTCCTAAGGGCGCGAGGGCAGGCGTCGGCCGACGCGTAAGAAATAACCGTGCCACGGCGGAGTTTTCGCCATTTTCTTGATCTCGCGTGAAAATTTCAGCTTGAAAGAAGGCGTTCCTCATGAGGAGTCTCAGAGATGCGCTTCTGCTGTACGTCGTCACCGACCGGCGGCATCTGGGAGCGCGCACGCTCGCGTCCGCCGTGGAAGAAGCTCTGCGCGGCGGCGCGACGATGGTTCAGCTGCGCGAAAAGGAACTCGGCCGAGAAGAGTTCTTCGCCGAAGCCCGCGAGCTTGCGCCGATCTGCCGTCGCTACGGCGCGCCGCTGATCGTCAACGACGACGTCGAACTGGCGCTTGCCTGCGACGCGGACGGCGTACACGTGGGGCAGGACGATATGAGCCTGAGCGCCGCTCGTTTCAGGCTGGGGAAGAACAAGATCATCGGCGTCACGGCCCATACAGTGCGCGAAGCGCTCGACGCCGAACGGGGCGGCGCGGACTACCTCGGCAGCGGAGCCGTGTTCGCGACGGGCACGAAAGCCGACGCGAAACTTCTCGCTCTTGGAGACCTGAAACGCATCACCGCGTCCGTCCGCATTCCCGTCGTCGCCATCGGCGGCATCGGAGCCGACAACATGGAGCAGTTGCGCGGGCTCGGCGCGGCGGGCGCCGCCGTCGTCTCCGCAGTCTTCTCGCAGCCGTGTATCGAAGAAGCGTCGAGAAAACTGCGCGCCCTCGCGGAAAAAACTTTCCGGTGAAACGGGCGGGAGGACAAACACTCAAAAAAGAAAGGGAAAAACGATGACATCATATACGGCACTGACAATCGCCGGTTCCGACTGTTCCGGCGGCGCGGGGATTCAGGCAGACCTCAAGACCATGGCGGCCCACAAGGTGTACGGTATGAGCGTCGTCACCGCGCTCACCGCCCAGAACACCATGGGCGTCACGGCCGTGCTCGATGCCACGCCCGAGTTCGTCGCGGCGCAGATGGACAGTGTGTTCACCGACATCCGCCCCGACGCGGTGAAAATCGGCATGGTCAGCAACGCCGCCATCGTCGCGGCGATCGCGGACAGGCTGAAGCGCTACGGCGCGTCGAGCGTTGTCGTCGACCCCGTCATGGTCGCCACCAGCGGCTCCCGCCTGATGCGGGACGACGCGACGGACGCGCTGAGACACGATCTGTTCCCGCTGGCGACGGTGATCACTCCTAACATCCCCGAAGCGGAGGTTCTGTCGGGATGTTCCATCTCAAACGAAGAGGATATGGTTTACGCCGCGCGAGTCATCGCGGACGGGCTGAGCGGAGCCGTCCTTGTCAAGGGAGGGCACCTGACCGGCCGCGCGGACGACCTGCTCTGGCATGACGGCCGTGTCGTGTGGTTCCGATCTGTCCGTGTCGATACCCACAACACTCACGGGACGGGCTGCACGCTGTCGTCGGCGATTGCCTGCGGCCTGGCGCGAGGTCGCGGCATTGAAGAGAGCATCCGCCGCGCCAAGGCTTACGTCACGGGCGCGCTCAGGTCAGGGATGAACCTTGGGAGAGGTTCCGGCCCGCTCGACCATACCTGGGCGGCGCCTGAAATCAACTTTGAATAAAGCGCGGAGCAGGTGACAAGGTTCATTCCGCCATCGTTTCGGACGAAACGCTTTCGCGCATGTTCTCGCCTTAATCACGCGGGAGCAGGTAAAACCTTGCTTATGCCGCGCGAAAAACGTACCGCCGCGGGAGACTCTTTCTCGCGACAGTACGTTTTTTCGCGATTGTGTTCCGCGCAGAACATCATAGCGTACGAGCGGGGCGCACGCTTAAGGCGCCATGCGCGGGAAAAAGCTTTTGAGGAGGATCTCGGCGCCGATGGCGACGAGAATCGTGCCGCCCAGCAGCGACGCGCGGTCCGACAACCGAGTACCCACGGCTTTGCCAAGCGCCAGCCCCGCGCGGCAGATCAGCCACGTGACCATCGCGATGATCAGGGACGCCGCGCACGCCTGCCGTGCCCCGTAACTTTCGATGGCGAAACCGACGGAAAGCGCGTCGATCGACGTGGCGACGCCCTGAACGAGCAACACGGCTGGCGTGAGGCGCACGCGCGCCGCGTGTTCGTCCTCGTCGCCGCGCAGCCCCTCGCGCAGCATCTGTACCCCGATCCACACTAGCAACGCGAAGGCGATCCACGGAATCAACGGCTCGAAAGAGCGGAATTTTTCCACAGCCGTTTTGACGCACAACCAGCCTGTCATGGGCATGAACCACTGGAAAAAGGCGTACACGCCCGAAACGGCCCACGCGCGCGGACGTCCCATTTCACGCTCGTTCAGGCCGTTGACGAGCGACACCGAAAAGGCGTCCATCGCCAGCCCGACGCCGAGCAGCGCGCTGGTGATGACAAAAGAAAGTCCCATTTTCCCGCACCCCGTTCCACTTTCGTCATGCGGGTATTGTGTCACGCGCGGCGGGCGTTAGTCAACGGAAACCGAACAAAGAGCGTCTCGCCGACGATGCGTTTCTCCCTGAAGAGGGGGAACATGATGATGACTGGAAAGCGAAAACTGCCAATAGAAGAAAAATAACAGTCATATAGCAGGTCATCAGCGGAGAAATAAGCAGGGGAGGGGCGTCGACTTGCGGGGACGACAGCGCATAAGGGAATAGGCGCGGCAGTACAAAGCTCTGCTGCCAGGGACAGAGGAAAACATTAAATCATTATCAATGTAGAGACCCTGTGCAGCAGTACGCCTGCTACCCCCCTCACGAAGCGGGACCTCTATTACTGTGAGGCTGCTTTCTGCCCAAAAAGGGGTGGAGTTCACCGACAGCGACTATGGCGACATAAAGAAGGTCTATTCTACTGGATAATAAGCAAGTCGCCTCGATATGCGGAGAACTCAATGACGGTATACCTTGTTTCAGGAAGAGTGTAAGTGGGCACACTGGGACCAAACCGGAGGACTATAACGTCTTGTGGGCTGTCTTTCTCTATCTGGGTAGCTACCGGGCAGAGCGACAGAATGACGACTTGAAACTGTTCAATGCCATCCGCTTCGAAGATCTGTGCGAGGAGGAACTGAAGAGCATTTTGGAGCAAGACTTTCATATTGCCATGACCAAAGAAGTAACAGGGGAGATGGAAGAAGTGTGCAACTGGAGTAGCGTCGTACTGGGCGAGGCATGGAAAAGGGCTGCTGTAAGGCCGCCAAGAAGGGTTACAAAAAGGCCGCAGGAAAGTTTTGCTGGCTAGTATGCTGAAAGTGTTTTTGAAACGGCTGGCCAAGGTGCTGTCCTTTGAAGAGGCTGCAGACACAACTGGAGCCGAAGCTCCTGACCAGTTGGAATACCTACGCCGGCGCCTGTCCGCCAAGGACAGATCCCATGACGCGGAAGCACTGAACAAAGGACAAGAATTATAACGCTCGCGTTACAGAAATCAGCCTAGCTCATATAATGACAGAGGGAGAAGCCGCAGAGTTCTTCCTCTTTTTTTGCGGAGAAAACAGCGGACTGTCAATACCTAAAAATGGCATCCTGCACCTTATATGGAAAGAACGATTTGTTTACCGTCGTAATTTCATTTCGTTATCTGACAGCAGAGTAAGATCTCTTAGCTTTTGTCGACAAATGAGCCGGCCTAACGAGTGACGTTTCAGGCAAATTGAGTCACATTGACAACTAGGAACTTTTGACACAGATGCTTTTTCCGCCAAACCGGAAAAGTATTTGCAGTTTTGTGAATGATGTAGCACCTGAAACACAAAAGTAAAAAGGTCGGTGTGTCCTACTGTAAATGTCGATGAAAAAGTGAGTTGCATTGATCACAAATTGTTAAGCCGCTTTGCCCTCGAACGGGAGCGCGCTAAACTGACCGGCGAACTGAAGGCGGCGGCCGGCCTGATACAGGACGGCATCCGCCAAAACGCCGGCGCCGCGCTGAAGCAGGCGGATTACAGGAAGAACTACGAATCGCTCGCCGCGCGGTACGAGAAGGCAAAAAAGCGTCTTGACGAGACGGAGACGGAAATCCGCGACAGGAAATCCCGCCGGAAGTCAGTCGAGCGCTACCTCGCGATCCTGGAAGAACGCCAAGACGCCGTCACGGAATACGACGCTCTCCTCTGGCAGGAGATGGTGGAGTACGCGACCGTCTACGGCAAAGACGACATCCGCTTCACCATGAAAGACGGAACGGAAATAAGAGCGTGAGAACCGAAGTAAAAGCGTGAGAACAGAAATAAGGACGTGAGAACGGAAGTAAAAGCGTCAGGCAAAAGAGGAA
>CAZFNC010000028.1:8431-18871 GCA_964520485.1 uncultured Synergistaceae bacterium | reverse complement strand
TCAGCGCCAGCGAGTACGCCAACCCCGCCAACAAGGGCGCGTTCGTCAACAAGCTTGATTTCGTCATTCTCGCCGCGCTCGAGATCGACACGGATTTCAACGTCAACGTCATCACGGGCAGCGACGGCGTGCTTCGCGGCGCCCCCGGCGGACACCCCGACACGGCGGCGGGTGCCAAGTGCACGATCATCGTCACGCCTCTCACGCGCGGACGCATGGCCACCGTTTGCGAGCACGTCGTCACGGTCACCACGCCCGGCGATACGGTTGACGTGCTCGTCACCGACTATGGTGTCGCCGTCAATCCCCGTCGTCAGGACATCATCGACTGCCTCGACAAGGCCGGCGTCAAGCACGTCCCCATCAAGGAACTCCAGGAGAAGGCCTACAGTCTTGTCGGTAAGCCCGATCCGCTTGAGTGGAAGGACAAGGTTGTCGCCATTCTCGAGGCCCGCGACGGCACCGTCCTCGACGTCGTGCGCGAGATCAAGCCCTACGAGATGTAAATCATCTCGTCTATAGGCGACGACAGACTGAAAAGCGGCGCCGCGCTCTTCCGATCCGTTCGGAAGGGACGCGGCGCCGTCTTTTTTTACGCGAAAACAGACGCCTGTCGTGGCTTTTCCGAAGGGCTTTTTTCTGAATAAGTTTCCCTTATCGTTTATCCGCGAAAAACGATTTGATTCCGACAGGGGCGGCGTTTAAAATACGGGACAGAGTCCCGCGGTCCGCCGAGGGACTGAAAACGGAAAAATTTCACTTTTGGGAGGTACGATGGCTGTGAAAAAGGCACTTTGGGCGTTGACGGTAGCGACGATGACGCTGGCGGCGGTCGCCGCGTCTGCGGCGGAAAAGGGCGGAAAAACGCTCGTCGCCTATTTTTCGTGGGGCGGAAACACGAGGACGATCGCGGAATACGTTGCCGAGGCGTTGGACGCGCCTACCTTTGAGATCAAAACGGCAAAACCCTATCCCGAGGCGTACAGGCCCACGACGGAGGTTGCCAAAGCGGAACAGAGGGCGAACGCCCGTCCCGAGCTTTCGACGCACGTCGAGGGTATGGAGAGCTACGACACTGTTTTTCTCGGCTACCCCAACTGGTGGGGAACGATCCCGATGGCGCTGTTCACGTTCCTTGAGGAGTACGACTTTTCGGGAAAGCGCGTGATCCCTTTCAACACGCACGAAGGTTCGGGACGCGGTCGCAGCGTTGAAGACATCAGGAGGCTCATCCCGGGCGCGAAGGTCGAAGAGGGATTCGCCGTTCGCGGCGGCAGCGTTGGCGGGGCGCGTCCTCAAGTTTTGGACTGGATTGAGGGGCTCGGTTTCCGTGTTAAACGCTGACAGCGAACCTGCTTCCGGACGGTGAGAACACTCGCCGCACGATGTTCCGCCCGTGTTCTTGTGTGTTGCGTCGTGTGCGCGCGGGAAACGTGCGTCGCGAAAAATGCGCGCAGACGACGTGACGTTCTTCAGGGCGAGTTCGCCCGATAGAATGACGATATTCTCTTTGGGAAAGTCTGGTTGGTGGAGGACACCTAAAGATATATTTCAGCTTCGTGGGCGCAGTCTGAGCATGGACACCGCTTTAGTGATGGAGGGTTTTCTTATCCGCGCTTTTCGGACGAGCCTCGCGCCGGCCGAAGATCGCGGCGAGCCCTGGCCGAGATCGTCGAAGCTGTCACGCGGCCGGTTTTTTGCGCCGGTTGTCCGAAAGCGAGGGCGGTGTTTGATCGCGCCGCGCAAATCTTGAGGATGAACCGGCCGCAGATACAGACGCGACAGATCGACACTCAAAGAGCATATTCTTTCCGATCGGCGAGCCGAGTCCTCAACCAAAGTTCTTTATCGCTCAAAGCCGCGTCGCCCGTCCGTCCGCGACGCGGCTTTTCGTCTCTGAAGTGACGTTTGAACCGCATCTCCGTACATGGCGACACGTCCGTCATGCCAAAACGGCGGCGGACGGATGCTCCTCCGCGACAGCGGGCGAGGTGACTGTCGCAACGGGGGAAGGTGTCCGTCGAGATGACGTCAGCACGCTGTCGTGAACGTTTTCCCCTGCGTAAGCGCGGCACACAGCGCCAAGCCCGATTTGCGGTTCAGCCGTCCGGCTTTCGCCGTCCACGGTATGGGAACTTCAGGCGAGCGCCCGAGAACCCGTCTCCAACGAGAAGAAGCGAGACTGAAATAAGCGTGAATGCAAAAAATCCTCAAACCTCCGACGTTTTTCCCCGCGCCGGTACCGCGTGGCCCGTTGCCCTGCCGTGAAGCGGTGCGAGAATTCGAATATTGAAGCGCGCGCCCATTTCGCCGTCCGGAAATGAGCTCGGCGTCGTTTTCGCCCTTTTCTCCGGCGCGGTGCGTTTTCAGTGTATAATCATGACGTCTCAGGTGTCACGGAGCGGACGTGAGAATGGCGAAAGGGGAAACACTCCATGGATAAAAGAAACCTCGTATCACGCGAATACGCGGAACAACTGCTGAAGTTTTACATCGACATCGTGAAAACGCAGAGCTATTCCGACGAAGAAGGCTCCGTGGCGAGGGAGATCATCGACGTCATGAACGGACTGGGCTACGACGAGTGTTTCATCGACCGCGCGGGCAACGCCTGCGGCCGTATGGGAGACGGGCGGACAGTTGTCCATTTTGACTCGCACATGGACACGGTTCGCGCGGATGAGACGGAAGGCTGGAAGCACGGTCCGTTCGCCGGCGTCGTGGAAGACGGGTATCTCTACGGGCGCGGAACGGTCGACATGAAGGGCGGCCTTTCAGCGTCGGTCTTCGCGACGGCGCTCGCGAAACGGCTCGGTCTGCTCGAGGGAAAAACAGTGTGGGTGACGGGATCGGTTTGCGAGGAGTACTGCGACGGCGTCTGCCTCGATCACTTTTACCGTGACAGCGGCGTGAAGCCCGATTTCTGCGTCATCTGCGAGCCGTCTGACAACTTGATCACGCTGGGGCACGCTGGCAAGGTGCAGGCCCGCATCGTCACGCGCGGCGTGTCGGCCCATGGCTCTGCGCCCGACAAGGGGATCAACGCCGTCTACGAGATGGCGGAGATCATCTCGCGAGTGGAATCTCTCAACGCCCGTCTCGCCGCCTCTAATGGCGGCACTGTGGCGCTGACACATATCGCCTGCCGCACGGCGTCCCTGAACGCCGTGCCCGACAGGTGTGAGATTTATCTTGACCGCCGTCTGCGCTTCGGTGAGAAGACGTCGGATGCGGAGACAGAACTGGCGGGACTGATCGCGGGCAAGCGCGCTTCTGTCGAACCGGGGACGATCTCGCGCATGAGCTGGAACGGAGCGGAACTTGTCTACCGTCCGAAGCACGACCCGTGGAGGATCGCCCGCGATGCGCCGTTGACGCGCGCCTGCGACGCCGCCTACGCCGATACGTTTGGTACCGCTCCGTCCCGCTACGATTTCTGGGATTTCAGCACGAACGCTGTTGTTCCCGTGTCGATGGGCGTGCCGACGATCGGATTCGGTCCCGGCGAGTACAAGCTTGCCCACATGACGAACGAGCGCTGCGCGCTGAAGAGCGTCGTCGAGGCTTGCGCATTCTACACGAACCTGGTCGCGCGTCTGTGACGGCCATCCATGACAAATTAGGCCGCGCCGAGTCGGCGGCGGAAACAGCGTGAAAGAGGATTGAAGCCATGAAAGAGTATATATTTGATAATATCTCAGCTCTCTTCAACGAGAGTGTGCTCGAACCGGATGTGCCCGCTTTCCTCGCGCCCGAAGCGACTGAGAACGCGCGCCGTGTGCACAGCGCGCTGCCCGTGTACGCGCCCACGCCGCTTGTGCGTCTCGACGGGCTGGCGCGTCGCCTCGGTCTGAAAGCCGTGTTCGTCAAGGACGAGTCGAAGCGTTTCGGTCTCAACGCCTTCAAGGGGTTGGGAGGGCTATACGCGCTTTTTCGCCTTGTCTGCCGCGAACTGAGCATCGACGCGCG
Organism: uncultured Synergistaceae bacterium; assembly: GCA_964520485.1. Classification (GTDB taxonomy): domain Bacteria; phylum Synergistota; class Synergistia; order Synergistales; family Dethiosulfovibrionaceae; genus Pyramidobacter. The sequence goes on along the minus strand of CAZFNC010000028.1, from coordinate 14,902 downwards.
CACGGCCTCTTTTGGCGACCTTAAATCCTATGTACCGCGCGGACGAATCGGGGGCATGGCTTTTGTGACGGCCACAGACGGCAATCATGGCAGGGGCGTCGCCTGGGCGGCGCGCGAGTTGGGCTGCGAGGCGCACGTGCTTATGCCCGCGGGTTCGTCCGCCGCGCGCGCCGAGGCGATCCGTTCCCTCGGCGCCGAGTGCCGCGTCATGGAAGTCGGCTACGACGATACCGTCCGCTTCGCGGCGAAATTAGCCCGTGAGAACGGCTGGTTTCTTGTGCAGGACACGAGCTGGCCCGGCTACACCGACGTGCCGTCGTGGATCGTGCAGGGCTATACGACGATGGCCGAAGAGGCCGCTTCTCAGATGGAAACGCAGGGCGTCGCGGCGCCGTCGTACGTCTTCGTTCAGGCGGGTGTCGGCGCGATGGCGGGCGGCGTCGTCGGGTATCTGGCGCGGAGGTGGCGTGAATACGGGCCGCGGTTTGTAACCGTCGAGCCGGAGAACATGGCCTGCGTTTACCGTTCCGCGCAGATCGGTGACGGATGTCCCCATGCCGCTGTCGAGACAGGACCGACGATCATGGCGGGATTGAACTGCGGCGAACCGTGCACGCTGACGTGGCCCGTTTTGCGCGATCTCTGTTCGTGGTACGTCAAATGCGCCGACTTTATCGCCGCTAACGGCATGAGAGTCCTCGCGTCTCCGGCGCCGGGCGACGCGCAGGTGATATCTGGCGAAAGCGGCGCCGTCACGGCGGGGCTCCTGTGCGAGATCGCTTCCGAATCGTCCCTGTCGGCGCTCAAAAAGAAGATGGGGCTTGACGGGTCGTCCGTTGTGCTGCTGTTTTCCACTGAGGGCGACACCGACCCAGAAAGCTGGGAACGTATCGTGCACAGGGGCGCGTACCCCTCCCCAGACGCCTGAACGTCCCTTCATCGTCGTTGATAACCGGTTTTTGGAGCACTCTACGGATCATTCTCATTCCAGCCGATCTGTTTTTATGATGTCAAATATAGAAATGTATAGTTTGTGTTCCACGTGGAACTGAATTGAGCTCTCTTTCGTCCTTTTTGCATGCGTGTCTCAAGTCCGTCAGCTTCACAGCATGAGTTGAATTATCCGCTCGGCTTCAGCCACGACTGGGAATACACGCTCGACAGGGGGAATCTCTCGACAGAGGTTTTCGCCGAGATGACCGTGGCAGGTGTCGCGAACACCGACTCTCTGGCGCAGATTCAGAAGTACCTGCCGAACGCGTACAAGGCGTATTTGAAAATTTTAAGGGGGATGACCTGATTGAGAGGCAAAGAAGACGCCGAATTTTTTAGATTGCGCATGAAGTACGCCGAAAGATTCGGCGAATTTTATGGCGTCAACGTCGGCGATTTCCGCCCGCTCTCGGAGCACAACAGGATCATGAGAGAAGCCCTCCGAACGGGCAAGCCGGTGGATATCGCGTTGGAAGTCCCGCTGGGAGTCGCGGTGTAGCGCGCGGCCGCGCCGCGGGGAGCCGGAACAGGGACCGGCAGCGTTCAAAAAAAATGAAACAAGCAAAAGGAGCGCCGCCCGAGAGGGCGGCGTTTTTTTCATGCTCACAGCGAGGAAAGGTGGAAGCGCCCACATGGGGGAAAAGGCGACCGGAGGGGCGCAGGGAACTTCCCGCGCCTTTTTCGGACAATTCGCGCGGCCCGTCCGTCCTCTCTGTAGTCCGTAGAGAAAAAAAGAGGTATGTCCAGAGAGATGTTCTTGTTTTGCCCGTGCGAATTGAAACAGCGCGGCGTCCCCGAACTTTTCCGGGTACGCCGCGCTGTTTATGAAACATATGCACTTGCGCGTACGAAGCGCGCCTACCAGCCGTGGCCTCCGCCGCCTCCTCCGCCTCCGCCTGATGAGCCGCCACCGCCGCCGAAGTGGGAACTGCCCGACGTCGAGCCCGGGGGCGTCGAGGCAGAACTGAGGCTTGACGAGAAACCGCCTTCGAACGCGCCGAAGCCGCTTGAAAAATCGGCGGCGGAAAAGTATCCCACGCCGATGGGCAGGTCGCACCACTTGGGCGAGTAGGAACACTTCTCGAGCACGTGCGCGAAGCGATCCGTCCAGTTCTTCACGCTGTCGGTGGCGATGGCCCACGGAAGCAGCTCTTCGAAAAGTTCCGGCGTGTCGTCGGGCGCGTTGAGAAGTTCCATGCGGTCCTTGGCGGCCGCGCGGATGAACATCTCAAGTCCGAGTGTCTGCTCAAGCTTTTTTCGGCCGCTCTCCGTCCATCGCCTCAATTTCGGGCGCAGCAAAGGAACCGCCAGCGCGGCGAGGATCGCCGGAGCGGAGTACGCCAAGCTCTCCGGCTGTTCGCAGAGCATGGCCGCTCCGAAGACGGCAAGCGGCACGGCAAGCCTCAGAAAACGCGACATCAGCGTGGCGACGCCGCCGAACGCCTTTCCCAGGCCTTTGTGGACGGCGGAGAGCGCGAAGACGCAGACGATGAGTGAGAAAATTCCTCCCGTGACTCGCTCAGGCGCGACCGATGGAACGCTTGAGGCAAAGATGCTTGCCGCCAGGTATCCGGCGCCGAGGACGAAAAACACCAGCCGCAGAGGCAGGAGACCGCCGTCGAAGATATCTCGCGCGGTCACAGCTTCGCAGACGATGTTCCTTGCGTTCTCAAAACGGCTGTGCAGCGCGTTGCTTAGCTCCGCGGCCGTTTCTTCGCCGGGGAAAATAGCGTCGAGCAGATTTCTCCGTTCGTTCGCGATCTCATGCTTTGACGGCAGTTTGATCAGCGTATAACCCTCTTCCCTGTTGCCCGAAATTTTCAGGTAACCGTCGATGGCCAGCCGCACGATCTCGGCGCTCAGCGACTTTGTGTCGTTTTTTTCCGTCATGATAAAGCGCGACTGTGACGGGGTCAGGTCTTCGGGCGCGTGAAACAGTGGCACGGGGGTCACGTCGCCCGAGTGATTCCGCCCCGCGCGTACGACGCAGACGATCAGGCATAGGAGAGAGGCGCAGCAGGCTAAGCCGACGATCGCGAGGTAGATAGCGCCGCCGTTGTTCCACGCGAAGTCGGACAGACGTTCGCGGAAAGTGGCATCCGGTTTGTGCACGACGCCTTTCGGCCATGTATAGACGACCGTTAGTCCCTGCCCCGGCTGAAGAGATCGCGTCGTCACCGTGGTACGGTCGGTCGTTTCACGCGCGCCGCTAGTGTCGCGGGAACCGAACGGCCCCGTGAACCACTCGACCGACGTGAAATCCTCCCCCCAGCCGCGGCCCGGCAGTTGCAGACGGAAAGACGCGCTTTGAATCGGCATGTCCCATTCGTTGCCCGTCACGTTCCAGTACAGCTCGTCGTGCGTTTCGAAAAAGCCCAGCTGTTTCGTGGTTTCGTAGATGAGAGATAGCCTGTGCGTGCCGTGCGAGAGCACATGTTCGGGGTCGCCGATGCGGATCAGGCGTCCGCGCCCCTCGTCCGATTCCTTCCAAGGAAGCGGCTGTCCGTCAACTGACGTGGAGAGCACTTTCAGTCCCACGTCGAAAGGACGCCCTTCCGCCGTCACGTAGCGCACTGGAATGGCGCGTACGATGCCGCGCGTTATCTTGATTCCCGACGCGATGAACTCAAGGTCCTCGCGCACCGTCAGCGAAGCGTCGGGATTTACCCGCGCCGACACGTCAAAACGAGTGATCCTCTCGCGCCGCACGGCGGGCGCGGCGTTCGTGCCGAGAACTCCGCCGAGAGGACTCGCGGCTGCCATCGCCGGCAGCTGTGCCTGTTCGGGCAGCGGGGACAGAACCGTCAGCGCGCAAAAAATGAGAAAAGAACAAATTCGTCTCATGGCAACGGGCCTCATAAGCGCACGTCAAGCGCCAGAATGTCGTGGTCTGGGTGATCCTTGCGTCGTGTGGATCGGCGGTCGATGCGCGTCTCAGTTTCTTTGGGCGTCCCCAGGCGTTCGCGTCCGATGCCGACGCAGCCGATAAAGTCGATGCTGCTCGGCCAGCTGTCGTACGTGTACCCCCGCTCGAGCGTCAGCAGAGGATATGAAACTTCGGACGCGGCGTCGGGCGAGTTGTAATCGCCGAGGATAAACGCGGGGCCGCGAAGTTCGTCCGCCAGTTCGTTCAGTTTTTCAACCTGCGCGGCGCGCTTGGCGGCGTTGTAGGCCCGCGCGCTTTTGACGTCGTTCTTTCCGGCGGTGCTGAGACTTTTCAGGTGTACGCAGATGAGCGTGAATTCTCGCCCGCTTTCCTCGTCGCGAAAACGCGCTTCCATCGGCGGGCGGTCGAAGAGAAGACTGCGCCGTCCCGCGTACTCGAATTTATTCTTGACGTAATGCAGTTTGGGCGTGCCCAACAGGGTGACCTTTCCGGAATTCCAGATGAAATAATTGTTCTGACTCTTGCGGCTCGTGTCCCAGCCGCGCTTCCTGTAATCGATGTCCCAACCGTCGTACTTCCAGCCCCGCAGTTCCGTGAACGTGAGGAAGCGCATCGTCTCCTCGCCTTGGATCTCCTGAAGGGCGAGCACGTCGGCGCCGCTTTTGCGGATCGATTTCGCGATGTCGGACACATCCTCGCGAGTGTAAGCAGGGTGCGACATCGCGTTGTTTCCGGTGCCGGCGATGTGAAAATATTCGATGTTAAAGGTGCCGATCGTCAGAGCCGCGGCGCCTCGGGCGAAGAGTTCCAGCGCGAGCGCGACAGCCGCGCCAAGGAAGACGGACGAACGTTTTTTCAAGGCAGTCGAACCTCCACAGTGATAATGTCGTGATCGGGATGCTCCTTCTCTCTCACGGAGCGCCGCGCGATCCGCGTTTCAGTCTCGCGCACCGGCCCAAGACGGTCGTCGTCAAGTCCCGCGCAGCCGATGTAGTCGAGGTTGTTCCTCATGTTGTCGTAACTGAAACCGTCTCTGAGAAAGAACACGGGGAAGGCAAGCTTTCCCCTCCCGTCGGGTTGCGAGAGATCGTCGTTGAAGTCGCCGAGGATGAAAAGAGGCCCGTCGCCGCTCAGACGCTGACAGATACGGTTAAGCGACTCCATCTGGGCGCCGCGTTTGGCCGTGTTGCGGCGCTGCGCGAATTCAACGTTTTCTCTTGCGAAGACGAGTTTGCTCTTCAGATGGACGTTGATCATCGAAAACTTCCGCCCCGACGTTTTCTCGCGAAACGTGATTTTCAGCGGCAGACGGTCGAAACGCTTCGCCAGTCTGCCGGCGAACGAGTAACTTTTGTTGCCGTCGTAGGACAGCAGCCAGCCTGTTCGCTCAAGTCTGTTCGAATTCCAGAGAAAATACAGATCCTGACTGCCGGCCGTATCGTTGCCGATGTACTTCCAGCAGGGCGGAAGCTCGCGAATAAAGCGCCGCATTGTCGTTTCGCCCTCGATCTCCTGCAGTGCAAGGACATCGGCGCCGCTTGCCAGAATTGTCCGCGCTATTTCCGCGGCGTCCTGCGGTGTGTAATATCCCCTGTCGTCAGGATCTTTCATCGTGAAGTTCTCGACGTTGAACGTGCCGACGGTGACTGTAACAGTCGTCTCCGCGTCAGCGTGCCCGTGTGTTCCGTCCCGCGGATCTTGGAAAAACAGCCGGAACGCCGCCGCGAGCAGCGCAGACAGGACAGCCGCCGCGAGCAGCTTGTATCTCGAGGACATACGCTCACCCCAGGGGCGCGTGTCTGAGGGAGTTAGGAAAAACGCGGCCTGCCGCGAGGAGCGGCTGAAAAATTTCCGACTCTGGTTTTGTCGCTGTCGTCGCCGCGCAAGAATTTGTAACCTTTTGCATACGAGAGACCTCCTCAGCCTCGAAAGAGCCGTTTCGGAAAACTTCCGCCACTATTGTAACACGTTATGGACACACACGCTTTCAAAAACTTGTCGCGATGTACGCAAATTGGTATAATGCGCGTGGAGGATGTACTTAGATCGCAACGATTCTTACTTTTTAAGGAGGATTTTACCATGAAAAAAAACGTCGCTACTAAAAACGCCCCTGGCGCCATCGGTCCCTACTCTCAGGCCATCGTTTCGGAAACGATGATATTCACTTCCGGACAGTTGGGCATGACTCCTGATGGCGTTCTGCCCGAGAACGTGGAGGAGCAGGCGGGGCAGGCGCTCAAAAACATCAAGGCCATTCTCGAGGCCGCCGGAAGTTCGATGGACAAGATCGTGAAGACCACTGTCTTTCTTTTGGACATGAACGACTTCGCCGTCATGAACGGCGTCTACGCCAAGTTCTTTGCCGAGCCTTTCCCCGCGCGCAGCGCTGTGCAGGTTGCCAGGCTGCCCAAAGACGCCAAGGTCGAGATCGAAGTCGTCGCCATGAAATAACACGCGCATGTTAAGCGAGGCACTTCCGAGCGGAAATGCCTCGCTTTTTTTTTTTTTGCGTAACGTCAGTGGTCGAGCGGTTCTCCGACCAACTTGATTTCCATGTCCATCGTTTTTTTAAAGACGCGCGGCGCGTT
>CAZFNC010000028.1:0-8331 GCA_964520485.1 uncultured Synergistaceae bacterium | reverse complement strand
CGGAGCAGGGAAGCGGACGAGCGAAGAAAGGAAACCGCATGATTTGCCTTCTTTCTCTTTCAGGGAGAGAATGACCTTCACGTTCTCCTGGGGAGGAGAACAATATTTATGTCCCCTGTCGCTTCATAAATTTTTAGAACCGTCGTGAATGGCGCATATCGAAGTTCGGATATCTCCGTGATGAAACGCTCGACGTTTCGAAATCTCGTGTGACCTCTCCGACGCGAGCGGCAATTTTCATGCCGCCCGCATTGCGGAGAAAGATAATCGTTTTATCGTCCGGCTCCGTCTATTTTTCCCCGAGAAATTCGATCCTCTTCTGCCATCGAGCGCTTACCACATGTTGTGAAAGGTCATATTTGCCATTTTACCGCGACATCTCAGTGAGCGCTCCCGCTGCCCATTATGTAAAGCCGTATAATATCAGGCATCTTCATCATGATTCCTCTCTTCTCCAAATGATTCCATATGCCCTGACAAGGTGGGTTATGTCAAACTATAATAAACTGAGGTGCCAAACTAAGTTTTTTATTTTAGGGGACGTAATAAGTTTAATTCCGATATACTCTAGATTTAAGTTTTATGCTAAGATAACGGTGCGTTTTTAGAATAAACTTATTTTTCACGGAGGTTTCTTTATGCTTTCCTCAGTCGTCTCGCTTCGCTCGCTGAAAAATATCGTCATGCGGGAGTTTATGCCGTTTCTGAGCATTACTTCGGGCACGCTGCTCGTATGTCTGGGACTGGCCGCCATGGTTGAGCCGTATCGATTCGCCGGCTCCGGTGTCACCGGAATAGCGCTGATCCCCAGTTACCTGTGGGGTCTGCCGCCCGTATATGTCATCGCTGTCGCCAACGCGGCTCTTCTGTTGTGGGGTTGGAAAGCGCTGTCGAAACGCTTTGCTCTGTGGACGCTGTACAACACTCTGCTCACAACGCTGGTACTGCCCGCGTTCGAGTCGGTTCGTTACCCGCTGATGAGCAGCCCCATCCTCGCTGCGCTTTTCGGCGGGGTCATCAGCGGACTTGGCATGGGGATCATGTTCCGCGATGGCGGTTCGTCAGGCGGCATGGACGTCGTTGCCGCCGTGGCAAAAAAACGCTGGGGAGTGGAAGTCGGCGCGGCCTCGTTCTTTGTCAACGTCGCTGTGCTCCTGCTCTCGCTGGTCGCTGTCAGCCTGGAACAGGTTTTGCTGGGCGGCCTGTACCTTTATGTCGAGTCTGAGATGGTCGACACGGTTCTTAATTCGTTCGACAGGCGCACGCAGATGACGGTTGTCAGCGCGCGCACAGAGGAGATCGTCAGGTTCGTCCTCGAATCGCTTGACCGCACGGCGACGCTCATCTCAGCCCAGGGAGCCTACAGGCGCACACAGATGAACATGATCATGATCGTGCTGACGCGGCGCCAGTCGGTTGAACTGAAACGTTTCGTCAAAGCCGTGGACCCTACCGCGTTCGTGATCATGGGCGAAGTCTCGGAAGTGCTCGGCGAAGGGTTCAAAAAATGGGATTCAGACGCTTGAACTCTTTCTGTCTCAGAAATCCGCATCCGTGATTTTTCCGCAAGGAAGATCGCGGATTTTTTAAGCGCAGGAGGCGAGAAACTTTTGCGGGCGGAAAACGCGCGCGCGGGGAGGAAAAGTCCTTTTCGAAGAGAAATGGCGAAGGAAAAGGAGAGCCAAGAGGCTGACCTGTACTGACGTTCCAGAAGAATCGAGTCTGCCATCCGCGCGCGACGCCGCGACTTTTTCTTTTTCCGGACTGCTGTGTTAGTATGGAAGAAAGGAATCCGCTGTGCGCGCCGGAACGTTTCGGCGTCTCTGTGCGGCGAACGAGCGATTTTTTCTTTCGGGAAACGTCTCCGGTTTGTTTGAGAGAGAAAGGCAAAGGAGTGTTGTCATGGAACGGTATGAACACGGCGGTGATGTCTTTTCCCGCAGGGTTGAACTGGACTTTTCGGTCAACGTCAATCCTCTCGGCATGCCCGAAGGGGTCGCGGAAGCGTTGAGAACTTCCGTTCTAAGCTGGCAGAGCTATCCCGACCCTCAATGTCGCGCCCTTGTCGCCGCCATCTCGTCCTCTCTTTCCGTACCCGAATGTCGGGTTCTCTGCGGAGCGGGTGCGGCCGATTTGATCATGCGCATCAACTTCGCGCTGCGCCCGAGACGCGTCCTTGTCTGCGCTCCCACGTTTTCCGAATACGAAAAGGGAGCGAGACTTGCGGGAGCGAATGTCGAGCAGTTCTTTCTGCGCGAACAAAACGCCTTTGCCCTCGACGAAGGCATCCTTGACGCGCTTTTGTCGAAGCCTGACCTGTTTTTCCTCTGCAATCCGAACAACCCTACGGGCGCGTTGACGCCTCCTGACCTCATAGCGCGGATCGCCGAGCGGTGCGAAAGCTGCGGCGCGTATTTTGTGATCGACGAATGTTTTCTCAGCTTCACGGGCGCGCCGTCTGCGAGAACGTTGCTTGACTCTTTCCCGCGCCTGATCGTCCTCGACGCGTTTACGAAACTCTTCTCGATAGCCGGTCTGCGTCTCGGCTTCATGTTGTGCGCGGACCGTGAACTTCTGGCAAGGGTCGCCGCTTATGGTCAAAGCTGGTCAGTTTCTTCTCCCGCTATAACAGCGGGTTTGGCGGCCCTTGCCTGTGAGCCCGAATGGACGGAGCGCACACGGCAGTTCGTCGGGCGCGAAAATGAGTATCTGCGCGCGCGCCTGCGATCGCTGGGACTGCGCGTTTACGAAGGGGCGGCCAACTACACGCTCTTTCGAGCGCCGGCGCGGATTGGCGATGCCCTGCTTAAGCGGGGCATCCTCATCCGTTCCTGCGCCAACTACGACGGGCTTGACGCCTCGTACTGGCGCGTCGGCCTGAAAACGCGCGCGGAAAACGACCGTTTGCTGCGGGAGATCGAGGAAATCCTCGGACGCGACGCCGGAATCTGAAATCCGGCGTCCGCGATACGTACATGCCGCGCGCTGCGAACGGCAGAGGGCGCTTGTGTCATTTCTCTTCCGAAACCGCGCGACCGTCCCGTATTGTCGTGTTCCTCCCGCGGCGGCCGCTTTGGCGTCGCTGTGGTGCGGACGGGGCCGCCTTATGTTATAATTTTCAAGAAGAATCCGCGACGAAAGGGTGATGTCTCATGCCTTTACCCAAGTATGACGAACTCTATGAACCTTTTCTGCGCGCCGTCGCCGACGGCGCGGAACACAAGAAAAAGGATGTCTGTGGAAGGATCGCCGCCGATCTCGATCTGACAGCCGAAGATCTCGGCGAGCGTCTGCCGAGCGGCAAGCAGACCGTGTTTGACAACAGGGTCGGCTGGGCGTCGACGCATCTCAAAAAGGCCGGCCTGATCGTCAGTTCCTCGCGCGCGGCGTACGCCATCACGCCCGAAGGAAAGAAGGCGCTGAACTCGGGAATTTCTATCGACAACGACTACCTGAAACGTTATCCGTCGTTTGTGCAATTCAGGAATCTTGGCGTCCCTAGAGATCCGCTAGAGCGGAAAACGGTGTCTCGGGAGTCACCCGAAGAGCCGCCGAAGGAGACTCTTGAAAAGGCCTACAAGACACTGTCCGACGCGTTGGCAAACGATCTGCTCGACGAAGTGATGAAACTCTCCCCGCAGGAGTTTGAAAGTCTTGTGCTCAAGCTTCTTCAGAAGATGGGATACGGCAGCGGAATCGAAGATTCGACAAGCACGACGCCCTTCACGCATGACCAGGGCATCGACGGCATCGTCAAGGAGGACAGGCTGGGTTTCAGCTCGATTTACGTTCAGGCCAAGCAGTGGGACCCCGACAAGGGGACCATCGGGAGCCCCGAAGTGCAGAAGTTCGCGGGCGCGCTCCAGGCGCAGAAAGGACAGAAAGGCCTGTTCATCACCACGGGGACGTTCACCAAGGGAGCCAGAGATTACGTTGACAAGATCAACAGCACGATCGTGCTGATAGACGGCGGACAGCTCACGCGGCTGATGATCCGCTACAATCTCGGTGTTTCCGTAGAGTTCACCTACGAGATCAAACGCGTCGACTCGGACTTTTTTGACGACATCGTCTAAGGCGTTCGCGCCGAGAAAATCCGCGAGCGTTTGAGGCGAGCTTTTTAAGAGCGGCGGAGTTTCGTGTGAAAGGGGCGCGGCACATGCGGGTGTTCTGCCTCGGCGACAGTCTGACCGCCGGATACGGCGTGCGCGCGGAGGAATGCTGGCGCGCTCTGGCGGCGCGAATGACGGGTTTTGAACTGATCGACGGCGGCGTCAACGGCGACACGACATGGAGCATGCGCTTCCGTTTCGATCGCGTCGTGCTTCCCGCCCGGCCAGATCTCCTGTTTCTGCTCGGCGGCGGCAACGACATGCTTCACGGCGACGGCGGCTATATGGCGCGCGTCAATTACGAGGAGATCGCTCGGGGCGCGGCGAAAGCGGGCCTGCCCCTGATGGTCGGTCTTCCCTGTCCTTTTGTGCCCGAACTGGCGCGGGAGTTCTGGTCGCCCGACATCGATTACGACGAGTCGCTTTTTTCGCTTGAGGACTGGGTAAGATGGCTGAGGGGACGCGCTCCCGCGTGGGGCGCGCCGGTGTGCGACTTCTGGTCGCTCTTCGAGACACTTCCGCCGGAGCGCCGCCGAGATATTTACATCGACGGCTTGCACCCGAAACCGGAAGGACACCGTTTGATGGCACAGGCCGCCGCCGCCGCGCTGCGCGCTTTCACGGAGGGCGGAAACGCGCCATGAATTCAAAGAGGGAGGAAACACGATGAAAGACCTGGAAAGGAAGATTTTCGACTATCTGAAAGCTCATGAGGAAGACGTGATCGCCGACATCGTGACGCTGGCCCGTGCCGAGTCGCCCACGAAAGACAAGGCGGCCTGCGACGCTTGCGCGCGCGTGCTGGCCGGACTGTACCGCGACAGGCTGGGCGCGGAGACGCAGATCGTCCCGTCGGAGCGCAGCGGCGACAATCTCGTCACCGTCTGGGGCGAGGGCGATAAAACGCTGCTTGTCGTCGGCCATTACGACACTGTCCACCCCGTCGGCTCCGTGAAAATCCGACGCGAGGGCAATGTGCTCTACGGCCCCGGCGTCGACGACATGAAAGGCGGCGACGTGATGGCCATCTGGGCGCTGAAGGCGCTCAAGGATCTGGGAGTGAAGCCGGACAAGCGCGTCATGCTCATCAACAACTCCGACGAGGAGACCGGTTCCGATTTTTCGCGACCGCTCTTGCTGGAGAAAGCGAAGGAGTGCTTTGCCTGCGTCGTCTGCGAGCCCGCGTACGGTACCGACGGCAAGATCAAGGTGGCGCGCAAGGGCGGCGGATCGATCACGATCAAGTGCTACGGCAAGGCCGCTCACGCAGGCAACAATCCTGCCGACGGTGTGAACGCCAATGTTGAACTGGCGCATCAGATCATCTTTGCGCAGAGTCAGTGCGATTTCGGCCCCGGCGGCAGCACGTTCACGCCCAACATGATCGTCTGGGGCGGGACGGCGAGCAACGTGATCAGCGACTACGCCGAAGCGATCGTCGACTGGCGCATGTGCGTGCCAGAGGCCGTCGAGGAGGGCAGGAAGATCTTCGCAGAGAGGAATGCCGTGCTCCCCGGCGCGCGCGTGGAGTTTGACGTGCACGTCGGGCACCCGCCGATGGCCGACAACGAAGCGAATCGCTGCCTGTACGCGCAGCTTGAGAGCTGCGCCGCCGACCTCGACATGCACATCGAACGCGCCGGCATGATCGGCGGCTGTTCCGACGGCAACGACATCTCGTTCGCGGGCACGCCGACGATCGACGGTCTGGGCATGGTGGGCGACTTCATGCACAACCCCAATGAGCACGCTTTCCTCGATTATCTCGTGCCCCGCTGCGCTCTGCTCGCGTCGTTCATCAATCGCGTACGGCCCGTCAAATAACGGCGTGAAGGCGCGTGGCCTTTGACGTCCCCGCGGCGCGCGAAAGGGGGCGGATATCCGCGGGAAGGGCAGGGGGACGCTTGTTTTCCCGAGTCCTTTTACCGGTCTGGCTTTCGCGGAGGTGATCGCATGAAGCTCGAAAGCGAAATTTTCGCGCGTCTGCGGCCCGATTTCGCGCGCTTTCCCGCCGCCGGTTTCGTATACGACGGCGAAAACAGCGTCTGGCGCGCGCGACTCGAACTTCAGGGCGGCGCGTTCTACGCCGACGTGACCGTTTCCGACGGCGGCGAGGTCTCGGGCAGAGTCTGTGACGCCGACAGCGGCGACGAGTACCTGGCCGTGCACATCCCCAGCCAGACGGGATCGTTCGTCGCGTCTGTGCGGCTGGCGTATCGTGACGCGTTGCTTCAAGCGGCGCGCGCGTGCTTTGTGCCGCATGTGTTTGTCTCCGAGCAGGCCAACAGGGTCGCCGCGCTCATCGCGGACGAGCTCGGCGTGTTGGTCGAAGAGCCGTGGGGCGGCGGGGAAGGCGCCGTTTTCCGCGATCGGAACACGCGGAAATGGTTCGCGGTCGTTTTGAGCATCCCGCGTGAAAAGATTGTTCCCGGCGCCTCCGGCGACGTGGAGATCATGAATGTGAAAGCTCCGGAAGCCGAGGTGCCCGCGCTGCTTCGCGAACGCGGCATCTATCGCTGTTATCATATGAACAAAAAGCATTGGGTCACGATGACGCTTGACGATGTCCTGACAGACGAACGGATCATGCGGCTGGTGAGGGAGAGCGCCCGTTTTGCCGCCCGCGGCTCCGCCAAGACGTCCGCGCCCGGCACGATTCCAAACGCTTGGATTGTCCCCGCGAACTTTACTTACTGGGACGTGGAGAAACATTTCGACGAAAATCCTGTGCACACGTGGAAACAGACATCTTCTGTGCGCCCGGGCGACTTTGTCTTTCTCTACGTTTCCGCGCCTGTTTCGGCGATCTGGTGCAAGTGCCGTGTCCTTGAGACAAACATCCCCGCCGATTATGCCGATGAAAACGTCACGATGAAAAAAGTCATGCGCATCCGGATGATTCGGCGCTACGGCCGCGACCTGATCACGCTCGAGACAATGAGACGCTGCGGCGTGCGCGCCGTGCGCGGCGCACGCCGCATGACCGCGGAACTGATGGCGGAAATCGGGCGTCTTGAGGGGCAAAAGAACGGAAAATCCTCTGCGCGCGGGGCGCGCAAAACGTCGAAAGCGACCGACTCGCCGTAAAGCTTTCACTCGTACACACAGCCTGTCGGACGGTTCTTCGGAGGCGCGGCTTGGCAAACGCGGGCCAGACGGGCGCGAAGAAAAGTTTTACAGGGCGGGACGCGGGCGCGCGCACGAAAGCTCCGCGCCATTTCCCGAAAAAGGAGACTGACAACGATGGACGATAAAATCACGATCGCCGAGTACATCGAGTCGCGCGGCGGCCGCTATGCCGCTGCGGCCGACGAGATCTGGGAGCACCCTGAGACGGCGTTTCGCGAGTTTATGGCGATGGAGACGCAGACGAAACTGCTCGAGGAGGAGGGGTTCAAGGTCACGCGCGGCACGGGCGGCGTGGAGACGGCGTTCTGCGGCGAGTGGGGCGAGGGTAAACCCGTCATCGCCTTTCTCGGCGAGTTTGACGCTCTGGCGGGGCTGAGCCAAAAAGCCGGTGTATGCAGTAAGGAACCCCTTGAGGCAGGAGGAAACGGCCACGGTTGCGGGCATAATCTGCTGGGCATCGCGTCCATCGCCGCCGCCGCCGCGTTGAAAAAGGTCATGGCCGACGAAGGGCTGAAAGGCACCGTGCGCTACTACGGCTGCCCGGGCGAGGAGGGAGGCAGCGGCAAGGCGTTTATGGCGCGCGAAGGCGTCTTTGACGACGTTGACGCCGCGCTCACCTGGCACCCGTCCAACTGTACGTATACTTCGGGAGGGTCGTCGCTGGCCAACGCTCAGATCTACTATCGTTTCCACGGCGTCAGCAGTCACGCGGCCGCCGCCCCGCATCTGGGACGCAGCGCCCTTGACGCCGTTGAGCTGATGAACGTCGGTGTTCAGTTTTTGCGCGAGCATGTCATCCAGGAAGCGCGCCTACATTACGCCATCACCGACACCGGAGGCGTTTCCCCCAACGTCGTACAGAACTACGCCGAGGTGCTCTATCTGCTTCGCGCGCCCAAGAGCAGCCAGGTGAAAGACATTGTGGACCGCGTGGACCGTATCGCCATGGGCGCGGCGATGATGACCGACACCACGATGGAAAAGGACTTCGTCAAGTCGTGCGCCAACGTCATCAACAACGAGACGCTCGAGCGCGACCTTCAGAAAAACCTCGAGTACTACGGCGTGCCCTCTTTCGACGACGAAGACA
>CAZFNC010000027.1:0-19025 GCA_964520485.1 uncultured Synergistaceae bacterium | reverse complement strand
AATTTTCTTCTGGACTGGGATGCGGAAAAATACCGGCGGAAGATGAACTGAAAAATGCGCCGGCGAGAAGGAGTACGCATGAAGATCGTCATACCCATGACCGGCTACGGCTCGCGATTCGTGGCGGCGGGCTATAAGGAACTGAAGCCGTTCATCACAGTTCAGGGCAAGCCGATCATCCGCTGGATCGTCCAGGGGATGTACCCCGGCGAAAAGGACTTTCTGTTTATTTGCCGCAAGGAACATTTAGACACCGTTCCGAACATGAGGGAACGACTTTTGCAGATCGCCCCGGCGGCGGAGATTTTCGCCGTCGATCACTGGGTCAAGAAAGGCCCCGTGTACGACGTTCTGCGCGCGTCGGAGATGATCCCCGACGACGCGCCATGCGTCGTCAACTACTGCGACTTTTTCATGTACTGGGATTGGGAGCGTTTTAAATGGGACGTCGCGGCAAGAAACTGCGACGGCGCCGTTCCCTGCTACAGCGGCTTCCACCCGAACCTGCTTCCCGCGAAGAACCTCTACGCATCCTGCCTGACCGACGGCGACGATAACCTCATCGAGATCAGGGAGAAATATTCCTTCGAGGCCGACAAGACCAAGGCAAAGCACTCGCCGGGAGTCTACTACTTTAAGACGGGGGCTCTGCTGAAAAAGTATTGCCGAAAGCTTGTGGACAGCGGACAGACGCTGCGCGGCGAATACTACGCCAGCCTGCCTTACAACTTCATGGCGCGCGACGGGCTCACGGTCTGGGCGCCGGTCAACGTGGAACAGTTCTGCCAGTGGGGAACGCCGGAGGATCTGGCCGAGTATCTCTTTTGGACCGAAACCGTAAGAAGGTACATAGAATCATGAATATTATCATACCCATGGCGGGGGCGGGAAAACGTTTTACGGACGCGGGGTACGCGGTCTCAAAACCCGCGCTGCCGACCATAGACAGGCGGACGGGGCGTCTGCTTCCCATGGTCGTCTGCGCCGTGCTCGACCTGCCGGGCGTGGAAAGCGGCGGGGCGAACGTGACCTTAATGGAGAGAAGTTTTCACAAGTCGGATGGCACGGAAGACGCGATCAAAAGGGTCTTCCCCAAGGCGTCTTTTATCTCCGTCGAGAATCTCACGGAGGGGCAGGCGTGCACGTGCCTGCTCGCGAAGAAAAAGATCGACACCCCTGACGAACTGCTCATCGCTGGCTGCGACAACGGCATGGTCTACGATCCTCGCGGATTTGAGAGGTCGAAACGGGAAGCGGACTGCCTTGTATTCACCTACAGGCACAATGAAGCCGTCCTCGCGAACCCGTCCGCCTACGGCTGGATGAAGGTGGACGGAGAGAACAACATCACGGGCGTGTCCGTCAAAAAGGCGATATCGGACACTCCTTTGGAGGATCACGCCGTCGTCGCCACCTTCTGGTTCAGGGAAGGCTCTCTCTTCGTCCGCGCGGCGGAGAAGATGATCGAGAAAAACGACCGCGTCAACGGGGAGTTCTACGTCGACGAGGCGATCAAGTACGTGATCGAAGCGGGATGCCGCGCCAAGGTCTTTGAGATCGACCGATACATCTGCTGGGGAACGCCGAAGGATTACGAGGATTATATGGCGACTGTCCGCTATTGGGAGAAATTTATCAGAGATCGAAGGTGTCTGATCGGACGATGACCATCACCGTAAAAGGAAAGCGGTACCGTCTGCGGAAGTTTCACGTATTCATCGGGGCGTTCGTTCTCGTGAAAATTGCGCTGATGGGACTGTTTTCCTCGGATTATCAGGATTTTATGTTCATGAGGTTCGTCCACGGCTTCCTGGTTCAGTTACGGGCCGGGCAACTGCTCAACCCTTACGAGTTCTTCAAGGACGAGCCGGGGCTGTTCCCCTACCCTCCTCTGATGCTGGCGATCGAGTGCGCGGGCGGCATTCCTTCTTTGCTGGCGGCGGGAAATGTCTTTTTGAAAAACCTGTTCTTTAAACTTCCTCTTTTGTTTTTCGACTGCCTAGGACTGCGCTGTCTGATGCGAATGTTTCCCGACAGCAGGAAGTACGCCGCGATCCTGTATTTCGCTTCTCCCATTATCCTCTACTCCACGTATATGCACGGGCAGTTGGACATTATCCCGACGGTTTTTCTGGCGGGAGCGGTGGAGTGCCTGACTGCCAAAAACAGGAGTGAGATGAAATACATGGCTTTACTGGCCGCCGCTCTCCTCTGCAAGCTCCATATTCTGGCGGCGATCCCCGTCCTGTTCCTGTACATCGCCAAGCGCGACGGTTTAAAGCACGCGACGCTCCTGACGGCAGTTCCGCTTCTCGCGGTCGTCGTGTGCTGCGCCGCCTTCTGGGGAGAGGGTTTTCTGCGCAACACGCTCCTGAACAATGAGCAGATGGTGCTGACGAAGATATCTTTCGATTTTTCGGGAGTGAGGGTCTTTATCCCTGTCATGGCAGTGTTTCTGATCTATCTGCATACATTCGCCATGGGAAAGGTGAACAGAGATTTGCTCTGCAGTCTGCTCGGCGTGCTCTTTGCCGTGTTTTTGGCGCTCGTACCGCCCATGCCCGGCTGGTATGCATGGGTCGTCCCCTTTGTGACGATGTTCTTTATCGACGTGCGGAGAGACAGGCTCGGAAATTTGCTGATCTTTGCCGCGCTGAACGCGGCTTATGTCCTGTACTTTGCCTTCGCGCACAGAACCTCGCGCGTGGATCTGTATTTTCTCGGGAGAAGTCTGGCCTGTCTGAAAACGGATAACCCGCTCATCGTGAATGGCCTGTTCACGGCGATGACGTCGCTTCTGCTGTATTCGGTTTATATGATGTACCGCTCGGGCGTCGCCGGCAACTCGCTGTATAAACGGCGCGGGCGTCCGTTCGTCATCGGCGTGGCCGGCGACAGCGGCAGCGGCAAGAGCGCCTTCGCGGCGATGCTGGAAAAGATACTCGGGCCGAGGGAACTGCTGCGCCTCGAGGGAGACGGGGATCACCGCTGGGAGCGGAACGATCCGATGTGGAAAAGTTTCACCCACCTGAACCCGAAGTCCAATTATCTGTACAGGCAAGGGCAGGATCTGAGCAGGCTGAAGAACGGAGAAACCGTAACGCGGGTCGATTACGACCACAGAACGGGGAAATTCACCCGCGCGCGAAAGGTCGGGCCGAAGCCGTTCATTCTGTTCAGCGGTCTGCACGCGCTGTACCTGCCGAACGTGAGGCGGTGCATGGATTTAAAGGTGTATATGGACGCGGACGAGACGCTCCGGCGCTTCTGGAAGATCCGCAGGGACTCGATCAGCCGATGCCATGACGTGCGACAGATCTTGGAGCAGATCGAGGACAGGATGCCCGACGCCAAGAAGTACATCTACCCTCAGAAAAAATACGCCGACCTGATCGTCAGGTATTTCGACAGCGGGCTGACGGACTGCCGCGCGGAGAACTACGCCGAAAAGCTGAGCCTGCGCGTCTCGCTGGACATGGATATCGACATGGAGCCTCTGATCGTCAGGCTGGAGGAGCGGGGGATACACGCCGTCTATGATTATGACGACAACCTGATGATGCAGACGGTGATCTTCTCGGGAGACGGGCTGGGCGGCAGGCGTCTCCCGATAGCGAGGATCGCCGACGAAATCATCCCGCATCTGGAGGAGATCGTCCCCTCGCCCGTCGGTGCTGACGACGACCTGCACGGGATCCTTTCCGTCGTGTTCCTGATGCTGATCAGCAAAAGACTGAGGGAGAGTGACGACCGTGATTGAGGCGGTGGTCTTTGACTTGGACGACACGCTCTACGACTACTCGGGGCTGAACTGCGCCGCGCAAAACAGGCTGTGCGGCTTTGCCTGCGAGCGGCTTCGCGTGCGTCGGGAGGCTTTCCTCGCCGCCTACGGCAGCGCCCAGAGGGACATCAAGGCCCTTTTGGGGGACACCGCGGCCTGCCATAACAGGCTTTTGTACTGTCAGAAAACGCTGGAGCTTTTGGGGCAGAAGCCCGCTCCGCTAGCGCTCGAACTTTATGAGGCGTATTGGAGCTACATGCTGTCTCACATGCGCCTGCGCCCGGGCGCGGAAGAACTCCTCGGGTACTACGCGGAACAGGGGCTGACCGTCGGGGTCTGCACCGACCTGACGGCTCACATCCAGCACAGGAAGCTGAGCAGACTGAGCCTCGACCGCCTGACAGACGTCCTTGTCACAAGCGAGGAAGCCGGCGCTGACAAGCCCTCGCCGCTCATCTACCGCCTGCTTCTGAACAAATTGGGGACGGAGCCCGGCCGTGTGCTTTTTATCGGCGACAACCTGGAAAAGGACGTGGAAGGCCCGCGGCGCATGGGCATGCGGACCTTTTGGTTCCATGATGAAAAAACGGGACTCCCGTTTTCCACCGTGCCGGTACAAAGGTTAAAGGAGATCATCATTGAAAGATAACGCAATCAAAACCAAAGAAGCGGCTCGGTTTCTTGTCGGAGGCGGAAGCGCCGTCGCCGTCGATTTCATCACCTACCAACTGTTCATGCGCGCGGGCGTCGCGATGGATCTGGCAAAGGGAACGTCGTTTGTCTGCGGCGCGGCGGTGGGGTTTGTCATCAACAAACTGTGGACGTTCGAGAGCAAACGGTTTTCCGTTGCGGAGATTGCCCGATACGTCGTCTTGTACGCCTGCGTCGCCTGCGTCAACGCGCTTGTGAACGCCGCCGCGCTGCGCGTGACGGGGGCGGAACTTTTGGGGTTTTTCTGCGCCACGGGCGTGAGCGCCGTGCTGAACTTTCTGGGGCAGAAATATCTCGTTTTCAGAAAGTAAAGCTCATTTAAGGCGGAAGGATAGACAAAATGAGATTGTCAATCGTGGTTCCCTGCTATAACGAAGAGGAGAATATTCCTCCGATCTTGGAAAGGTTCCGACGTGCGATCGGGCCTCGGGACGCGGAGGTTATTCTGGTCGACAACGGCTCCACGGACGGGAGCGCCGGATTGCTGGAAAAGCTTTTGCCCGATTACCCGTTTGCCCGCACCGTGCGCGTGCCCGTGAATCAGGGATACGGCTATGGCATTTTGCGGGGGTTGAAGGACACGAAAGGCGACTTCATCGGCTGGACCCACGCCGACCTGCAGACGGATCCCGCAGACGTGATGAAAGCATATGACGCGCTGGAAAAAAGGGGTTGGGATCAAAACGTCTACGTAAAGGGCAGCCGCGGGGGCAGACCTCTTTTCGACAGGTTCTTCACCGCCGGCATGGGCGTTTTTGAGACGCTCTATCTGGGACAGAGGCTGTACGACGTGAACGCGCAGCCGAACGTTTTCGCCCGCTCTTTCTTCGAGACGTGGGAGAATCCACCTCATGACTTCGCCTTAGATCTTTACGCCCTGTACATGGCGAAAGAACGGGGCTTGGAGATCGTGCGTTTCCCCGTGCTCTTTCCGCCCCGCGCCCACGGGAGTTCCCATTGGAACACTGGAGTCGCGGGCAAGTGGAAGTTCATCAAGAGGACGGTCGCTTTCAGCGTGAAACTCAAGAAAGAGGGCATTCGCTGATGGAGTACATCGCTCACAGAGTCAACACGGTCGCGGAATTGAGAAAACTGGACAGCCGTTACGGCGTGGAACTGGACCTGCGGGACAACCTCTCGGGCAGGGTTTATCTCTCTCACAACCCCTTTGAGAACGGAGAGGATTTCGAGGACTACCTGAAAGAGTACCGCCACGGCACCATGATCCTGAACGTCAAGAGCGAACGGATCGAACACAAAGTTCTTGAACTGATCGGCGCGTACGCCGTGAGGCGGTATTTCTTCCTGGATTCCACTTTTCCGATGATTAAACTGCTCACGGACATGGGCGTGCGCGACATCGCCCTGCGTTTTTCGGAATTTGAAGGATTGGACACAATACGGAACATGGCTGGAAAGGCAAACTGGGTCTGGGTGGACTGCTTCACCAGACTGCCCATCAACAGGAAAAGTTACGAGGAGTTAAAGGACCTGGGGTACAAGCTGTGCATGGTGTCGCCTGAACTGGAGGGACAGCCGGAAAAGCTCGCGGCGTACAAAGAATACCTTGAAAGGGAAGGCATCGTGCCGGACGCCGTATGTACGAAAGAACACAACATCAGCCGCTGGGCGCGGTGAGCGCGCGGCGGACGGACACGAAAAGGCAGGAGCGGCTCGCGCGGACGCATGAGCCGTTCCCGCCTTTTTTACGTTCTTCAGAGCCGCTCCAGTCGCGTACGAAAAGCGATCACGCGCGGTGTGGCGTAGGCGTCGAACTTGACGGTGTAGGCGCGCTTTTCGATATCGGCGCGCAAAATAACGCCCTCGCCGAAATAGGCGTGGCGCACGCGAGCGCCCTCCCCCATCGGCGGAACTGAAAGGTCGTCAGGCAGATACCTCTCGCTTGCGGCGATGGCGTCGCGGGCCTCGGCGATAAGGGCGGGGGCCGGAGGGTTGACGTACTCGACAAGGCCTTCGGCGATTTCAAGCACGAAACGCGAGGGAAAGCGCGGCGATCCGTCGAAATTGCGGCCTTCGGCGGCCGTGAGCGTGAGTGTGTCGCGCGCGCGGGTCATGGCGACGAACGCGAGACGGCGTTCCTCCTCCATTCCCGCGCGGTCTTTCACCTTTCGCGAGGGGAAAACACCTTCGTTCATGCCGCACAGAAAGACGTGAGGAAACTCCAGTCCCTTGGCCGCGTGCACGGTCATCAGTCGAACCTTGTCGCCGGGGTCGGCGGCGTCCGCGCCGGTGAAGAGGGCGACGTGCGCGAGATAGTGTTCGACGCCCGCCTCCTCGCCGCACGCGATCTCGTACTCGTGCACGGCCTGCTTGAGCTCGGCGAGGTTGTCGAGACGCTCCTGAGCACCCTCGGTGCGAAGCATGGCTTCGTAGCCGCTTTCGTCGAGCACGGCGGCGAGGACTTCCGAGACAGCCTCGCTCCCCGCACGCGTTCCGAACCGTTCGACGAGATCGACGAACGCGGCGGCGCGCGTGCCCTTGAAGATATCGTCGTCGAGCGTGGCGCGCAGCGTGTCAAAAAGCGTCATGCCGCGCGCGGCGGCCTCGCGTTCGAGGAAGTCCATGCGGCGGCGGCCCATGTTGCGTTTCGGGCGGTTGACGACGCGGCGGAACGACAGGTCGTCGCGGAGAGCGATCATGCGGAGCCAGCTGAGCGCGTCCTTGATCTCGGCTCTGTCGAAGAACTGCACGCCGCTGTAAATGTGATACGGTATTTTCTTCTCGAGGAGCGTCTCTTCGAGCGCCCGTGTCAGGTAGTGAGCGCGATAGAGAACGGCGATGTCGCGGTACGCGGCGCCGCTCTCGCGCCGCCGGGCAACCTGTCCGACGATCCATTCCGCTTCGGCTTTGGCGTTCGGAGCGCAGTAAAAGCGCACAGGTTCCCCTTCGGGACGCGTCGCGATCAGGTCTTTTTTGAAGCGGTGTTCGTTGGCGGAGATCATCGAGTTGACGGCGGCGATAATCTGCGGCGTGGAGCGGTAGTTTCGCAGGGTCTGGACGGTCTTCGCGCCCTCAAAGCGTTTGTCGAAATCGAGCAGGTACTTCACGTTCGCGCCGCGCCACGTGTAGATGGTCTGATCGGGATCGCCGACGACAAAGAGATTTCTGTGAAAGCCGCAAAGGGCTTCCATCAGATCGTACTGGAGGCTGTCGATGTCCTGAAACTCGTCGATCATGACATAAGCGAGGCGCTTCTGCCATTTGACGCGGATCTCCTCGCTTTGGGAGAAGATGCGGAGCACAAACTTGATCAGGTCGTTGTAGTCGAGGGCGAAGCACTTCTTCTCCTGCCAGAGATAGCCGTAGAAGATGATGTCGCTCGTGCCGACGGCCTCGTCGTACTTGCGGCGCAAAGCGTCCGGCGGCAGGGAGATGAGATCGCTGCAGTAATCGGGCTTTTTGAACAGCTTCTGTATCTCGATCATGTCGCGCGCGTCGGCAAAGGTCATGTCGCGCAGGGTGAGGCCGCGTTCGTCGTAGATCTGGCGGAGCATGGCGTCGATGTCGCCGTTGTCAAGCACAAGAAAACTCCGCGGGTACCGCACGAAATGGATGTCCTCGCGCAGCACGGACACGCAGAAACCGTGGAAGGTGTTGATGTAGGCGGTGTCCTCGTCCCTGACGAGGTTGTGAATGCGCGAACGCATCTCGGCGGCGGCCTTGTTGGTGAACGTCACGCAGAGAATATTTTCCGGCAGGATGCCCAGCTCGCTCACCAAAAAAGCGTAGCGCCGCGTCAGGGCTCGCGTCTTGCCCGACCCTGCGCCGGCGATGACGCGCACGAAGCCCTCCGTCGTCGTGACGGCGCGGATCTGTTCTTCGTTCAGTCCCCGCAGAGGCATTGGCGCTTCACTTCCTTTCGCGCGTCCCGTTTCAGGCCATCATACGCGGCGGCGAGATTGTTCGCCGCACGCGCTTTTCGGGCGCGGAGCGGCATCGGACACGGTTGCCCGTGTGTTCTCGGTCGCACTTCACTGCCGCTGTCTCTATTATACAGCACGGCACTTTCGTTGTGAAAACGCGGACGACTCAAAATTTCCGCCCTCCATCCGTCAGGGCTCCGGATGTTCCGCGGTTCCGTATTCTTGACGACGCGAGCCGAGCGGTCATTGGGATCTTTTTGCTTCCCGAGTTTCGCGCGCTGTCGAAAGATCTTTCCCCTCCCCCGTCCGTGCGGAACGGCGCGCGAAAAGCTCCTTTTCCGCCGCCTTGCCTCCCGAAAATCAGCCGTTTTTCCTCTCAAAGGCGCGGCACGCAAAATACCCCGCCGCGTCCGGCATTACTTCGCCGTTCGCGACGGGGTATTGACGACTGTTCGCCGCTTCAGTGAACGCGGCTGCCCAGAGGAATGTCCTCGGCGGGGGCCATCAGGCTGATCTTCTCTTCCGGAGACCCGTGCGCGCCGCTTTCCGCGGCGAGCAGCATGCCGTCGCTGACGATGCCGCACATCTTGGCGGGCTTGAGGTTGACGACAACGATGATTTTGCGTCCCACCAGTTCTTCCGCCGTGTAGAAGTTCTTGATGCCGGAGACGATCGTGCGCTTCTCGTAGCCAAGGTCAATATCGAGCTTGTAGAGCGTGCGCGACTTTTTGACTTCCTCCACGTGGGTGATCCGCGCCACGCGCAGTTCGACCTTGGCGAAGTCGTCGATCGTGATCTCCGGCTCGTGGTCGCACGGCTCGGACGGAGCGGCGGCCTGTTTCTTGGCGGCCTCGCGCTCGGCGATATTCTTCTTCCACTCCTCGATGTCGATTCGGGGGTAGAGCACGCCGTCAGCGCGGCTGACGCGGGCTCCCGTCATGCCGCCCCAGACGTAATCTTCGAAACGGCTGCCCTGCGCCGTGCCCGCGGGCCCCATCTGCGACCATATCTTTTCCGCCGTCTTGGGCATCACAGGAGCGAGCATCAGCGCTGCCAGCTTCAGTTCCTCCGCCAGCAGCGAAAGAACCGTGTCAAGCCTCGCGGCCTTTGTCGCGTCCTTGCCAAGTTTCCACGGCATCGTCTCGTCGATGTACTTGTTGGCGCGCCCGATCATGCTCCACAGCGCCTTGAGCGCGTCGTCGAACTGGTAGTTGTCCATGAAGCCGCGGTAGCGGGCGAACTCGGCCAGAGCATGGGCCTTCACTTCTTCGTCGAGAGGCTCGTACGCGGCGGGAGCGGGGACGACGCCGCCTCTGTACTTCTCGATCATCGTCACGGTGCGGCTGAGCAGGTTGCCCAGATCGTTGGCGAGGTCGGAGTTGATGCGCTGGACGAGGGCGAGCTCTGAAAAGTCGCCGTCAAGCCCGAACGTCACCTGACGCAGCAGAAAGTAACGGAACACGTCGCTGCCGTAGATCGCGATCATCTCGTGCGGGTCGACGACGTTCCCTTTCGACTTGGACATCTTCTCGCCGTCGCGCGTCCACCAGCCGTGCGAGTAAACGCAGGCGGGCGGCGTCAGTCCCAGCGCCAGCAGCATGATCGGCCAGACGATGCAGTGGAAGCGAATGATGTCCTTGCCCACAAGGTGGTTGACCACGGGCCAGTACCTGTCCATTTTCGCCTGATCCACGCCGTAGCCGCAGGCCGTCAGGTAGTTGATGAGTGCGTCGAACCAGACGTAGACGGTGTGTCGCTCGTCGCCGGGCACGGGGATGCCCCACGGCACGCTCGTGCGGGAAATAGACTGATCCTTCAGCCCCATGCGCAGGAAACTGACAACTTCGTTGTAGCGCACCTGCGGCTTGATCGCGTCGGGGTGTTCCTCGTAGAACTTCAGCAGCCGGTCGGCGTAGGCCGACGTGCGCAGGAAATAGCTTTCCTCCTCCATCTCCTTGAGCGGGCGGTGGCAGTCGGGACAGGTGTGGTTCTCGCCCTGGGCGGCCTCGGGCACGTAGGTCTCGCACGGCACACAGTACCAGCCCTTATACGTCCCCTTGTAGATGTCGCCCTTGTCGAGCAGCTTTTTGAAGATGGCTTGGACGGCCTTGACGTGGCGCGCTTCGCTCGTGCGGATAAAGTCGTCGTTCGTCGCGTCGATCAGCGGCAGCAGGTCGCGGAAGTTCTGCGACAGTTCGTCCGTCAGCTGCTGGGGCGTAAGACCCCTCTTGGCCGCGCTCTCGCTGACTTTCTGGCCGTGCTCGTCGGTGCCCGTCAGGAAAAACACGTTATAGCCGCTCATTCGCTTGTAACGTGCCATCGCGTCGGCGGCGATGGTCGTGTAGGAGTGCCCGATATGCGGCACGTCGTTGACATAATAGATGGGCGTGGTGATGTAAAAGTTCTTCTCTGCCATGAAAATTGCCTCCCGTGCCCTAAATTTTGGCGCGCGAATGAAACGCGTCCAAGACGGCACATAAAACATTCCGTTACAATTCCGCCGCGGCGGAACATTTTGTTATTATATCAGATTTTTGTGCGGCCGGCGAACGTAAGGGGAAAAAGAAAGCCCCCGACTTGATGGGAAAACAGGGGCGTATAACGCGGGTGGGACAGAACCTCGTTGTTTCGCGTCGCTGAAAAGGGAGCCGCTTTCAGCCACGTTTGAGGCAGTTCTGCCATTGGCGGAAAAATACGCCGCGTGTCGTCTTCCGACAGCCGCTGACGGCATATTTTTCGAGCATCTTTGATTCGGTTGACGTTCCGTTACAGCGCTTTTACAGTTAATCCGCTCTTTTTTGCTTAGGAGCGCGTGAGAGAAACGGAATCGTAAAATCAAGAATATATTCGAAAGTCGTTCCCATAGTGATATAACTGCTCGGCCAGCCGAATATGCCTATTTTGTTGACAAGGTTCCGCCGGTCCCAGATGATCGTATTTCTGAACTCATATCCGGCCGCACGCATGGCATTTATAATATTAATATGCAACGGCACACGTTTCCCCTCTATCCATGCGTCGGTGATATTGATGATAATATGCGCCTTTTCTTTAAATACGGGCTTCATTCGCCTGAAAATTTCGGATACTTCTCTTTCAAAGTCATCCGCTTCAAGCGTGCCTAAATCTCTAGGGTCCTGACTGTATTGTTCGACTTTGCCGAACTGATCGTTCCGCCTTAAATCTCCGCGACGGCTTTTATTTTTCCTTTCTCTGTTCAATATGTTCGCGTAGGGAGGCGAGGTAAACGCTCATTTCACCGTCCCGGGAGCGACACGGTTGACGATGTTTCTTGCGTCGTCGCAAACGGCTCTTTGCTCGCAATGATTGTGCAGCGGCGGTTCGGCAAGACGCGAATTTGATCAATCGACATATTCTCGCTTTAAGTCAAATCCCAAAGCGTTCCTATCCAAATCCTGTGCGGCGAGCAAGGTCGTGCCGGACCCGACAAACGGATCCAAGACAAGTTCCCCTCGATGTGTAAATTGCTCGATAACACGCTTGGCCAGCGCAATCGGGAAGACGGCGGGGTGCACTTTTTTCTCTCGAATATCTCTCGGCTCATACATAAATTGCCATACGCCAATTTGGTTTTTCATCCAGTCTCTCGCGGCGATACAGGACAGGAACCCGCTTTTGCAGTCGCACAGACGAGCGCTACCAATCTTTATGTCATCGGCAACCGCCATTGTTCTGATTCCCTTTCCTCTTTAAATCTGCTCCGCGCGAAATCATAGAACGCCTGATTAATTTCGAATCCTATGCAATTACGCCCAAGACGGTCGCTCACGATCCACGTGGTGCCAGTTCCCAAGAAAGGATCAAATACGGTTCCGTTCTTCGGGCACCCGCATAACACGATTTGCTCGACGAGTTGTTCCGGAAACGTCGCGGTATGGTTGCCGTGTAACGGCTGAGTCTTAATCGACCATACGTCGCCCGGATTTTTCATGCGTCCGTTGGCGCCGGGAACTTTGATCGCGTCAAGGTCAAAGAAATATTTCCCGTTGAGCACGAAGTGAAACACATGCTCATACGTGTTGTTCAAGCGGTCCGTCACGCTCGCCGGTATCCTGTTGGGCTTTTGCCAGATAATATCGTCGCGCAAAAGCCAACCGCGCTCCTGCATCTCAATCGCGAAACGGGATGGAATCAATAAAAGCTGCTTGTTCTGATAAAGCTTTCCATTCTGTTTGATCTTAGGCTGGAGCGGCTTTGTCGTGAAATATTTCTCTTTACGATCCTTTTGGGCTTGAGTGATGTTTCCCTTTTCGTCCAGATACTTGCTCCAAGCGCCCGCCCCTGAACCGAAATAGGTATCTCCCACGTTGATAAAAACGTTGGCCGTCGGCTTCAGATACGGGCGCAATTCTTCAAAAAAATCGGCAAGGCGCGACACATAGGCCTCGGGCGTTCCCTCCGACCCGATTTCACCCCCGCCGTTATAAACACGTTTAGCCCAGTATGGCGGCGAAGTGACCAGGAGGTCGATAGAGGCCTGTTCGATCTTCTTTATCAATTCAAGGGTGTCGCCGCGCTCAATAATATGCTTCATTTTTCATTACCCTCGCGGATATCTTCCACTCGCAAGATCATTTCCTTCTCGTCCTGGTCCAAACAGGTTGAAAACTTTGTCTTTCCTCCTACGAGAGGGAGATTGTTCACAATCGACTTCGGCAGGCGAATACGCAGATCCCGCTGTAAAACGCATGAGTCAAGGCAAACAGGTTTTCACTCATTTCAGTCTCCTTTCGCCCTGATTATAGGTCTGTTATAGCTTAATTTCAGTTCAATATCAACCTGAATTCATTAGAATCACGAGCCTCAATCACGCGCTCACCGCTCAACAGTAACCTGTTTATGAAATCATGACGCCGACTCATTCAGGATTCCGCGATTCAACGATGATGTGCCCCGTGTACAACTCATTCATTTTTCGCTCGGGTCTTATCCTGAATTTTGTACCGTGATTATGCCCGCTTCTCGCGTCAAAATCGACGTATATGGCTCCATCCTCTGCAAGGGAAAGGAACCTTTCAAGCGTCGGATTGATGTAAGCCTCGAATTCTCTGTACCTAAAATACTCTTCGCCTTCGATCCTTTTCGTCTCCGCCTTGACATACATGAGGTTGTTCAGTTTTGTGCCGAGTTTCTTTAAAATATCCTTGTATGTCCAGTAAGGATTCGGCCGTATATCTCCCGTGCCGGCGCTTTTTCTGACAAACTCGCGCCACTCCGCGTGTCTGCCGCCAATCATAGAAAAATCGAATGAGATAAAAATACATTTCCTGTCCGCGTCGATGTTGACGACAAAGCCTCAGTCGCTGACTGTCTTCGCGTTAAAAGTCCCTCTGAAGCTTCTCTCACCGGCGGGGTATGTCGTTCCCGCCTCTTGATGGGACCACCCGTACAAAGGGAGCAAAATCTTCGTAACGATCCGCGCGTTTCTCGGCGAAGGCTCGCAATGAAACAGCGTCAATAAGGATCCTGTTAAAGCGCGCCGGCTTTTTCATTCCCAATCCCCAAAATCGGGAAGTTGAAGGTTGTTTTCAGCGACGTGCAACAGATCTTCCAATGTGTTCCCTACGCCGCCGGCGTTGCCCGGACGTCGGTTTTTGATCCAACCCAATGATTTAATCTGCTCTAATTTGCTTTTCAGCAGTTGCAGATCGTGTTCTCCCATGACGCTACCTCCTAAATTTTAGTTTAAATCGTCAACGCATATATTGTAACGGATGCCGAACCGATGTGTTCTTCCAAAAAATGCGCGCAAAAACGTTCGCACGCCTCGCCGCGGCGGCACGCTCGTCCTAAGGGCAGAACATGCCAGCCCGCGCCGTCGCGAATGACCCGCGGTCCCCTTTAAGCAAAAGAACGCCCCCGAAATGCTAGGGAGCGTTCTTTCGCCTATTCACACCGTTTTTTGACAGATTATTATGCTACTCTGAAAACCCGTGCCGACACGAAAAACTCAGCCGATGAGCTTCTTCTCCTTCAGTTCGGCGATCTTGGCGTCGTCGTAGCCGAGAACCGTCTTGAGGATAGCTTCGGTATCCTGTCCCATCGAAGGAGCGCCGCGCCAGATCTTGCCCGGGGTCACGCCCATCTTGGGCGCAATGCCGAAAGCTTCCACTTCGGCGCCGGTGGTCTGGTCCTCGTACTTCACCCAGTCGCCGCGCGAACGGAAGTGCTCGTTCTCGTAGGCGGACTTGGCTGTGTTCACCGTGGCGCAGGGCACGCGCGCCGCTTCCATGATGCTCTCGATCTCCTGCGCGTCGTGAGCGGCGCACCAGTCGATGACGGCCTGATTCAGTTCCTTTCCCTTGGGCGACGCGACCGCGGCTGGGCCGGAAGAACAGTCCTTGAAGTTGAAGTACTCGATATCCAGCCCCATGGCAGGGATGCAGCGCTTGTACACGCCGGGGCCGAACGCGCCGAGCGCCACGAGGAAGCCGTCCTTGGACTTGAACAGGTTGTAGGGCTGGAAAGCGGGGTTGAAGTTGCCGGAGCGCTCAGAAATTTTGCCGGTCATGGTGTAAGTCACGTAGGTGCCGCACATGTACTGCGCCATCGCCTCAAACTGGGCGACGTCGACAACCTGACCCTTGCCGGTCTTCTGCGCGTAGGTATATCCGGCCAGCGCGGCAAACAGCGTGGCGAAAGCGGACACGTAGTCGTTCGTGTAGGGCTTGGCGATCGCGGGATCGCGGTCGGCGTCTCCCTGCAGGTACAGCCAGCCGGAGAAGGCCTGACCGATCATGTCATACGAGGCGCGGTTGCACACGTTGGGCAGACCGCCGAACTCCTTGTGCCCCATACCGCTGACGTGCACGATCACCAGTTTGGGGTTGACCTTCAGCAACTCTTCATCGTAAATGCCGAGCTTGTCAAGCCAGACCATGTTCTCCATGAAGATGTCGGCTTCCTTGATGAGGCCGTAGAAGATCTCCTTGACTTCCTCGTGCTTCAGGTTGAGCTCAAGGGCCAGAGCGAGCTTGTTTCGCGCGTTCTGCGCCCACGCCGTGGAAACTTTCTTGCCGTCCACGTCCGCCATGGGCGGCAGCATACGGAGCGTATCCCCGACGCCCGGACGCTCGATCTGGATCACCTCGGCGCCGAAATCCGCCAGCATCGTCGCGGCGAACGGCATGGCGACCAGCGATCCGGAGCAGATCACGCGCATACCGGCAAAGGGACCAAACTCAGGGATGATAAATTTACGTTCACTCATGTGGAATCTTCCTTTCCGAGAAAATATGATGCTCATAATGTCGGCCCCTGCGCGGGGCCGCGTTTCCCCTTAAAAAACCGCCTTAAACGGAACGACGGCCACGGGCTCAGGCTTTCAGCTTTTTGACCGCGCCGATCAGCGCGGGGACGACAGTCCTGTAATCAGCCACCGCACCGTAGTGCGAGACGTCGAAGATCGGCGCGCCCTTGGTGTGGTTGATGGAGACGACGCAACCCGAGTTCTGCATGCCGACAAGGTACTGAACCGACCCTGAAATAGCCACGTTGAGGATGTACTTCGGCTTCACCGTGGCGCCGCTCTGACCGATCTGCTTGTCGTGCGGCAGCCAGCCGTTGTCCACCAGCGGCCTGGACGCTGCCAGACGGCCGCCCAGCAGCGAGGCAAGCTCGCGCAGCATGTCCAGATCGGACTTCTCCTTGATGCCGCGCCCGCCCGCCACCAGCACTTCGGCGCCTTCGATGGATTCGCCTGTGTCCTGCCTGGGAGCCGCGCTCAGAACCTCATAGCAGGCGTCCGGTTCCACGTTCACCTTTTCGGCGACGACCCTGCCCGCGGCTCCCCGACGCGGCTCGATAGGCTCAAACATCCTCGGCCGCACGGTCGCCATCTGAGGCCGCGCCTCAAGGATGACGATGTGCGCCAGAATGCTGCCGCCGTAGCCAGGCGTCGTCTGATAGAAATCGCCGTCGGCGTCAAAGCCCAGGTCGATCGCGTCCGCGGTCAGTCCCGTATTGAGTCTGACCATCATGCGCGGGGCCAGGTCGCGGCCGAGCGAAGTCGCGCCGTACAGCAGGATCGAAGGCTTGTATTTTTCCACAAGCTGCGCCAGCGCCGCCTCGTACGGACGGGCGGAGTACTCGGCCAGCGCCTTGTCCTCCGCGAGGATCACCTGATCCGCGCCGTAAGCGAACAAAGTGTCCGCCAAACCGGACACGCCGTCCCCCAGCAGCACGGCGCTGATCTCCTCGCCGGTATGAACTTTGAGCTCCTGCGCCTTGCCAAGAACTTCCAGCGCCGTCGAGTCCAATGTGCCGCCGCGCTGTTCAGCGAACACCCATATCCCTTTGTAATCTTCTTTCGCCATGGATGTCGCCTCCTTAAATCAGATGCTCGTCATGCAGCACCTGCGCAATCTGAGCGGCAATGTCCTCGGGGGAACCTGTAAAATACTTCGTGTCAGCGTTGCGCTTCGGCGGCTCCATGACCGCCTTCGTCGACGTGGGCGAGCCGGGAAATCCGGCGCGGTTCCTGTCGGCGTTCAGGTCGTCAGCGTTCCATGTGAAGCGGGGCTTTTTAAGCGCCTTCATGATGTTGACCGGCTTGGCGTAACGCGGCGTGTTGATTTCCCCCGTCACCGTGACGGCGGCGGGAAGCTTGGCGCGAACCTTCTCCACGCGGTCTTCAAGCACGCGGTCGCAGATCACCCAGCCGTCCCGCACGTCGATGGACGACGCGAGGGTAATCTGAGGAATGCCCAGATGCGCGGCCGTGGCGGGACCCGTCTGCGCCGTGTCGCCGTCCACCGCGTGGCGGCCGAAGAGCAGGAGATCGTAATCGCCGATCTTCTTCGCGGCCATGGCCAGAGTGTACGACGTCGCCAGCGTGTCCGCCCGTCCGAACGCGCGGTCGGAAAGGAGGTACGCTTCGTCGCAGCCCAACGCCAGAGCCTTCTTCAGCACGTCCTCCGCCTGCGGAGGCCCCATCGTGATCACGCAGACCGTGGCGCCGTACTTCTCTTTCAACTGAACCGCCGCTTCCACGGCGTTCGCGTCCAGAGGATTGATTTTGCTCGCCACGCCTTCGCGCATGATGGCCCCCGTCTTCGGGTCCAGCTTCACGTCGTCCGTGTCGGGAACCTGTTTGACATAAACCAGGATCTTCATCGGCAACCTGCCGTCCCGCCGGGCTTATCTGCCGATGACCGAACCGCTGATGACCATGCGCAGGATCTCGCTGGTGCCCTCGCCGATCTCAAGCAGCTTGGCGTCGCGGTAGAAACGCTCCACGTCGAACTCACGGCTGTAACCGTTGCCGCCGTGAATCTGAATGGCGTCGTCGCAGACCTCGCAGGCCCAGCGCGAGGAGAGAAGCTTCAGCTCGGCGGCTTCCACGGAAATGCGCTTGCCCTCGTCCTTCATCTGACAGGTGTCCCACACCATCAGATCGGTCGCGTGAATCTTCGCGGCCATGTCAGCGAACTTGAAACCGACGGCCTGGTACTTGCAAATGGGCTTGCCGAACGTGGTGCGTTCCTTGGCGTATTTCACGGCCTTGGCCATCGCGTGCTGCATCAGGCCGGAAGCAATGGCGCCGATGGAAACGCGCGCGCCGTCCAGAGCCTGCATGGCGATCATGAAGCCGCGCCCTTCGGGGCCGATCCTGTCGTCGGCGGGAATGTGGATGTTGTCAAAGCTGAGCTCGCAGGTGCCCGTGCCGCGCATACCCATCTTCTTCTCAAACTTGCCGACGGTCAGCCCCTCGGCGTCCTTGGGAATGATGAACACGCTGATGCCCTTGTTGCCGGCCGCAGGATCGGTCTTCGCCATGATCAGATAGTAGTCGGCGATGCCCGAGTTGGTGATCCACGCCTTTCCGCCGTTCAGAATATAGCTGCCGTCCGGCTGTTTTTCGGCGACAGACTTGATGGCGCCCGCGTCGGAACCGGCGTTGGACTCGGTCAGGCCGAAAGCGAAAATCTTCCCCTCGGCCACTTTGGGCAGATACTTCGCCTTCTGGCCGTCCGTGCCGTGATGAAGGATCATGTCGGCGGCCAGCCAGTGCGCATCAAGGAACAGAGCGACGGAAGCGCTGCCCTTGGCGATCTCGTTGATGACGATCTCGCTGGTGACGGTGTCACCGCCGCCGCCGCCGTACTGTTCGGGCATATGGATGGCGATCAGCCCGGCTTCCACCAGCTTGGGGATTAACGCCCAGTCAAAACCGTTTTCGTCCATGTCCCTGTCGCGGGGCTCCACCTCTTTGGCGGTAAACTCGCGCACCGCGTCGCGGATCATGACCTGCTCTTCAGTAAATTTGAACATTTTCAATCCCTCCAAGCGATTTTGCCCATGCCGAAAGAAAACGCCCGCTAATTTCACGGTTGATCGGCGTACAGTGATGAACGCCGCGACGCGCGGGCAGATTCCCTACGCATCAGCTAAATAAATTATAACCGCACTTAGCCACTTTGACAATCATAGAAAAAAGAAACCTACCTTATTTCTATAAAACAACGTTAAGGCGGATTCTGTTCCCCCGCGCGTCTTTTACGGACGGCGAAAACAACCGTGTACCCGCGAGATGGCGCTTATCAAACGCTTACAGAATAGTAACCCACGATAACGTCCGCCCGTCTTTTGCCTGTTTGCTCCCCGAACGGGAGAAAGCGCCGCCTCTT
>CAZFNC010000026.1:0-21973 GCA_964520485.1 uncultured Synergistaceae bacterium | reverse complement strand
ACACGCCGCCGACCTTGGGCAGTTCGAGGGCCATCGTCTCCATGATCTCCGTCGAAGGGGTGATGGGATAGCCGGCGTAAAATCTGCATCCCGCGGCGAGCGCGCCGAACGCGATCGCTTCGTTGCCCTGCCAGAATTTGATCTCAGCCATTATTTTGTCCCTTCCTCTCGCACAGTGATAGCAAGATCGGGGCAGATGTTCTCGCACGATCTGCAACCGATGCAATCCTCCTGCCGCGCGGCCTCGCACTTCACCCGTTCGTTCAGTTCGAGGACCTTCCTGGGGCAGACGTGGATGCACAGACTGCATCCTTTGCACCAGGACTTGTTGATTGATACTTCAAACTTCTTGACCAACACCTTCACCTCCACAAAAGATAAAAACGACTTCCCCCCGTACCGCTGACTTCCTCGTACAGCAAAATCTTAAAAAAACGCCCCGTACAGCTTAAACGGACGCGCCTCCGGCGCCCGCTTCCGCGGCAATCGTCACGGCGGACGAAAAGACGTTCTTCAGGGACGGCCGAGCCCCGGTTCGCGCAGGTAGCGCGCCCTCAGATCGTCCGGCCTGACGGCCTCTTCGCGCCGCTCAAGCGCCAGCCGCGCCGCCGCGGCGCCGCTGGGACTGGAAATAAAGCGCACTCCAGCGCGGCCGTTCGACGCGAACAGGCGTGGATCGTCGACGGCCCACATCTGCGCTTCGTCCGCGGCCTCGCCCAGTTCCTCGAAAAGCTGCGCGCGCGTCCTCTCCCTCTCCGGCAGGATCGGAACTCCGTCTCTCCACGCGGCGGAGAAGACGAGCTCCCGCGACGCGGCGATCAGCGCCGCTTTCACGCCCTTGTCCCACATGGGCAGCGAGCGCAGCAGGATCTCCAGACTGCTCAGGGGCACGGTTTTTTTGCCGAGAGCGCAGGCCAGCGCGCAGACATAGGCCATGCCGACGCGGATGCCCGTGAAGTAGCCGGGCCCGACGGAAACGGCGAAACAGCCGACGTCGCGGAAAGAAAGTCCTTCCCGCTTCAGCAGGGACTCCGCGAGCAGCGGGAGCCCCGCTGCCTGCCCGCGTCCGAGATCGACGTCGGTTCCGACAGGCGGACGGCCATCCGACGCCACGCCGACGCATGACCATCTGTTTGAGCAGTCGACTGCTAGGACGACGGAAGCGTTCATCCGAAACATCTCTCCAGTTCTCCGAGGGCGCGCACGGCCCGCGCGCCGCGCGCGGTCACGGACAGACGCCGCGCGCCGCCGGTTTCAACGGTCAGGCGACAACGCCAAATCTCGGGAAAATCGGCCCTGATCAGGCGTTCGGGCCATTCCACGACCAGCAGCCACCCGTCTTCGAGATATTCATCGAGCCCGAAATCGCGGGCGTCGACGTTCTCAACCCTGTACAGGTCGGCGTGAGCGACGGGGATGCGCGCGCGCGCGTACTCGTTGACGATGGCGAACGACGGGCTGCACGTCCTTTTCCAGCCGAGCGCACGGCACATCTCCCTGACGAGCGTCGTCTTGCCGGCGCCGAGTTCGCCCTCCAGCAGGACCGCGACCCCCGGCGCAAGCGCCCGCGCGAGGCACTTCCCGAGGGCAGCCGTGTCATCCAGCCCCTTCAGGCGGAAAACAGCGCCGTGACCTTCATCGGCGTTCGGCATCGTACAGCCCTTTCAGGACACAGGGGACGGCATCGGCCACTTCAGCGGCCAGAGTCCCGTCGTTCCCGCGCAGCGCGGCCAGCCGTTCGCCCGCGGCGCCGTGGCACCACGCGGCCAGAGCCAGCGCCCTCGGCTTTTCCAGCCCCGCCGCCAGCAGCGCTCCCGCCATGCCGGAGAGGACATCGCCCGACCCGGGCACGGAGAGAACGCGGCCGCCGCGCGGAACGATCAGGGGCACGCCGTCTTCGGCGGCAACGAGCGTGCGGTAGCCTTTGAGCAGGACGGCCCTGCCGTCTCTAGCCAGTCTGCTCAGCGTCTCAAAGCGGTCGGGGAGGGGCTTCGTCTCCCCGAGCAGAGCCGCCGCCTCGCCCTCGTGAGGCGTCACGCAGAAATTTTCGGGCGCGAGAGAGCTTTTCCTCAGCCAGTAGAGCCCGTCGCCGTCCCAGAGCGAGACGCCGTGCCACAGGGCCGCCGCGGCGCATATTTTCTCCGCCCGCTCGTCGCGATCAAGTCCGGGGCCGACGACGAGGGCGCGGCAGCGTTTTTTCCAGCGCTCCATGATCCCGTGCAGGTCCGCCGGGTCGTCGAGCGGCTCGCCGATGACCTCGGGCAGCGAGGCGTTCAAGGCGTTCAACGCCTCGCCGCACGTCGCGAGCACCGTCAGCCCAGCGCCCATGCGCAGCGCCCCGCGCGCGGACAACAGAGCGGCGCCGCGGTAACGCTCCGAACCGGCGACGATGAGCACGCCGCCGCGGCTGCCCTTGTGGTCGTCCGCTCGGCGGCGCGGCAGCATGGAACAGGCGTCGCAAAATTCCATCTCCAGCGCGTCGGGGTTCCCCAGCAGGCTGTCAGCGCTGTCGTCAAGAGGAATCAGAACGGTCTCGCCCGCGTCCGCCGCCCCGCGCCCCGTGGCGAATTCCGTCTTTCTCGCGGCGACGGCGCACGTCCACCGCGCTCTCACGCACACGTCGCTCCCGCAGCCGCTCGGCACGTCGACGGCAAGCACGTTCCTCCCGTCGCGCGCCCCGTTGATCAGGCGGATCAGGCGGGCGGTCTCCCCACGCGGTTCGCCGCTGATGCCGGTGCCCAGCAGCGCGTCGACGACCAGATCGTGCGACCGGCTCAGGCTTTCCACCGCCGCGTCGTCGAGGAGCCGACTTTCGAGCACACGGATCCGCGCGCGATCCAACCGGCCCAGATTGAGCGCGGCTTCGCCGCGCGGCCTCCCGGGATCGCAGGAAAGCAGCACCGTCACGTCCCAGCCACGCTCGCGCAGAAGGCGCGCGATCACGAAACCGTCGCCGCCGTTGTTGCCGGGGCCGGCCAGGACTAGCGCCGATCTCCCCGCCGACAGGCGCGAGATAAAGTCCGCGATCCCGCTTCCCGCGCGTTCCATCAGCTCCTCGGCGGGAACGCCCGAGGAAATCAGGCGGGCGTCCAGCGCGCGCACCTTTTCGCTCTCATACCACGGAATCATTCCATTCAGTCT
Source organism: uncultured Synergistaceae bacterium (assembly GCA_964520485.1). GTDB lineage: Bacteria > Synergistota > Synergistia > Synergistales > Dethiosulfovibrionaceae > Pyramidobacter. Next base: position 18,832 of record CAZFNC010000026.1, on the reverse strand, counting down.
CCCCGAACCTCGTACACGACGACCGCCGCGGCGCAGCCGCCGTCGTGGGTGATCGAAAGATGAAAACGCGTCTTTTCGCCGGTCAGTTCGCGGGGAAGGCGGTCGGCGGCCAACTTCAGCTCAGGTCGGCCGTTCTCCCCGTGAACGACCTCGACGCTCTTCAGCCCCGCGCGCGAGAGACCGAGCCCCGTCGCCTTGGCAAACGCCTCCTTGGCGGCGAAACACCCCGCGAGCGACTCGCACCCGCCCGCCCGCGACGCGGCGTAACTCAGTTCCCTTTCCGTAAAGACGCGGCGGCGGAAATCCTCCGACGCGCAGGCTCTCTCGATTCGCGACACGTCGCACAGGTCGATGCCGACGCCGACGATCATCTTCCGCACGTCCTTATGGTAGCCCTTTCCCGCAAAAAAGGCAACAGAAAAAAACTATTCTTATTAATTTTCATTTGTACAATTATCCTCAATAATGATAATCAAATAATACGTCATTCACAAAAAGAGCATCCACTTCACTCAAGAGGATGCTCTTCTATCCATGGTGGGTGATACAAGAATCGAACTTGTGACCTCTTCCGTGTCAGGGAAGCGCTCTTCCTCTGAGCTAATCACCCGTCATTTTTATCACAACATGATGAATTTTAACTTTCATCGCCGTATCTGTCAAGTGTCAACTCGCGAAGAGGCGCGGGGCGCGGACGAAAAAGGACAGCCCCTGCGCGGCTCCCGCGTCATTTTCCCCTGTTGAAGGCGGCGGCTCCGGCCCGCGTTTGTTCCGCCGTCGCGACCAGCGCCTCGACGAAAGCGCTCTTGAAGCCGTTTTTTTGCAGCGCGCGGCATCCGGCGATGGTCGTGCCGCCCGGCGTGCAGACGGCGTCTTTGAGGACGGCGGGGTGCGCGCCGGAATTGCGAGCGAGTTCCGCGGCGCCCCTCAACGTCGCTATGCCCGCTTTCAGGGAGACGTCGGCCTTCATTCCCACGGCGAGTCCGCCCTGGATGAAGCCCTCGAGCAGCTCAAAGACGTAAGCGATCGCCGAACCCGAAAGGCAGATCACGCCGTCAAGGTCCTTCTCCGCGACGAGCACGGCTTCGCCGAACGAGGCGCACAGGCCGAGCACGGTCTCCGTCTCCGCGTCGCTCCAGTCTCCGCGGCAGATACCTGTGAACCCCGCGCCGACGGCGGCGGCGATGTTGGGCATCACTCGCCCCCAGCGCGCCTCAGGGGCGTTCTTTCTCAAAAGGTCAAGCCCGACGAGCGCGGCGCAGGAGACGAGCGTTCGCCCGGCAAGCGCGGCCGCGTTTTGCGCGCACCACGGCTCCATCAGCCACGGTTTGAGCGCGACGAAGACGGGGCCGTCCGACTTCTCAAGCGCGGGAGCGGCTTCCGCGTACGTTTCTATTCCGTCGGCGACGAGGCCGTCGAAATTCGGCCCCCTGTGCTGGACGACGATGGGACGGATTCCGGCGCGGCGCAACCCGCGCGCGACGGCGCCGCCGAGGTTGCCTCCGCCGACGACGACGGGACGAAGCTTTGAAATATCCATGATTTTCACCTCTGATTTGATGTTCGTTCAAGATTTCTGCCGCATCCGTTGACGCGCGCCCACTCGAACATGCCGACGGCGGCGGCAACGCTGGCGTTGAGATTTCCGGTTTTGCCGGCCATGGGGATTTTGACGAGCGTGTCGCAGTTTTTCGCCGTCAGGGGCAAAATGCCCTCCCCCTCGGACCCCACGACGAGGACGAGGCGCTCGGGCAGCGGGGCGCTCCAGATCGTCTCCTCGGCGCGGTGGTCGAGACCGACGGCCCAGAAGCCCTTTTCCTTGAGGCGCCCCAGAGTTCGGGCCACGTTCACGACCTGCGCCACAGGGAGGCGGAAAGCCGCCCCGGCGCTCGTTTTCACGACTGTCCCGTTTACGGTGGCCGAGCGGTCGTTCTGGCAGACGACGCACGCCGCGCCCGCGATCTCCGCCGTGCGGATCACGGCGCCGAGGTTGTGCGGGTCCTTGCAGCGGTCAAGCAGAACGATCAGCGCCGGTTCCCCCTTCTGGATGCCGTCGGCGACGGCGTCCAGATCGGCCGGCGGGATCGGCTTCATCCTCGCTGCCACTCCCTGGTGGACGGCGAAGCCGGTCATGCGGTCAAGCTCCCCGCGAGGCAAAAACGCGAGGCGAACGCCGTTTTCGGCGCACAGCCGCGCGACGCTTTCGCAAAAGGGCCCCTCGGCGCCTTCGGTCAGGAACGCCTCGCGGCAGAGACGCGGAACGCTTTGCAGCAGCGTGAGCACGGGGTTGCGCCCCCAGCACAGGTCGTCGGGCTCGGGACGGGCCGGCGAGAAACGCCTCCTTCTCCCGTCCCCGGCGGGGGCGGGACGCGCGGGACGGCCGGGGGAGCGCCGCTCACGCCCGTTCTGCTTTTCTCGGTCTGACATGACTCTTCCTCTTTTCGGTCTTCCCGAACTCGCGCAGATACGCGCGGATCGCCTCGGCGGTGTATCCCTTCCCGCGCTCGGCGAGCTGCGCGGGGGACCCCGCGTCCACGATCTCGCCGCCGTCGCTCCCGCCGTCGGGGCCGAGGTCGATGACGTAGTCGCTCGAACAGATGATGTCCATGTTGTGCTCGATGAGCAGCACAGAATTGCCCTGGTCCACCAGTCCGTGCAGGATATGGAGCAGACGCTCGACGTCGGGATAGAACAGCCCCGTCGATGGCTCGTCGAGCAGATACAGCGTGCTGCCGCCGAAGCGCTTGCTCAGTTCCCTGGCCAGCTTGACGCGCTGCGCCTCGCCGCCGCTCAGCGTCAGCGCCGACTGTCCGAGGTGGATATACCCCAGCCCCGCGCGCCGAAGGAACTCCAGCTTGCCGGCGATCTTCGGGAGATCCTGAAACAGCTCGGCCGCGTCGTCCACGGACATGTTCAGGACGTCGGCGACGCTGTGTCCCTTGAACTTCACCTCAAGCGTTTCACGGTTGTAGCGCGTGCCGTGACAGACGTCGCATTCGACGTAGACGTCGGGCATGAACAGCATGGAGACGCGCCGTTCGCCCGCGCCCCCGCAGGCTTCGCAGCGTCCTCCCCTGACGTTGAAGCTGAAGCGCCCGCTCGTGTAGCCGCGCAGCTTCGCCTCGGGCAGCTGGGCGAAAAGGTCGCGGATCGCTGAAAAGACGCCCGTATAGGTCGCCGGGTTGGAACGCGGCGTTCGTCCGATGGGGCTTTGATCCACGAGAGAGACGTTTTTCAGCGTCTCCCAGCCGAGGATGTCCTCGTGTTTGCCGGGCCTGTCGCGGTAGTCGGGGTCGAGCTTTCGCCGCAGGCCGCGATAGAGCACGTCGTACATCAGCGAACTCTTCCCCGACCCTGAGACGCCCGTCAGACACACAAGCGAGTGAAGGGGCACGGACACGTCGATGTTCTTCAGGTTGTGTTCCGCCGCGCCGAGTATTTTCAGGCAGTCCTTCGGCCGGACCACCCTCTGCGACGGCGCCATGCCGCAGGCTTCGCCGCGCAGATACGGGCCCGTCAGAGAATTCGTGCCCCTGAACGTCTCGGCGTCTCCGCACTGCACGAGCCTGCCGCCGCCGGAACCCGCCCCCGGGCCGATCTCAACGAGATAATCGGCGGCAAGCATGGTGTCGCGGTCGTGCTCGACGACGATCACGGTGTTGTCCATGTCGCGCACGGACTTCAGCGCGGCGATCAGCTTGTCCGTGTCGCGCGAATGGAGCCCGATCGTCGGCTCGTCGAGCACGTACATCACGCCCGAAAGCTTTGAGCCCAGCTGCGTCGCCAGACGGATGCGCTGGCTCTCTCCGCCGCTGAGGGTGTCGGCGCGGCGCTTCAGGGTCAGATAGCCCACGCCCACCTGCACGAGGAAGCTCAGCCGCTTTTCCAGCTCGACCACCACCTGGCTGACCACTTCGCTCTGCCCCGCGTCGTCCTTGTGCAGCAGCACCAGCTTGTAAAAGTCGCTGACGGGCATCGACGTGAGCTCGTCGATGTTTTTCCCCCAGAAACGCACCGAAAGCGCCTCGGGCCTCAGGCGCGTGCCGCGGCAGGTTCGGCATTCGTCCTCGATGCGGTAACGCTCCAGTTCCTCGGCCGTCGTCTCGGACTCGGTGCTGTCGTAATAGCGCTGGAGCCAGGGGATCAGCCCCTCGTAACGTCCCTGATAGACGGAGACCTCGCCGCCGCGCTCAAACTCCAGAGGCATGCGCACGTCGGAGCCGTACATCAGCATATCCTTCTGCTCGCGCGGCAGGTTTTTGTAGGGCGCGTCCAGGTCCAGACGCGTGCGCTTCGCCAGCTGCTCAAGGCGGTACATCATGTACTGTCTGCCGCGGAACGGAAGGAGCGCCCCGTCGCGAACGGACATGTCGGGGTTGACGGCCAGTTCCTCGGAAAAATGACTGTGAAAGCCGAGCCCCGAGCAGTCGGGACAGGCGCCCTGAGGGTTGTTGAACGAAAAAAGCGCCGGCTGGATGTCGGGCAGCGAGATTCCGCAGTCGGGACAGACGAAGCGCTCTGTGAGCATGTTCTCTGTCCCGTCGGCGGCGATGATCACGAACCCGTCCCCGAGCTGGAGCGCCGTCTGCACCCCCTCGGAGATCCGCCCCTTGCGGTCGGGCTGCACCGACAGGCGGTCGACGACAACCTCAATGTTGTGTTTCTTGTTCTTCTCCAGAGGAATGTCCTCTTCCAGCCAGAGGACTTCGCCGTCGACGCGCACGCGCATGAAGCCCTTGCCGCGCAGCGAGGCGAAGACGTTCTTGAACTCGCCCTTTTTCGCGCGGACGACGGGGGCGAGGATCTCGAGGCGAGCGCCCGCGTGCGCCGCGTAAATCCTGTCGACGATCTCGTCCACCGAGTACCTGTGTACGGGCTTTCCGCACTTCGGGCAGTACGGCGTTCCCGCGCGGGCGAACAGCAGGCGGAGGAAGTCGTAGATCTCCGTCACGGTGCCGACCGTCGAGCGCGGGTTGTGCGACGTTCCCTTCTGCTCGATGGAGATGGCGGGCGAAAGCCCCTCGATGTCGTCCACGTCCGGCTTTTTCTGCACGCCGAGGAACTGCCGCGCGTACGAGGAAAGCGACTCGACGTAGCGCCTCTGCCCTTCGGCGTAAAGCGTGTCGAACGCCAGCGAACTCTTGCCCGAACCCGACGGGCCGGTGATCACGATCAGACTGTTCTTGGGAAGCGCCAGGGAAATGTTCTTCAGGTTATGCTCTCTGGCGTTTCTTACGACGATTTCCTGACGCGGCACGGAAATACTTCACTCCTTCTTCTTTTTCAATGTCGTCAATCGAGACCGACGTCTTCTTCCCGCTCTCCATCTCGCGGATCATGTCGCGGATCTTCGCGGCCTTCTCGAACTGCAGCTTCTCGACGGCCTCCCACATCATCCTCTCCAGGTCAAGGTTGTCGAGGTGTTCGAGCGTCTGGCGCGTCGTCTTGCTCTTCACTTCGGGAGTTTTCTCAAACTCGACTTCGGGCAGCATACGCTCGATGGCCTTGCGGATAGTCTTCGGGGTGATGCCGTGCTCCCTGTTGAAGGCCAGCTGCGCCGCGCGCCGCCGCTGCGATTCGTTCACCGCGTCGCGGATGCTGTCGGTCACGTCGTCGGCGTAGAGGATAACGCGCGAGTCCACGTTGCGCGCGGCGCGTCCCATCACCTGCACGAGCGAGCGGTAGGACCGCAGAAAACCCTCGCGGTCGGCGTCGAGAATGGCCACAAGCGTGACTTCCGGCATGTCGATGCCCTCGCGCAGCAGGTTGATGCCGATGAGAACTTCGATCTCGCCGCTTCGCAGCCTGTTGATCTCCTCGGCGCGCTCAAAGGCGTTCAGCTCGGAATGGATGTACTCCGCCTTGATGCGCAGGGTGCCCATGTACTCCGACAGTTCCTCAGCGCCCTTTTTAGTCAGCGTCGTGACGAGAGCGCGCCCGCCTTTCGCCCGCACTCTGCCGATCTCATCCAGAAGGTCGTCGATCTGGCCGGTGGCTTTGCGGACTTCGACGAGCGGGTCGGGGATGCCCGTCGGCCTGATCAGCTGCTCGACGACGCGCTTCGAGTGTTCCGTCTCCCAGTCCCCCGGCGTGGCGGAACAGCAGACGACGCGCTGCATGTAACGCTCGAACTCGTGCCACTTCAGAGGGCGGTTGTCGAGGCACGAGGGAAGCCGGAACCCGTGTTCGACGAGCACTTCCTTGCGCGCGCGGTCGCCGTTGAACATGCCGCGCACCTGCGGCAGCGTGATGTGCGACTCGTCCACGACCATCAGGAAATCGGGAGGAAAAAAGTCAAGCAGCGTGCCTGGCTGCTCGCCCTCCTCGCGGCCGTCGAGATAGCGCGAGTAGTTCTCTATTCCCGAGCAGTACCCCGCTTCGGCGAGCATCTCCATGTCATAGCGGGTGCGACTGGCAAGGCGCTCGGCTTCAAGGTATTTGCCCTCGGCTTTGAAGCGGCCGACCTGGATTTCCATCTCGTTCCTGATCTTCTCCATCGACTCCGCGATCGCTCCGTCGCTGGTGACGTAGTGCTGCGCGGGGAAGATCGAGGCGTGGTCCGCGCGTTTCAGGCTGTGTCCGCTCACGGGATCGACTTCCTCGATGGCCTCCAGTTCCTCGTCGAAGAACGAAAAGCGCAGCGTGCTGTCGCTGTACACGGGGTAAACTTCGATCACGTCGCCGCGGACGCGGTACCTGCCCGGCTGAAGGTCGAAGTCGTTGCGTTCGTAGTACGCTTTCATCAGCGACTCCTGAAAGCCGCGCCTGTCCCATCTCTCGCCCACGGAAAAGCTGACGATCGCGTCCTCGTAGTTCTCGCGTCTTCCCATGCCGTAGATGCATGAGACGGAAGCGACGACGATCACGTCGCGCCGCTCGATCAGCGACTTCGTCGTCGCCAGGCGCATGCGCTCGATCTGCGTGTTGATCGACGCGTCCTTCTCGATGTAGGTATCGGAACTGGGCAGATACGCCTCGGGCTGATAATAATCGTAATAGCTGACGTAATAGTGCACGGCGTTCTCGGGGAAAAACCTGCGGAATTCGCTGTACAGCTGGGCCGCCAGCGTCTTGTTGTGCGCGAGCACGAGCGTCGGACGATTGTACCGCGCCACGACATTGGCGACAGTAAAGGTTTTTCCGCTGCCGGTGACGCCGAGCAGCGTGGAAACGCGCTCGTTGTTCCTCAGGCCGTCGAGCAGCGCTTCGATGGCCCGCGGCTGGTCGCCCGACGGCGGCCACGGAGCGTGCAGCTTGAATTGTTCAGTCTCCATGCGGATACCTCCATGAGACGGTGCGCGGCGCACCAAAAAAGACGAAAGCGCGCGGGCTTCCGTCCTTTATTATACCAGTTTTATACCGGATTATTCGTTTTTTTACGCGTCGTCGCGGGGCGCCTCTCCGTCCGCCGACGCGCCGCCGAGTCCGCTCCTCGGGCCGGGCGAGGGGATAAAGCCGTTTTCGCCGGAATCGTCCCCGAAACCGCCGTCCGAAGGGCTTTCCTCCGCTTCTTCTGAGCCGGCGGACGGAGAGGGAGAATCCTTTTCCGCCGCGTCGGGAACGTCCCCGTCGGGCTTCTTTTCGGGTTCGGCCGGCTCCTCGCCGAGCAGCACGGCAAGGTCGTGGCCGTCCATCACCTCGCGCTCGAGCAGGGTTTCCGCGACCAGTTTCACCGTGGCCAGATTTTCGGTCATCAGTTTCTTCACGCGCTGATAGCACTCTTCGACGATCTTGCGGACTTCTTCGTCGATGGCGAACGCGATCTGATCGCTGTAGTTGCGGTCCTCGCCGAGATCGCGTCCAAGGAACACCTCGTGGCGCGGGCGGCCGAGGACGACGGGGCCGAGCGAGCTCATGCCGTACTGCGTGACCATGCTGCGAGCGAGATGCGTGGCGCGCTCCAGGTCGTTGCTCGCGCCCGTGGTGATGTCGCCGAACACGATGTCCTCGACGACACGGCCGCCCAGCAGCACGCAGATGTTGTTCGTCAGCTCGTTCTTCGACGCCAGGAAACGGTCCTCGTCGGGCAGCTGCAGCGTGTAACCGAGCGCGGCGCTTCCCCTGGGGATGATCGAGATCTTGTGCACGGGATCGCAGCCCGGGATCAGCTTGGCGACGAGGGCGTGACCCGTTTCATGGTACGCGATGATCTTCTTCTCGCGGTCGCCGATCAGTCGGCTTTTGCGTTCGGGGCCGGCGATCGCGCGGTCGATGCCCTCCTCGAGTTCGTCCATGCCGATCTCGCTCTTTCCGGCCCTGCCGGCGAGCAGGGCGGCCTCGTTGATGATGTTGGCCAGGTCGGCGCCGACGAAACCGGGCGTGCGCTTCGCCAGCACGCCGAAATCGACGTCGGGAGCGAACTTCTTGCCCTTGGCGTGAACCTTGAGGATATCCTCGCGGCCCTTCACGTCGGGACGGTCGACCGTGATGTGGCGGTCGAAACGGCCGGGGCGCAGGATCGCCGGATCGAGCACGTCGGCGCGGTTGGTGGCCGCGATCAGGATGATGCCCGTCTTTTCGTCGAAGCCGTCCATCTCGACGAGCAGCTGGTTGAGCGTCTGCTCGCGCTCGTCGTGGCCGCCGCCCAGACCGGCGCCGCGCTGCCGCCCCACGGCGTCGATCTCGTCGATGAAGACGAGGCACGGCTGGTACTTGCGGGCCTGGTCGAAGAGATCGCGCACGCGGGACGCGCCGACGCCCACGAACATCTCGACGAAGTCCGAACCGCTCGTGCTGAAGAAAGGCACGTCGGCCTCGCCGGCGCAGGCGCGGGCCAGCAGCGTTTTTCCCGTCCCGGGGGAACCGAGCAGGAGCACGCCCTTGGGCACCTTGGCGCCGAGTTTTGTGAAGCGGTCGGGCGACTTGAGGTATTCGACGACCTCTTTCAGCTCCTCCTTGGCCTCGTCGCAGCCAGCGACGTCGTTGAACGTGACCTTCGGCCTGTTGTCGAGGAACATCTTGGCGCGGCTCTTGCCGAAAGACATCATGCGCCCGCCGCCGCCCTGCATGTTGTGCAGGAAGAAGATCCACACGCCGATGAGCAGGAGCGTCGGGAAGATGGACGACGCGAGCGAGATCCACCATGGCGTCTCGGGCGGTTCGTTGATCCTGACTTCGACGCCGTGAGCGACCGCGCTGTCGGCGGCTTCACGCACGCCCACGATGTTGCTCGAGAAAGGGCGCCCGTCGACGTACTGCCCCTGCACCCTCGTATCGGTGACGGAAAAACTTCTGACCTTGCCGTCGGCCACGTCCTTTTTGAACTGACTGTACGGAATCTCGGGGATCTGCACGGCGGCGTTCTGAGGCGTCAGGAACATGTTGACGACGCTGACGACGAGGACGACGAGAATTAGGTAAACTCCAAGGTTTTTTATTAAACGGTGCAAAATAGCGCCTCCCAGCCTACTTCACTATTCTGAAACGGGACGTACGGTATGGATCGAGGGCAAGTTGCGCATCTTTTCGTCGTAATCCATGCCGTAACCGACGACGAACTCGTCGGGAATGACAAAGCCCGTGTATTCGACGGGAACTTCGACGACGCGGCGTTCCCGCTTGTCAAGCAGCACGCAGACTTCGACGGACTTCGCCCCGTGTTCGGCAAAATATTCGCGAAGCCGCTTGAGCGTCAGCCCCGTATCGACGATGTCCTCGACGATGACGACCCTCCGCCCCTCGACCGCCATAGCCGGCTGCTGCGAGATCACGACCTTGCCCGAAGACGTGGTCGAGGTGCCGTAGGAAGACGCTTTCATGAACTCCATCGTCACGTTGACCGACGGCGAGATCGCCCTCACGAGGTCTGACATGAAGATGACGGCTCCGCGCAGGATCCCGATCATCAGGATGTCCTGCCCCTCGTACTTCCCGCTGATTTCAGCCCCGATTTCGCCGACACGGGCGGCTATCTGTTCTGAGGAAATCAGAACATCCGCGGCTTTCAGTTCCATTCGCTTCTCCTCCACTCTCCCCGCAGCGGGGTAAAGACGACGCGGACGACCTTGTGATCGCCTTCACGGTTCGAAAGGATTCTCCACGCGTTTCCGCTCCTGACCGCCAGCGCTTCTCCGCCCAGGGCGATTTCCGGCAGACAGTCGTTAAAGCGCCCTTCCTCGTCCGCCGCGGCCCGCAGCGTCAGCGTTTCCGACGGATCCGCCGGCACTTCCACGTCGCGGCCGCCCGGCGAGGGCTTCCCGCCGATCGAGACAGCCCAGCCGCCCCAGCGCGCCCGCTCACCCGCGCGAAGGTCGAGCCGCCTCACGCGCTTTTCGGACGCGGGATGCCAGACGAGGGCGCCGCTGTACGCTGTGAGATCGACTTCGGAACCCCACTGAAAGACCCATCTGCCCGACGAGACGATCAGCCGGTCCAGAAGTTCCGTCCTGTCGCGGGGCAGAGCGCGCAGCCCGAGCAGGCGTCCGGCGCGCCGCAACAGTTCGACACGGTCGCGGCCGCTCGCGCGCCGCAGACGCCGCAGGTCCATGGCGGGCCAGCCGCGGCCGGTCAGCCGGACGTCCTCCAGAAGTTTCGCGCAGCGTTCCTCCTGGGCGTCGCGCCAGTCCCGCGCGTCCTCCGCGAGCGCGGCGAGATGCTCAGCCACGGCGGGATTCAAAGCGGCGCGCAGGTACGGCATGACCTCGTTGCGGACGCGGTTGCGGAGGCAAAAATCCTGACTGTTCGTCTCGTCCTCAACCCACGTCTGACCCTTTCGGAGCAGGAACGCGCGCAGGTCTTCACGCGTAAAGGCCAGCAGCGGGCGTATGTACGCCCCGCGGCGCGGCGGTATTCCGGCCAGCCCGCGCAGACCGCACCCCCGCGCGGCGTTCATGAGGACGCTCTCGGCGAGATCGGTGCGGGTATGGCCGAGCGCGACCCATTCACAGCCGTATTCCCTGCGCGTTTTTTCGTAGAAATCGTAGCGGACCCGCCGCGCGGCGGCCTCGTATGATTCGCCTTTCAGCGCCAGTTCGGACACGGGCCGGACGGCCGAGACAAAAGTCACGCCCAGACGTCCGCACACGCCGCGCACGAACTCGCAGTCCCGCCCCGCCGTCTCGCGCGTTCCGTGGTTCAGGTGCGCGGCGACCAGCCTCTCGCGGCTGAAAGCGCCGGCGAAGAGAAGCAGGAGAGCCGTCGAGTCGCTGCCGCCGGAAACCCCCAGCAGAATACGGCCGGCCCGGCACCAGCCGTTGTCGTCCAGGACGGCGCGAAAACGTTTTGCGACGGCGTCCTTCATCGCGGCCCCGCTCCTTTCACAGACCTGTAGAGATTGATTCTAAAACGGATAAGGCGGAATTGCAAGGACAAAACGCGCCGCGAACGGCGGACAGGCAGAAAGAATCCCCCGCCCGAAACGGGCGGAGGACTGGAAAACGGGACGTTCAGACGCTTTCGGGCGAGCGGCCGAGGTTACCGCAGATTTTATGCGCTGTCCGTGGAACGGCGCGCATGGAGGACGTCCCGCGCGAGAGACAGGGGCAGGCGCCGTCAGCGAGGGCAGGACCTCCAGCGGCCGCCGCCGGTCGGGTAGATCAGAGCGTTTGCCTGGAGCTCCGCCATCAGGCCGGTGAGATCCGCGACGGAAATGCCCGTGCGGGTCGCGATCTGATCGAGAGTCAGGTCGCCGCGCTCCGACAGACAGTCGAGGACTTTTTTCCCATCCCCCGACACGGGCAGGGGATTGAACAGTTCCAGCTGGCCGAGGCCGCCGATGCCTTCGATGAAGTCCGCGATGCTCACGAGGGGCGAGGCGCCGTCAAAAATAAGGCGGTTGCTGCCTTCGCAGACTTTCTCGTCGATCCGCCCGGGCACGGCCCAGACTTCCCTTCCCATCTCCATGGCTTTCCGCGCGGTGATCATCGCCCCGCCCTTCACGGGCGACTCGACGACGACCAGATGCTTTGAAAGTCCCGCGATGATCCTGTTTCTCCTCGGGAAGCGCCACGTCCGCGCGGACGTCCCCATCGGGTACTCGCTCACGAGAGCGCCTCCGGCCGAGAGAATGTTCTCGAAAAGTTCATCGTGTTCAGGCGGCCATATGACGTCGACCCCCGTCCCGAGAACGGCGACCGTCGCTCCCCCCGCCGAGAGCGCGCCGCCGTGCGCCGCTCCGTCGATGCCGCGCGCGCCGCCGCTGACGACGGTATACCCCGATTCCGCGAGGGCCTTCCCCAGCAGCTCGGAGACTTTAAACCCGTAGGGCGTGCATCTCCGCGTCCCGACCACGGAGCAGGCCCGCTTGAAGTCGGGAAGCGTCCCCCTGACGTAGAGGAGAAGCGGCGGCTCCTCCGTCCCGCGAAGACATTCAGGGTACCCCTCGTCGAACCACGTCAGAAGGGCAACGCCGCCCGCGTCGGCCCGTTCGAGTTCCGCCTCCGCCCAGTTCTCTTTCAGCAGGCCGCGAAGCTTGCCGGCGCGGCGCGGCGTTATCTTTTCCCCTTTCAGCAGGGCCTCGAGGATCTCAAGCGGAGGGAGCGCCGAGTCCATCTCGCGGAGCAGGTCGGCGGAACCCCCGTCGAGGGCGTTCAGCCACAGGCACAGTTCGCGGCCGTTCATGCGAGCACCCCCGCGTCGCGGTACGCGATCGCTTCGGCGACCGCGGAGGCTTCGATCGTCGGACTTCCGGCGAGGTCCGCAATGGTCCGCGCCACGCGCAGCACCCGGCTGAGACCGCGCCCCGAGAGACGCAGACGGTCCGCCATCGAGGCCAGGTAGCCGCGGGCCCTCGGCGTGAGGAAAACGTCGTTTTTCAGCTGCCGTTCCGTCAGTTCCGCGTTGCACTCCGCTCCCGTGACAGCCTTGCGCCTCCACTGCATTTCCCTGGCGCGCAGGACGCGCTCGCGGATGACGGCGCTGCTCTCGCCGCCTCCCGCGCCGCCCAGTTCGAGCAGTTCCTGAGGCGTGAGTCGGGGCACGGAGACGTAAAGGTCCACGCGGTCGAGCATGGGGCCTGAAAATTTGCGCCGGTAGCGTTCCAGCTCGACGCGGCTGCAGCGGCACCGCTCAACGGGGTCGCCGCGCCAGCCGCAGGCGCACGGGTTCGCGGCGAGGACCAGCAGGACGCGGCTCGGGTAGGTCACGCTGCCGGCCGCGCGGTTGACCGTGATAAAGCCGTCCTCAAGCGGCTGGCGCAGCGCTTCGATCAGGTCGCGGCGAAACTCCGTGAACTCGTCGAGGAACAGCACCCCTCTGTGGGCGAGGCTGACCTCCCCCGGCCGCATGACGCTGCCCCCGCCGCAGACAGAGACAGTGCTGGCCGTGTGATGAACCTGACGGAACGGCCGGCGGCGGTCCGCTGGCACGGGAAGGCCGACGGCGCTGCGGATCAGCAGCGTCTCGATAAACTCGTCGTCGGAAAGCGGCGGCAGAATCCCCGAAAGCGCGCGCGCCATCATCGTCTTCCCACTGCCCGGCGACCCAACGAGCAAGATATTATGATGCCCTGCCGCGGCGATCTCCAGCGCGCGTTTGGCCTGCGCCTGACCTCGCACGTCGGAGAAGTCGGGCGCGGCGGCGCCGGACGCGGCGGGAGGCATGACTTTGCTCACGCGGCCAAGCGCCCTCTCGCCGCGCAGGTGCAGGAGAAGCTCCTCCAGCGACGGCACGCCGTAGGCCTCGACGCCGTCCACGAGCGCCACTTCGGGCGCGTTGTCCTGCGGACAGTACAGCGGCAGCCCCAGTTTTCTCGACAGCATGGCGGCGGGAACGGCGCCCCGAACGGGGCGGACGCGCCCGTCAAGCGCCAGTTCCCCCATGAACACGGCGGGCTTCGTCAGGGCGCAGTAATTTTTCGCCGCCGCGAGAGCGACGGCGATCGGCAGGTCGAGGAGACTGCCTTCTTTGGGGAGATCGGCGGGGGCGAGGTTGACGGCGACGCGCCCGTAAATGGAGATGTCAAGCTCCCTCAGCGCCGCGCGCACACGCTCCCTCGACTCGCGCACGGCCGCGTCGGGAAGTCCGACGACGGAAAAGGAGAACATGCCCGAGGTGATCTCGGCTTCGACTTCGACGGGCAGCGCCTCGACGCCGCGCAGCGTGATCCCCTGAACTTCAGCGGCCATACTCCTCCCCTCCATCCATCTCGAGATACTTAAACCAGCGCAGGCGCCAGCGCCACGCGGCGGTATCGACGTCCACGGCCGCGAGGTCGATCCGACGGCCTCCCGTCCACTCGGCGGCGGCCGCGTACAGTTCGGCGCCGCGAAGCAGTCTCCGCCACTTCAGCGGCCCGACCGACTCAAGCGCGGACACCGGCGCGTTCCAGCGCCGGCAGCGGACTTCGACGAAAACGAGCTCGTCTCCCTGACGGCAGACGACGTCGATCTCCGAAAAGCGTTCGCGGACGTTCCTGCCGAGGATTTCCATGCCCCGCGAACGCAAAAAACGGACGGCGAGGTTTTCCGCCCAGCGGCCGATCCGCTCGCGGTCGCGCGCGCGGAAGACGGCCCTCTCCTCCGGCGGGAGGACGCCTTCGGCCCCGTCCGGCGCGTCTCCGCCGGAGAAAGGCCCGGGGGCTTTCCCCGCGCCGTCTCGCGGGAGCGGTTTCACCGGCGTCCCCTCACCGCGCAGGGACGCTGCGGCCCCACGAAAAGCTCCGCCTGTGGATAGGCGTCGGGCCGCGCTCGGCGATCGCCCGTCTGTGCTCCGCCGTGCCGTAGCCCTTGTGCTTCGCGAAGCCGTAGCCGGGATAAATTCTGTCATATACAACCATCATCCTGTCGCGCAGGACTTTCGCGACGACGGACGCCGCCGAAATCTCGGCGTAGAGGTCATCACCGCCGACGACGGCTCTCTGCGCGACCGTCAGCCCGGGGATCTCCGCGTTCCCGTCCACCAGCGCCATGTCGGGACGAACGGGGAGACGTTCCACGGCGCGGCGCATCGCCCACAGCGTCGCGTTCAGGATGTTGTCGCGGTCGATACGTTCGGGCGTCGCGGCCTGCGCGCGCCAGACGACGCCGAGTTCGAGCATCTTCGCGAAAACCGATTCTCTCCTTCGGGGAGTCATCTTTTTGGAGTCGCGCAGCCCCATCGCCGCGAGCGCCTTCTTCTGCGCGTCAGTCAGACAGACGGCGGCGGCGACGACAGGCCCCGCCAGAGGGCCTCGTCCCGCCTCGTCCACGCCGGCGACGATCATTCCGGCGCGTCCTCTCCGTCCGCGTCGCCGCACGGAAACAGTTCCTCGGCGAGAGCGTCCGGCGTTTCCAGCGAGACAGAGCCGATCTTCCCCGTCGAGAACGACTCGAGGAACCTCCGCCCCGCCAGCGTGAGATCGACTTTTCCGCCGCTGACGAGACAGCCGAGCCTGCGGCCGACGGCCTCGAGCGCGGACACGGCGTCGTCGCCGGCGGGGACGTTCCACTTCTCCTCGACGACGCGCCACAGGCCGCGCCGCCGCAGAAAGTCGATCAGGGCGCAGGCGACCGAGTCCCAGCCGCCGATCACGTCGGCCTTCGAGCAGCCCAGCCACGCGAGGGCTTTCTGCACCGCCGCGCCGGACCTCGGGTCGAGGATTCCCGGCGAATCGACGACGAGGAAGTCGCCGCCCCTGTACCACGAGACGCCCCGGGTGACGCCGGGGATGCCGCCGACGACGGCCGCCTTTTTGCCGACAAGGAGATTCAGCAGCGCCGACTTGCCGACGTTGGGGATGCCGACGACGGCCACTCTCAGCTCGCGGTAAGGCGGTTTGCGGCGCGTGAACGCCTGACGCAACGGCGCGATCTGCCCCGAGAGCAGGTCGAACGCCCACGCCTCGCGGCGCCTGTTTTTGTAAAAGCTCAGCCACCGCGCCGTCGCCGCGGGGTCCGCCAGATCTTTCTTTGCCAGCGCGATCCAGACGGGCTTCCCCGCGAGCAGGCGCTTTGTCAGCGGCGACGCGGTCAGTTCAGGGGCGCGGGCGTCGCGCACTTCGACGACGACGTCCAGCTTGCCGGCGATCCCTTCAAGCTGACGCGTCCCCTTGGCCATGTGGCCGGGGAACCACGCGGTCCTCCCCGCCATCACTTCACCAGTCCGATCCGGTTCAGCGGCCAGTAGCGCACGTGGACGGGGCCGCGAATGTTTTTCCACGGCACGAAGCCCCAGAAACGGCTGTCCGCCGAGTTCGGCCTGTTGTCCCCGAGGGCGACGTAGTTCTTTTCCGGCACGGTCACGGGGCCGCAGTTGAACGTGTCCTTAAAGCGCACATACGGCTCTTCCGTCGGCCGGCCGTTGATCCAGACGACCCCGTCGCGGATCTCGAACGTGTCCCCGGGAAGGGCGATCAGGCGCTTGACGTAATCGACGCCGGTGTCCTTCGGGTACTTGAACACGAAGATATCGCCCCGCCTCGGGCTGCGCAGGAGATACTCGAACTTGCAGACGAGCACGCGGTCGCCCACCAGCAGCGTCGGGATCATCGAACCGCTCGGAATCCAGAACGCCTGCACGACGAACGTCCTCAGCAGGAGGGCCAGCGCCACCGCCCACACAAGCGTCTCGATCCCGTCGCGCAGCTTCGGCCACGGGACCATCTTCTCCCACAGCCTCGCGGCGGGAGCGGTCAGGTTCTGCCACCGCTCCTTTAAAGCCATGTATTTTGACGCCTTTATCAGCGCGTCTTTTGTTTCCTTTGGAGCCATCCTTTTCGTTCCTCCCCGGCGGCGGACAACCTCTGTTCAACTCCGCGGCGGCGCGCCGCCTGCCTTCGCGCGGAGACGGCCGCGTGTTTCCCCGCGGCTTCCGGGCCGCCGGCTCCCCGGCGAGGAAACGCGGACGGCGTCCCGTTTCCTCCCGCGCGGACGGACTTCCGGCGATCCTCGGGCCGACGGGGCCTTTTCCTTAAATTATTAAGGAACGATCAGGCGGCCTGTCTGCCCGCCGCCGCTCATGCGGTCGAGACGCTCGAGGTCCGCGGCGGAAGCCACGTCGAGGCGCGGTTTTTTCTCCTCTTCCTCGATCATCGCCTTCACTTTCTCCTCGTACTCCCTCATGCTCTTCCTGATGGCCTCGGCGTCGTTCTTCGCCCACTGGATGACGTTTTCCGCGACCGACTTCAGCGTCGCGTCGTCGGGCATGGCCTTGATCGCGCCCAGCTCGAGGAGGAGCCTGTGCTCGTCCTTCACCGACTGGTAAATGTCGTCGTCGGTCAAAAGCCCCTTCTTGTACAGGGCGCGGGCAAGGATGTTGAACTTGCTCTTCATGTTCTCCTCGGCCATCGCCATCGCGTCGACGCGCGACAACAGCATCGACAGAACCTCGTCAAGACTGATCTGCATAGGCATCGGCATCTTTCTGCTGCCCCTTCCGTGATAAAATTTTAAGTTCGCGCGTCTCGCGGCGCGCGGCGTTATACGTTAAACAGGAATTCGACGACGTCGCCGTCCTTCATCTCGTATTCCTTGCCCTCGGAGCGGAGCAGCCCTTTCGCTTTCGCCTCCGCGAGAGAACCGCAGGCGATCAGGTCGTCGTAGCCCACGACCTTCGCGCGGATGAAGCCCCGCTCGAAATCGCTGTGGATCGTGCCCGCCGCCTGAGGCGCCAGCGTGCCCCGCCGGATCGTCCACGCGCGCGACTCCTTCTCGCCCGCCGTCAGGAACGAGATCAGTCCCAGCAGGCGGTAGCCGGCGGAGATCAGGCGGCCAAGCCCCGCCTCCTTCAGCCCGAGGGCCTCAAGGTATTCGCCCTTTTCGTCCTCGCCCAGCTCGGCGATCTCGGCCTCGATCTTGGCGCTGATGGCGACGAACTCCGCGCCCTCTTCGCGCGCGTGGTCGCGCACCTGCCGCGCGTACCCGTTCGGCGCCTCGGAAGCGATCTCGTCCTCGGCGATGTTGGCGACGTAGAGCATCGGCTTGTCGGACAGCAGGTTCAGCCCGCGCAGGTAATTTTTCTCCTCGTCGGAGAGGCTCAGCGTGCGCACAAGCTTGCCGGATTCGAGGA
Source organism: uncultured Synergistaceae bacterium (assembly GCA_964520485.1). Taxonomy (GTDB): domain Bacteria; phylum Synergistota; class Synergistia; order Synergistales; family Dethiosulfovibrionaceae; genus Pyramidobacter. Next base: position 910 of record CAZFNC010000026.1, on the reverse strand, counting down.
CGTCCTTGACCTTTTTGAGCAGATCGCAATTCGGCGCCAGTTTGCGGTCAACTTTCGCCAGCTTTTCGGCCTTCGCGAGGTTGCGCTCGATCATCTCCAGGTCGGAGAGGATCAGTTCGAGCTCGATCGTCTCCATGTCGCGCTTCGGGTCCACGCCGCCTTCCACGTGCACGATGTTCGAGTCCTCGAAACAGCGCACCACCTGCACGATGGCGCTGGCCTCGCGGATGTTGGCGAGGAACTTGTTGCCCAGTCCCTCCCCCTTGCTGGCGCCGCGCACAAGCCCCGCGATGTCGTAAAACTCGACGACCGCGGGGACGATCTTCGCCGACTTGAACATCTTCGCCAGAACTTCGAGCCTCGGGTCGGGCACCTCGACGACGCCGACGTTCGGCTCGATCGTGCAGAAAGGGTAATTGGACGCCTCCGCTCCGGCGGAAGTGATCGCGTTAAAAAGAGTGCTCTTGCCGACGTTGGGCAGACCGACGATTCCCAGTTTCACAGCAATCCCTCATTTCGACGAAAGATGAAACGGCGGCGACGGACACGGACTCGCGCGAACAGAGGCGCCCGCGCGCCCGCGGACGAAAGACGGCCGCCGGGCAGGCGCCGTCGCGGAAAAGCCCCGTATCGTCTCGGCGCCGGAGGGTACTGGCCGCGCGCCGTCCGGCGGCGCGTCGGGAAAGACGCGGCGCGGATCGTCGCGGTTCTCGCGATGCGCCCGACCCGCTCTCCATGCCGACCGGTTCGCGGGCATCGCTCAGTAAAGAAGCGCCCCCGCCCGCGTCCGGTTTCCGGTTTGCCGTCTCGTTCGGGCTTTTCGCGCGGATATTCACCCTATTTTACAACGCGGCGACAAGAATTTCACGGAAAAAATTTTATCAGTTCGGCGATCCCGCGCCGGGGCGGG
>CAZFNC010000025.1:0-22356 GCA_964520485.1 uncultured Synergistaceae bacterium | reverse complement strand
AAGCGCCCACTCGAGAGAGAGACGATAAGGCACTTCCATTTAATTATTAACAAATGCGGCCGCTGGAGAGATACAGTCGCGTAAAGATACAGGCTCAATGGGAACTCTAAAGCCGTGCGCGACAAAGCGTAACACGGTTTCCGAATTATTCGTTTCGAGGACGATAACGCACTCGCCGTTCAGTCGCTTAAGCAGGCAGTTGAAGATTTGCCGCGACTTTTTTTGCGGTGTCGTGACGATCATCGTCTGCCCCCGCAGTTTCAGTTCGTCAAGATAGGAAACGCTGTCGCCGCCTTTGAAATCAGTTTTTTTATTAAAGCATACCCAACCGAAACCGCGAGCAGATTTGGATCGCGATGGAAGACGCGCTATTGAATGTTCTCTTTTCACCGGCAGGAGCACGATTGCCATGTTAAGCACGCCGATAGCGACATCACCTTCAAGAAAATAGCTAGCACTTTCCACGATCTCGATGCGGAGATTGGACCAGCGGAGATGAAAACGGCCCAGTGCTTCCTACAGAAGCAGGGCCCCCGTTCGCTCAGCGGCGCCGATTTTCGGCACGCCCCGTACATTTTGTCCATCTCGCAGAAGTCGATGAGCATATCGTCAAAATTACGCTGAATCTGATAGGCATATTTAAGAAAAGGTTATAAAGTGGCCGACGGCGTGACGATGAGTCATACACAAATTTACAGAGATGAAAAATGGGGATATTTCTCGACAGAATGCCGTCGCGTAACCATACGCGACGGCATTCCTCGTTCTTTTTTCAATTTACGGCGATATTCCCCACTCGTGCGCACAGAAAAGTTGCAACAGCGCGCGAGGTCACTTTCAGCCTAACGTCCGCTCTGCGCCCAGGCGGCGATCATGGCTGCGCCGACGGGGAGACAGTTCTCGTCGGGGAAAAAACGCGGGCTGTGCAGCGGTTCGGATGTCTGTCCGGGGGCGAGACAGCCCAGTTCGGCGTAACAGCCGGGAACTTTTTCGGCCAGATAGGCGAAGTCGTCCACGCCCATCTGCGGGAACTCCGGCACGATGACGTTCTCGGGTCCCAAAAGTCCGGCGGCCACTTTTCGCACACGTTCGGATTCGGAGGCGTCGTTGATGATCGGCGGATAGCTGGGAATGATTTTCACCTCGGCGCTCAGACGCAGAGCGCGGGCCATGGTCTCCACCAGATCAACGAAACGGCCGCGAATCCTTTGACGCGTCTGCGGCGTGAGGGTGCGGATGATGCCGTCGAAGCGGGCCGTGTCGGGAATGACGTTGCGCGCGCGTCCGGCCTCGAAATGACCGACGGTGAGTGCCACGCTGTCGAGCGGATCCGTCTCGCGGCTGACCAGCATCTGCACGGCGCCAAGAATCTGCGCGCCGCCGACGACGGTGTCGATGCCCATGTGCGGATAGGCGCCGTGACAGCCGCGCCCTCGCAGCACGACGGTAAACATGTCGCTGGCGGCGCGGGCGCGCCCGCTCAGGACAGCGATCGTTCCCGTAGGACGTTCGGACGAGACGTGCAGGCCAAGCGCGGCGCTCACGCCGTCAAGCGCTCCGTCGGCGATCATCGGCGCGGCGCCGCCGTCGCCCTCCTCGTCGGGTTGGAAGAGCACGCGAAGGCCCGCCGAGAGGTGTTCCTCTTCTTTCAGGAGCCTGAGGGCTCCGAGAGCGCATGTCGTGTGAGCGTCGTGTCCGCAGGCGTGCATCGCGCCTTTATGTCCGCTTGTCCAAGGGAGTCCCGTCTCCTCTTCGACGGGAAGCGCGTCCATGTCGGCGCGCAGCACCAGCAGAGGACGGCCCTGCGGCGCGGGGAGTTCTGCCAGAACACCGCCAGCGCAGTCGCGGTAGCGCACCCCAAGTTCGTCAAGGCGGGCCTTGACGAACGCGGTCGTCTCGGGCAGGTCACGGCCGACTTCTGGGATGCGGTGAAGAGAGCGGTACACGCCCGTCAGCCACGGCAGCAGCGTCTGTGCTTTTTTGTACATGCGTTTCTCCTCTTACCGAACACATACGAACAGCATGGGCGGTCCGCCGCCTCCCGAGCGAGAGAGACGGACTGCCGCAATCTGCGGATTTTATTCGTCTTTAAGACCAAACTCTGTCACCAGCGCGTCGACAGCGGCCTGTCCCTGCGCGCGGGGCACGAGCACGGCTATCTTGATCTCGGACGTCGTCGCGCCGAGCACGGCGATGCCGCGGGAAGCGAGAGCGCCGAAGAAGCGTCCTGCGACGCCGGACGCCGACTGCATTCCCACGCCGACGGCCGAAACCTTGCTGACGCCCGCGTCGACGCTGACGCTCCAGTCGATGCCAGGCAGAGCGGCGGCGAGTGCCTTGTTCAGGTTCTCCATGTCGCCGCTGACGACGGAGAAAGTGATGTCGGCGGCGCCGTTCGCGGACACGATGGAGATCATGTCGAGGTTGATGCCGCACGAGGCCAGCCCGTTGAAGACGCGGGTATAAAGCGTCACGTCATCGGGCAGGCCGCGCAGGTTGACCTTGATCTGCTCCGCGAGGGCAACGCCGGTGACGACGGGCTGCTCAAGCCATTCGGGCAGTTTTTTCACGATTTTTGTCCCTCTTTCATCGGAAAAGGTGGAGCCGCAGTACAGCTCGACTTCCTGTTTGTCGGCTATTTCCACGCCGCGCGAGTGAAGCACCTTCGCGCCCGACGACGCCAGTTCGAGCATCTCTTCGTACGTGACGCAATCCAGCTTTTTGGCCGTCGGCACGAGACGCGGATCGCAGGCGTAGACGCCCGCCACGTCGCTGTAAATCTCGCACGGACAGCCGAGCGAGGCCGCCAAGGCGATGGCCGATGTGTCGCTTCCGCCGCGCCCGAGCGTGGTGAGGTCCCCTTCGTCTGTGACGCCCTGAAAGCCCGTGACGACGACGACGCCTCGTTCTTTCAACTCTGTGAGCAGACGTTCTGAACGAATGTCACGGATGCGGGCGCTTGAGTGCGCGTCGGTGGTGAGCATGCCGATCTGAAAAGCGTTCATCGACACCGCGTCGACGCCGAGGTCTTTCAGCGCCATGGCAAGGAGCGAAGCGCTGACCTGCTCGCCCGTGGCGAGGAGCATATCCATCTCGCGCTTGTAGCGCCCGCTCTGCGACGAGACGCTTCCCGCCAGTTCGATAAGGTGGTTGGTGGTCTTGCCCATCGCCGAGACGACGACGACGAGTTTCTCTCCGGCCTTGCAGCGGCGCGCGACGATATGAGCCACACCGCGCACCTTGTCGGGATCGGCGACGGAGGAGCCGCCGTATTTGAGAACGACGGCGCCCTGAGTACGCGCGGGAGCCATGCTTACATCTCCCGCAGGGCTTCGACGATAGCCGTCTTGCCCTCGGTCTTCGCGTCAACCTTCTTGATCACGCGCGCTGGCGTCCCTGCGACGACAACGCCAGCCGGAACGTCTTCCGTGACGACAGCGCCGGCGGCGACGACGCTTCCCGCGCCGACGCGCACGCCCTCGAGCACGACGGCGTTGCCGCCGACAAGCACGCCGTCTTCGATGACGACAGGCTTGGCGCTGGCGGGTTCAACGACGCCCGCGATGATCGCTCCCGCGCCGATATGGCAGTTTTTGCCGACCTGAGCGCGGCCTCCGAGCACGGCGTTCATGTCGATCATCGAACCCTCGCCGACGGAAGCGCCGATGTTGATGACGGCGCCCATCATCACGACGGCGTTTTTGCCGATCTCCGCCATGTCGCGGATTATCGCGCCAGGCTCAATGCGGGCCTCGTACCTAGCGATGTCGGCCAGCGGCACGGCGCTGTTGCGGGCGATCACTTCCACTTCGCAGTCGTCGACGCGGTCGCCGTTCTTCTCGAGCACGGCGAGGATGTCGGGCAGGTCGCCCTTGACTGTACCGAATGTGTCGTTTCCGACGAAGTGCAACGCCCCCCACTCGATGCCGGCCAAGTCTCCAGCGACGAACGCGCGGGCGATCGTACGCTTTTTCGATTCCTTGATGAAACGGATGACTTCTTCCGTGTTCATGGCGTCCTCCTCCGTCACTTCGCGGCGCTTACGACGTCGGCGAACGTATAAAATCCGCGTTCCCGCTCCAGCGCGAACCGCGCCGCCTTGACGGCGCCGATGGCGAACACCGAGCGGCTGATGGCATGGTGATGAATCGAGAGCGTCTCGCCCTCGTTGCCGAAGATCGCCTCATGGTCGCCGGGCAGTCCGCCGAGGCGGAAACTGTGCATGGGAACTTCCCGCCCGAGAGCTTTGCCCAGCAGGATCGCCGTGCCGGACGGCGCGTCTTTCTTCTGATTGTGGTGCATTTCATAGATCTCGGCATCCCAGTCGGCCAGCAGAGAGGCGTAATCGCGGAGCATCATCGCCATCAGGGCGATGCCGATGGAGTAGTTGAAGCTCTGAACGACGGGCACTTCCTCCGCAAGCTCGCGCAGGCGGGCGATGTGCCCGTCGTTCAGCGCGGTCGTGCCGATAACGAGCGCGGAACGATGCGCGCGGCAGAGGTCAACGGTGTGGGGCAGGACGGCGGAGGTCGAAAAGTCGAAGATCACGCGCGGGGAAGCGTCGCACTCCTCGCCGACGTCCCAGACGCGCAGGCACGGAGCGGAGCCGCAGGCGGCGACGATCTCGCCGCCCATGCGGCCAGTGAAACCGACGACGCCGTAAGGGACGTTCAGGTTCATTCCTCGACCTCCGGAACGCCCAGTTCAAGCAGATCGGCGCGCACAAGTTCCCGCGTGGCCTCGGAAGCGGGCACAAGCGGCAGGCGAAGTTCATCGCGGCACAGGCCGAGCAGACTGGCGGCGTACTTGACTGGAATGGGATTGCTCTCGTGGAAGAGGTCTTTCATCAACGGCAGAAGACGCAGATGAAGGCCGCGCGCCTCGGCAAGGTTGCCTCCGAGGGCAGCGCTCAGCATCGCCGCCGTCTGGGCGGGAAGCACGTTCGACAGCACCGAGATCACGCCGTCTCCGCCGGCACAGACAAGGTGGAACGCCTGATCGTCGTTCCCGGAGAAGACGCGGAAGTCGGGACGCACAACCGCGAGCGCGCGGATCAGCCTGTCGCACTGGAACTGATCTCCGCTGGCCTCCTTGACTCCGACGATGTTGGGAACGTCGGCGGCCAGGCGCAGCACTGTCTCCGGCAGCATGTTGACGCCGGTCCTGCCGGGCACGTTGTAGAGAATCACAGGAACGCGAATCGACGCGGCCACGGCGCTGAAATGGCGGTACAGCCCCTCCTGATTGGGCTTGTTGTAAAACGGCGTGACGACGAGCACGCCGTCCGCGCCCAGTTCCTCGGCGCGGCGCGAAAGATCGATGGCGGTCGCGGTGTTGTTCGTGCCCGTGCCAATGATCACGGGCACGCGACCGTTCACGACCTTGAGAGAGTGCGCGATCACGGTGTCGCGCTCGGCGGGCGCCATCGTCGCGGCTTCGCCCGTGGTACCCAGCACCACCAGGGCGCTGATACCGCTCTCTACCTGGAAGTTCAAGAGACCCGTGAGAGCCTCGAAATCGACGGCTCCGTCGCGGAACGGGGTGATCAGCGCGGTTGCGGTTCCTCTAAACATTGTTGTTCGCTCCTTTGCAACGATCAATTTAAAATAGTTCCGATGTCGCTCGACTGACGCGGCGCAGACGACTTATACAATGTGGTTCAGCGCGGCGTGTTTGAGCAGGATGCGCACGGCGTTTGTCGCCGCGCCCACGCGCACGTTGTCGGCCACGTTCCACTGAAGGAAGTGCGTGTCGTCGAAACTGCGCACGCGGCTGACGAACGTGATGTCCGTTCCCGCCGCGTCGACGGCGGGCGTGACAACGGGACGGTCGCTCACGACCACGTGTTCCTGCGTGCGCATCACGTCAAGCAGGTTCCCGATCGTGCCGAAAGGCTCGCGCGTCTCGACGAAGACGGCCTCGCTGTGGCCGTAGAGCACGGGAACGCGCACCGTCGTCGGCCAGCTCATGATCGCGTTGTCGCGAAGGATCTTCCGCGGCTCGTTCACCATCTTCATCTCTTCCTTGGTGAAACCGTCGGGAAGAAAATCGTCGATCTGCGGCACGACGTTGCGGAAAATCGGCGCGGCAAACTTTTTGCACTCCGTGCTTCCCTTCTCCTGCGCGAGGAGTTCGTTCATGCCGCGGCGTCCGGCGCCGCTGACGGCTTGGTACGTGCTGACGACAATCGTCCTGATGCCGTACTTCTCGTGGACCTTGTAGAACCCCAGCACCATCTGAATCGTCGAGCAGTTGGGATTGGCGATGATGCCGCGGTAGCCCTTGAGAAGATCGCCGTTGATCTCGGGCACGACGAGAAGTTTTTCAGGATCCATGCGCCAGCAGGAACTGTTGTCAATGATCGTCGCGCCGCGATCAGCCGCGATCGGGGCAAACCACTTCGACACGCCCGCTCCCGCGGACATGATCACGTAATCAAACGTCCCCGCCGGAACCCAGTCGGGCGTCAGTTCCTCGACCGCGATCTCCCTGTCGAAATACTTCACCGTCTTGCCCGCGCTGTTTTTCGAGGCGAAAAATCGAATCACCTCGGGACGCACGCCCTGCTCCTGAAGCACGCGCACCATCGTGCGGCCGACCTCACCCGTCGCTCCTACAACTGCGATCTTCATCCTCCACACTCTCCCCTTCAAAAGACAAATTTAAAAAAAGTTCGTCATGTTCCGCGAGGAACATTCGTGTCGCCCCCGACGGCGCCGTAAAACCAAAAAAACGCGCCCGTGCGTTCTTCATCACGAACACACAGGGACGCGCTTTTTCCGTCGCAAGCACGCGGTACCACCCTGTTTGGGCACGCGCAGCGGCGCGTCATGAAGCCGGATTCCCCGCGAAAGTCGTCATAAAAAACTCGTCCCCACATCGTGTGTAGGGACGAGAAATATTCTCGCGGTACCACCCTGCTTGGACGCACATGCATTCGCGCCCCGCTTGGATCCCGTTAACGAGGGATCGGATCGGGAAATGTACTCCGGCGCAGAGCGCCTTTCCACTCCGGCTCGCCGGGCCTTGCCCCCGCAAAATCCGCACGAAAGCCCTCTCAGCCTTCGGGGCTCTCTCTCTGGAAAGTGCGAAAACACATTCACGGAAGGTTCCGGTTCATCGCCTTTTAAGACCATATTATTTTATGAGGAAAATTATAGCGCACATTTGCACCCTGTCAAGCGGCAAATTTCGGGAAAATAAGATTCTCCGCGACGATCGCTCCGCGGTCGGTTTGGAAAGCGGACACGCCGCCGGATTCGTTATGTCGCTCGCTCGCGGCGGACAGAATAACGGCGCTGGACGGCGAAACCGAGCAGGATAAGAGCGAGTCCGACGAACGAGGAAAGATGCAGGCCCTCTCCCAGCACGGTACCGCAGATAAAGACCGACAGGATCGGTGTGCCGTAGGCGAGATTGGCAATTTTGGAGGCGTCACTCCGATCCAGCGCCATCGCCCAGAACAGGTTGCCGAGCGCCCCGCCGCTCACTCCCAGCCATGTCAGCCCCGCGACGAGCGCGGGAGTGTGCCGCGCAAAACCCGCGTGCAGCGCGAACGGGAACGCCAGCACGGCGCTGGTCAGGTTGTAGACAAACATACACAGCGTCTGATCCTCGCCGAGCTGTTTGTTCTTCACAGAAAACCACGCAAACGAGAGAGCCGCGGCAACTGTGGCGAGCAGTCCGAGCGCTGTCCGCGACGTGAAAGCGCTTCCCGCGCCCCCGCCCAGCGTGGCGACGGCGACGCCCGCGAACGAAAGGGCCAGCGCGACGGCATCGGCGGGGTGAAGGGGTTCGCGCAGGATCAGACACGACAGGCAGACGGTGAAAACGGGCCAGAGATAGTTGACGACGACCGTCAGCTGCCCCGATACGACGGAGAGTGTGTACAGATGGAGAGTCGTGTAGAGGAAAAATCCCACAAATCCGTAGCCCGCAAGTCGCGGCCCCTCGCGTCGCACAAGGCTTTTCAGATCGGGAAGCCTGCCCCCCGCGACGATGACCGCCAGCAGCGCCGCCGCTCCGACGCCTGCGCGCCACAGCTGAACTTCAAAACCGCCCGCGTCCCGCATCAGCGCTTTGCTCACGGGGGTCATCGTGCTCCAGAAAAATACGCTCAAGGTCGCGAACAGGTATCCCTTATTCATGTTTCCCCACGCATCCACCTTTCATATCGCGAGTCAGCCTATTATAACACTCATCCGTTCTCCTACGGAACTCGGCTTGAGAATAAAAGTGATAGAAATATGCAGAGTTTAATACACAATTTAATGAAAGGTCGGCTGCCTAAGTTGAGAAGAGTAAGTTTTGCTCTCAGGAGGGTAAGTTGAGCTAGGAGAGGAAGTTTTCAAGAAATTATAAGGTGAAATTGCGGAGCTCAAAGCTGCCTCAAATTTTTTGCGTCTTTACTTAACTTGTATATAAAATATTTCAACCAATAGGTTGACAGACCGGAGAGAATGCGCTACAATATGCTCGGAAGGATAGGAAAATCAAAAAAGCAGGAGGTAGTCATCATGTTGACAAGTATCGGAAAATTCTTGAGAAAACTCAGGATAGACCAAGGAGAAATCCTAAAGGACATGGCGGATAAGCTGGGTGTTTCTGTGGCATTCCTTTCCGCTGTAGAAAACGGGAAAAAGAGAATGCCCGCCGCATGGAGCAAAAAAATATGCGACCTTTATCTTCTGGATGAGGAAGATCGGGCGGAGTTTACATCAGCGATAGCAGAGACCGAAGAGAACATCGAAATGAACTTTTATGGTGTTGCCGCACAGAAAAGAGAACTCGCGGTGTCCTTTGCCCGAAAATTTTCCGACATCAATGAGGAACAGGTTGAAGCCATTAAAAAGATTTTACGGGGAGATCAATCAGACAAATGAATTGTTACAAAGCGGAACCACTTGGGAGAAAACCTATCCGCAATTTCATCCGTCGGTTAAAACGAGATATCGGTTTGGAATATAAACTGTATTTTCCAATCATTCCATTTCTTGAAAACATTTTGCCAATCCTTGTGCCTGATTTTCAGTTGGAAATCCTCCCCGTGGAAGAAATGGGCAAAAAGCACGGGGAAACTTATCCGAGCAGGAATTTGATCCGCATCAGAGAGGATGTTTATCTTCGGGCGGTGCAAGGAATGGGCAGAGATCGCCTGACTGTCGCTCACGAGGTCGGACATCTGTTTGAACATGATGACGATGCGATTGCTTTATGTCGTTTAGCTCCCGGCGAGAAACTGAAACCTTATGAAGACCCTGAGTGGCAGGCTGACGCTTTTGGCGGAGAATTGCTTGCTTCGTCTTACCTGATTCGAGGAATGAGTGCAACTGAAGTAAGTCAAAAATGCGGGGTTACTCTTTCCGCCGCAAGAGTCCAATTGGGTGCGATCCATAGATGAAGGAAAGATCGCGACCGGAGGTGATGTTCCTTGATTGCAGAAAAATAAAACACATTGAAAAGCTGCGCCAACAGCAATCCAATGTGTTCTATTCTCGGATATGCTGTCGCATAACCAAGTCCCACGCTTGAATGGTAGCATATCCGGACGTCTCCGTCAATTGGAAAATTGCCCATAACACGGGCGTATTTTCCCCAAATTGCCCCGAAATCGGGGAGAAAGGAAGTCCCGAATATGACTGGAAAAAATATGCGTGAAGATGCCCTCTTCATGCGAAATAATTATCAAGGACATGGCAAATGGGAAATTCCCCTCGTTAAAAAACAGACGATCGACACTAGCAACATTTCGCTGATTGCCTGTTCGGATACCCGCAGGAATGATGTAGTGGACAACACATACAGAGGCGTCCACTTCTTTGTCGACGATTATCGCTTTTCTAGTATCTACGACCATCCGGAAAGAACACTGGGGAAATTCTCACAATACCGTTTCCTTCTCACTCCGGATTTTTCTACCTATGCTGACATGCCGATGTGGCGTCAGATAGAAAGCGTGGCAAAGAATCGGTGGGTGGGCGCTTTTTGGCAGGAACATAATCTTTCCGTCATCCCAACTGTCAGTTGGAGCACGCCAATCAGTTTTGATTTCTGTTTTGACGGCGTGGAAAAACACAGTATCGTGGCAGTCGGTACGATCGGGTGCAAAAACGAGCGATTGAATTTCCTGCGCGGTTATAACGCCATGATGGAACGCATTGCGCCTGAAGTTGTGATATGCTTCGGAGACCCTTCCTGAGATGGAGGGAAACATCATCTCCGTTGACTACCGTTCTTCAAGAAAGGCGGTGCGCTGATATGGGAGGGCGGGGAACTTTTGCGGCTCGCAAGAGTGTTGATTATACATACGAAACCGTCGGCTTTATTGAGGGCGTCAAGGTTTTGCGTGGGTTGAATGGTAAACACGGGTTGCCTGAATCGGCTCATTCCAGCACAGCCTATATCAAGCTGGATCACAACGGCGTATTCAAAGAAATGCGTTTTATGACAAAAATCACGTTTTGTATTTGGAGATTGGCTATCACTCGGAGAAGAAGTTGGGATCGCCTGATAAACCAATTTTGCACTATCATACATATGATCCGCTGTTTAGCAAAACAAATAGCGAAGGGGAAAGGTTAAGAAGTGATGCCATCAAGTTACCAGGTGGAATGAAGAAAAAGTTACGCAAATATTTTAAAGGGGTGAAATGATGATCAACGGCGATCCGCATGATTTTATCGAAACTATTTACAGCGGGCAGGACGTTCCTTATTCTTTTCGCGGGAGAAAGTATTGGTTTCAGGGCTACAATAAAGCTGAGGGATTTTTTATGGAGATCTATCACTGTGACCCTCCATATGATGATATATGGAGTTATTTCGGCTCCGACAGTGAGCGATGCGGTAACGCTTTTCTGGAAGCGCGCATCTTTGATGGTAAAACCTTCTGGGAAGTTGAGCAGGAAATCGAGTGGCTTGATGAATAAAATCTATATGCACCGAAGGATTGGCGCTTTTTGGTGGGAGCGCAACCTTGTTGTCATTCCTACTATCGGTTGGAGCACGCCAAGCAGTTTTGATTTCTGTTTTGACGGCGTGGAAAAACACAGTATCGTGGCAGTCGGTACGATCGGGTGCAAAAACGAGCGATTGAATTTCCTGCGCGGTTATAACGCCATGATGGAACGCATTGCGCCTGAAGTTGTGATATGCTTCGGAGACCCTTCCTGAGATGGAGGGAAACATCATCTCCGTTGACTACCGTTCTTCAAGAAAGGCGGTGCGCTGATATGGGAGGGCGGGGAACTTTTGCGGCTCGCAAGAGTGTTGATTATACATACGAAACCGTCGGCTTTATTGAGGGCGTCAAGGTTTTGCGTGGGTTGAATGGTAAACACGGGTTGCCTGAATCGGCTCATTCCAGCACAGCCTATATCAAGCTGGATCACAACGGCGTATTCAAAGAAATGCGTTTTATGACAAAAATCACGTTTTGTATTTGGAGATTGGCTATCACTCGGAGAAGAAGTTGGGATCGCCTGATAAACCAATTTTGCACTATCATACATATGATCCGCTGTTTAGCAAAACAAATAGCGAAGGGGAAAGGTTAAGAAGTGATGCCATCAAGTTACCAGGTGGAATGAAGAAAAAGTTACGCAAATATTTTAAAGGGGTGAAATGATGATCAACGGCGATCCGCATGATTTTATCGAAACTATTTACAGCGGACAGGATGTTCCTTATTCTTTTCGCGGGAGAAAGTATTGGTTTCAAGGATACAATAAGAATGGAGGGTGCCACATGGAAGTGATGGAATGTTTTGCTCCGTACAATTATCTATGGGAATACGATGACTCCGATTACCAAAAGTGCGGTGATGCATTCCAGAAAGCCCACATCTTTGACGGTAAAACCTTCTGGGAAGTTGAGCAGGAAATCGAGTGGCTTGATGAATAGAATCTATATGCACCGGCGGGTGGGCGCTTTTTGGTAGGAGCGCAACCTTGTCGTCATTCCTATTAGCGGTTGGAGCACGCCAAGCAGTTTTGATTTCCGTTTTGACGGCGTGGAAAAACACTGTATCGTGGTGCACTAGTCAACAAAAAATGGACACATGGACTGAAAAAAGCAGAATACAAAAGGACAACATCAGACAGACGATGGCGCGGCAAAGGACTCGCGGTACTGTTTTGGCGTCAGGTAGTTAAGGGAATAGGCAGGGCGCTGTTCGTTGAAGAACAGGATGTAATTGTCTATCTCTTTCTCTGCCGGCAGATCGCCCGCGCGCCGCAGTAAAAACGCGTTCCGCGCGGAACGGACCTTGAAAACACACGGCACGGCGTTTTTATGCGCGGTTGCCATGCGTTCTCGCTTTTTCGTCCATCGGACCTGAGAATGATTGCGAGGAGTACCTCAACGGCGGGGAATGGCGTTTTTCATCTCACAGGCACGCTGCGCTTCCCACGAGAAATTTTCGCGACAGGAGCGGAGGAAAATAAGAGATAATCGCCACCTCATAAACGTTTTACCGTCGCGGCGAGCGGCGAGGAATGGGGAAAAAAGATCGCGCAAAGCGCGCTCAAGACGAAAAAACGTCGTGGGCACGCTTTGTATGTTTTACGTTTAAATAGATATTCTTTAAATGTTCCGTGCTCTTTCTCAGGTTGCCGTAACCTCCGCGAGGCTTCGCCGATTTTTCGCGCACGAGCGGAAACTCGAGCGTTTTCTCTCAAGGACGATTTTCTCACCGCAACACAAACTGCCTGAACAAAAAGAAAAAACGGTTGTTCACTCACGTGACACGTATGATATACTGAAAACATTCATTCTTGTCCGCACGGCGGCATCAGGCATGGAGGGGTTTACGCACCTCGAACTTTGCGGCGGGACGCCGTCGCGCGTCTTTTCCCGCTCGGAACGTCGAGCTTTCCGTATGACGTCCGCGGCGGTCATTTGGATCACACATCGGAGGAACAGCCATGAAAGACAAAATCATCCTGACCGTTCAGGACATCTCCTGCGTGGGTCAGTGTTCTCTGACGGTAGCCCTGCCCATCATTTCCGCGTGCGGCGTCGAGACGGCGATCCTTCCCTCGGCGGTGCTTTCCACGCACACCGGCGGCTTCACCGGCTACACGTTCCGCGACCTCAGCGGCGACATGCCGAAAATCAGCGCGCATTGGCGCAAGGAAAGAATCTCGTTTGACGCCGTTTACACCGGCTACCTCGGAAGCCTTGAAATGATCTCCACCGTGAAGGCGATCATGAAATCCAACCTTCGCCCCGGCGGTCTGCGCATCGTGGATCCGGCGATGGCCGACAACGGAAAGCTGTACGCAGGTTTCACGGACGAATACGCGCTGGCCATGGGCACACTCTGCGGGCTTGCCGACGTGACGCTTCCCAACATTACCGAAGCCTGTTTCATGACGGGCACGCCGTATGAAAGCGGAGCGAAAGATCGCGCGTGGATCGAGAAACTGCTTGACAAAGTGGCGGCCCTCGGCGCCGGACGAGTGATCCTGAAAGGCATCGGCTTTGAGCCCGGCCGCTTGGGCGTCGCCGTTCGCGAAGGCGGATCGACACGTTATTATTTCCATGAAAAGCTGCCCAAAAGCTACCACGGGACAGGGGACATCTTCGCTTCCGTCTTCACCGGTTCTCTGATGCGCGGGAAGTCCGTTTACGACGCTGCCTGCCTCGCTGCGGATTTCACGGCGGCCTGCATTAAACACACCATGGACGACGACGCGCACTGGTACGGCGTCAAGTTTGAAAAAGTCCTGCCCGAGCTGGCGCGGCAGTTGGACCTCGCGTAGAAAAACGGCTCGCGCGCATGTGCCGTCTGAAAAGGTTAGACGACAGAAAATCCTAAAAAAACCTGCCGGTCGGGTTCATCGTTTCCCGACCGGCGCGGTTTTTACTGGCAAAGCGGTTTCTCCGTGGACAAAGCTGATTAAAAAACAGGGCGTAAAAACAGGATACGCCATAGACTCGGCGGCCGCGACCGCGGAACGGGATATTTCACGCAGAGGATCGAAAAAACGCAGAGAACTTCACTTCGCGAACACAAAACATTTCCGCGTCACAGCGTCGGCGAGAAAAAGAAGCGCGACAAGCGGGCCAAGACGGAGATCTGCCCCGTCGCGTCCACGCTTTACGCCGATTTACGAGATATCCTTCAAATGCTCCATGTTCTTTCTCACTCCGTCGCAACACTCGTGGAACTTCGCCAGTTCCTCGGGCGTGAGCGGAAGTTCGATGACCTTTTCCACGCCGTCCTTTCCAACCAGACAGGGCACGCCCACAAACAGACCGCTTTCCCCGTATTCGCCGTTCAGTTCCATGCTGGCGGGCATAACTGTCTTTTCGTCATGCAGAACGACGTTCACCATACGGGCCGCCGTGCTGGCAATGCCATACTCGGTGCACTGTTTTCCCGCGTAAGTGACCCATCCGCCTCCGATCGACTCCTTCTGCAGAGCGTCGCGGTCGAAGCGGAAACGTTCGTCGGTCTTCGCCCACTCGTCAAGCGGCATGCCGCGGAAAGAGACGCATGACCACGGGGCGAACTGCTGATTGCCGTGCTCGCCCATCATATAACAAGTGATCGACTTATGGTCAATGCCCGTCTGCCGGGCAAGAGCGGAAAGCAAGCGCGAAGTGTCAAGGCCGCAGCCTGTGCCGAAAACACGTCCCCTGGGCAATCCCAGTCCGGCGGCAAGCTCGTGCGTCACGATATCACAGGGATTTGTGATGTTGACGGCGACCCCCGCGAAACCGGAGTCCTTTACCTTATCGACGTAACCGCGCACGGCGGCGACCGTAAAGTCCATTTCGGTGAGACGATTCTCCGTGACGAGCAGTTCGATTTTGCCGACGGCGTTCACGATCACGTCGCAGTCCCCGAGCCCCGCGAAGCTGTCGCCGTTCACGGTGACACGGTGGGGCATGTTGGAAGCGGCGTCGCGCAGATCCTGCACCTCGGCGGTGAGTTTTTTCTCCTTCATATCGACGAGCACCAGTTCGTCCGCGATGCCCTGAAGCATCAGCGTGTAAGCGACATGCGCGCCGACGTGTCCGAGTCCAATAATGCCAATTTTTCTCAGTTTCATGTGAATCCCTCCCAAAAAAGAATAAATGTTATAAAGCAGAACCGTATTCTGTCAAAAAAGCACAAACAGTACCGGCGCTACCTGCCGAACTCGGGAAACAGCCAGATCGTGTAGACCGTGGCAAGCGTCATGTAGGCGGCGAGAATGATCAGGAAAGCGAAGAGGGCCTTGCGGAGCACGCTGCTTTCGTGTCCCACTTCGTTGACCGTAGCGCAGGCGGCGACAATGTTGTTGGGGCAGACAAGATTGCCCAGCGATCCGCCGGCGTTCTGTCCGGCAAAGACGGTGATCGGATTCATGTTCAGCGCGGCGGCAGCCTGAACGTGCATGTCGGCAAACATGATGTTCGAGCCGAGCCCCGTGCCCGTGATAAACGAACCGAGGGAGCCAATGAACACGGCGGCCGCCGGATAAGCGCGGCCCGCCAATTCTGCGATGCCGCCGGCAATAAGCGACATCATCATGGTGTTCGGGGACTGCATGATATAGGCGACCACAAGCAGACTGCCCATCGTGATGAGAACGGGGAACACGTGTTTTACCGTATTCACGAACACGTCGACAAGCTGACGGGGCTTGATCGCCAAAGTCGCCGCGCCTGTCAGGGCGCAGATGAAAATCACGCAATCGACCCAGAAGATGTAACCGAACGTGCACAGCCACGCAAACCCTTTCGGCCCCCATACCGCGGGCACGCCATATCGCACCACAGGCAACGCGACGAGCATGTAGATGTATGGCGACATGGCGCGGAACGCGCTGTACTTACGCTCAGCCGCCGCTGAAGGTTGATAGAGGAACTCCTCGGGCGTAGGAATTTTCACATGGCGCACGTAGAAAACACTGAGGACGATCGAGATCAGTCCCGTGCCCATCGAAGTGACCTCGGGGCCCACAAAGTTGCTGAGAAAGAACATAACTCCGCCGCAGGTCAACCCCGCATAGCACAGATAGGGAACGATGCCCTTGTAGCCTTTGCGACCGAAGGCTAGTCCGACGATGAGAAACGGGATGATCATCGCGCCGAACATGTGGATACGTCCGACCATCGCGGAGTTCAGCGCTGCGCTCGAAAGCCCTTTCTCCACGAGGCTCGCGCCGCCCATAATCGTCGAGAGTCCCGCCCCGCCCCACGAACACGGCGTGGAATCTCCAAGCAAAGCCACGACGATGGCCGTGATCGGGTCAAAACCCAGAGCCACGAGGAACGGCGCCGCGATTGCCGCGGGCGCTCCCGCTCCGGCGGCGCCTTCAAGAAAGATCGGCACGAACATGCCGATGATGATCAGCTGAACGCGGCGGTCGGATCCGCTCACTTCGGCAACGGTATGCTTTACGTCGTCGATCGCTCCAGTCGTTCGCAACGTGTTGAGGATAACGAACGCGCCAAGTACCATGTAAACAATTTTCAGTCCTTCGATAATTCCCTTTTCAAGCTGCGCGTACAGCGCGGGCAGATGCTCCGAAAAAGGCAGGTTCCGGACGTTGAACACGGTAAACGCGAGAATTACAGTCCACACCATCGCCGCGGGAGCCACCTTCATAGCTGGACGACGCAGCACGAGGATGCCGATGAGGACCAGCACGATCGGGCTGGCCGCAAGAGTAAACCTGACAAATTCCATCGAAAAAGCAACTCCTTTTGACAATCAAGAAAATGATGCCGAAACCTCTCAACAAGGGAGTTTCGGCATCATGCGCGCAATATAACGCCGGAACCCGCCTTATAGGGGATCCCGGCGCAAAACAAGCCAACTTCTTCACGTAAGCCGCGCTTTACCTCGCGGCATCCGCAGAGAAAGGACGACTCCGGCAGAGATCCGCAGTCGTCAGGCATAGGACGGACATGTTGCGAACCTTGATACATTTCATGGAGCGCGCCTCCTCTACTCAAGGGTGATGTCCTCAGTTCGGACGTGTTCGCTATTAAAACACGGCCGTTTCATTCTGTCAAGAACGAATTTTTTAAACTGCGCGAAAAATCTACTCACACGCTCCGCTCAGTCGGCGGCGTCGTCCGCACGGCGCGCCGGATCATGGACGGTTTCGTCTACGTCAGATAAGACAAGCGCCGAACGCCCGTTGTGCCGCACAGACAAAAGGGGTCCGCGAATCGCGAACGATCCGCGGCCCCCTTTTTTGCCGATATGCGCGTCAAACAGCGCTTATTTGACGACGCCGATTTCCTTGTAGTACTTCTCCGCGCCGGGGTGGAGAGGCAGATCGGCGATGTCCACAACGGCCTCTTCGGGCTTCAGGCCCTGCAGATTCTTCTGCGCAGCGCCCAGCTCGTCGATGTGCTCCCAGAACGACTTCGTGAGGTTATAGACAACATCCTCCGGCAGGTCGCCGCGGCAGAACATCACCATCTTGATGGCGCTGGTCTTAACTGGCTCGGGCTGGTTGGGATAGGTGTCGGCGGGAATGACGAAGCGCGCGTACCACGGGAACCGAGCCTTCAGTGCCGCCAGCGTCTCGTCGTCGATCTCAAGCAGGCGGCCGCCTGAGCTCAGAGCCTGCGAGACGGCGGCGGCCGGAGCGCCGGACATGATCCAAGCGCCGTCAAGCGTGCCGTTCTGCAGCATGTCGGCGGCGGGACCGAACGCGATCAGCTCGGCGCGGATGTCGTCGGGGAACCTGAGGCCGACGGTGGTAAAGTGGTTGCTGCACTCCTCGTAGACCGAGGAACCGGCGGCCGCGACGGCAAAGTGCCTGCCCTTGATCTCCTTCAGCGACGTGATGCCCGACTTGTTCGTGACGACGACCTGATTGGGATTCATGTACAGGCCCGCGATAACCTTGAGGTCGCCGTAGGCATGCCCCTCAAAGCTGTCGGTGCCCTTCAGGCACTGGAGCACGTTGGAGCTGATGGCGATGGAGACCTGCGCTTCGCCGTCGGAGACCATGTTCAGGTTGGCGATTCCGCCGGCGGAAGCCTGACTCGCGGCCTGGACGCCCTCGACGTTCTTCGTCCAGTTGTTGGTGATGGCCGCGCCGACGGCGTAGAGCGCGCCGGAAGCGCCCGCCGTGGGGAAGTTGATCTTCACGGCCGCGCAGGACGCGCTCGCGGCCAGAAGGGCAGACAGGACGGCAAAACTGACGATACGCTTGAACTTCATGTTACATGACCTTCCTTTCGTGTACGGCAACAGTTTTCTTATGGCCCGAATGGGCCTGACACCCTGAAAAACTAGCCTTTGCGGCGGCTGAAAAACTGACGCGCCGCCAGCGCGGCGAACGCGCCGATGCCCACGGCGTCGGTGACGAAGTCAGGATAGAGGAGCGTGGGCGCGATCGCGATCAGGATCAGGCGCTCGAGGAACGCGCACTTCTTGAACAGCCAGCCCTCGAGCCCCGCCACCAGCGCCGCCGTGCCCAGCAGCGCCGTGCACGCCGCCCATGCGGTCGCCGCCGCCGATGCCGCTCCCGAGCCGATGAGCAAAATAGGATCGTTAAGGAAGAAAAACGGGATGATAAAACCCACCGCCCCAAGCCGCACCGCCCACAGGCCCGTCATGGTCTGATTGGACCCAGCGATTCCCGACGCCACGTAGGCGCTGATCGCCACGGGAGGCGTGATGTTGGAAAGACAGGCGTAGATCAGGCAGAACAGATGGCTCGTCAGCGCCAGCGCTCCCGACTTGAGCAGCACGGGAACGGCCACCGCCTGCACGATGACGTAGGCCGCCACGCCCGGCACGCCCATGCCGAGGATCGTCGACATGATCATGACGAGGAGCCCCGTCAGATAGACGTTGTCGTTTTTGACGAGATCGAGGATCAAGTAGCCCAGGTTCAGCCCGAGACTCGTCAAAGTGACCGTGCCGATGATGACGCCGATGATCACGCAACACACGCCGACGGAGATAGCTCCTTTGGCGCCCTCGATCGTCGCGTCGACGATCTTGCGCGGCGTCATGCGCGTCTGAGGACGCAGCCAGCTTGCCGCCAGCGTGCCGAAGATCGAGAACACCGCCGCGAACAGCGGCGTATAGCCGGCGAACATCAGCCCGATCAGCATGACGAGCGGCAGCGCCATGTGCCCCTGTTCTCTGAGGACCTTCCACGCGTCGGGCAGGTTCTCGCGCGACAGTCCCGAGAGCCCCAGCTTCATGGCCTCAAAGTGCACCGCGAGCAGCAGTCCCACGTAGTACAGCAGGGCGGGAACCACGGCCGCCAGCATCACCGTCGTGTAACTTATGCCCAGAAACTCCGCCATCACGAAGCCGACGGCGCCCATCACGGGCGGACAGAACTGGCCTCCGGTTGAAGCCACGGCCTCGACGGCGCCCGCGAACTCCTTTTTATAGCCCGTCTGTTTCATCAGCGGGATCGTGATCGTCCCCGTCGTGGCCACGTTGGCCACGGCCGATCCGTTGATCATGCCCATCAGAGCCGAAGCGATCACCGCCACCTTGGCCGGCCCGCCGGGCGTCTGCCCCACGAGCGACAGCGAGAAGTCGTTGACGAAACGGGAAAAGCCGCTGTACTTCAGGTACGCCCCGAACAGCACGAACAGGAAGATGTACGTGGCCGAGACTCCCACGCCCGTGCCCAGCACGCCCTGCGTGCCCCAGAACTGCGTGATCAGCACGCGCCGGAGCAGAAACCCGTTGTGCCCCAGATATCCCGGCAGATACGCGCCGAACCAGTTGTACGCCAGGAAGAGCAGCGCCAAAAGCGCCAGATTGCCCGACGCTCGGCGCGCCGCCTCGAACACCACCGCAAGCGCGACCCCCGCGACGAAGATCTCAAACGTCGAGACGCGGCCTCCCGTCATGGCGATGCGCGGGTAGTTCACGATCAGGTAGCCGAACGTGAGCACCGTGACGGCGATACACACGATGTCCCACCAGGGCGGAAGCGTGCGCACACGGCGCTCCGTGCGGTACGTCGGGAACAGGACGAACGTGAAAGAAAGCAGGAAGATGCAGTGCACAGCGCGCAGGTTGATTTCGCTGATCACGCCCAGCGTCGTGTAGTACAGCTGAAAGGCAGCCCACAGGCACAGCGCGACGGCGATGACCTTCGACATCGGCCCCCTGTACGTGCGCATGCGCGCTTCGGATTCCTTTTCTTCCAAAAGCTGTTGAGCTTTTTTGTCAAGCGCTTCCTGTTCCGACTGTGCCATGATAAAAGTTCCCCTTAAGCACTTAAGAATGATTTTTTATTTTACACTGGAAAAGAAAGAATTGCAAGTCAGTTCAGAGAACTCCAGAACGCGCTCTGTAGGTTTGTCAATGATCTGTTATAGAAAAGAAAAGCGAGAAAGGGCCTGTTTAGGAGAGAGCCAGTTGAGCGGACGAATAGGCACCGGTCTCCTTAAAGCCTCCAAATAGCGAGCTGTACCCGTCAGGGAAGGTATACGCTGCGGAGTTTTACGGCCATGCGGCCCATGCGAAGAAAAGCACCGCCGGTTCGTCCGGCCGCTGAAACACGGCAAGGTGACGGTTCAGAACCACCCCGACGACATGGATGTGAGACAGTCGCGTCGATTCTGCGGGAAGCAAGGGTCAGGCCGTCTGCCAGAAAAGGATCTGTTACAGAGGGAATGTGAATGAAACTCATTTTGTACTCTAACGACGAGACACGCGAACAGATTTGTCAGCCCGATTGTGCTCGACATGGACGCGTACGCTGAAAAATATGGCAAAAAGGCGGTGTAGAAGAAAGTCACACTTCCCCTTGGCTGAACGTCTCGGCAGCGTCATTTTCGCACCTCTCCTCGGCGCGCGGCGGCGGCTGTTTTTTTTGCGCTCAAGCGGTACCCTCTTGCACGTCGCGGGACGAGATGTTCCGCGACGTTTCTTCTCTCCATTAAGCGTACTTTTACCGCTGCGTTTACGCGCGTGACGATACGGGAACACATTTTTTTGGCGGTTACGGCTTTCTTTCGTCTCGGAAGATCATTTATGAGCCCCGCGGGGAACGATTATTTGTCCGCAAGCCGTATAATTTCCACTTCGAGGCATGCGCCTCAATATTTTTTTAAGGAGACGAAAAGAATGACAGAAAGAGAAATGGATCATGATCGGCGCGCGGACAGACGTCGGAAGGAACGTTATACCAACAGCCGGACTTTTCCGGAAAAAGCTGATCACGGTCACCGCCATGACAAAATTTCTTCAGGGATCTTTGAGAAAGCGGCCGCAGGCCGAACGTCAAACGGAGCTTCCGCACCTCGGAAGCTCCGTTTCGGCGATTGTTGCGCCGCGTGGCTGCGTTCAAAACAGGGCGAAGTGAAGCAGTCTTCTCTGGCCAGGTACCGCGCCATAGTGTCGCGGCATATCATCCCAGCGTTTGGCGATCGTCCCGTATCCAGCATCGACAGCGCGTTTCTGGAAGAGTATAAAAACGCACTGCTGATCCGGAAAGGACTCGCGCCTTCCACCGTCAAGCTTATTCTGCTGGTCATACGCTCCGTGCTGCGGCATGTCGCGACCTTAAAAGGTCAGGCGGACTGCGACGTGGCCGTCCACTATCCCAAAGCGAAAAACCAGCAGCGGAGAGTCCTGACGGCATTGGAGCAGAATCGCCTGGTTCGGAAACTTCTCGATCGGCCCGACAGGAGAAAGTTGGGAATCCTGATCTCCCTGTGGCTCGGACTTCGTTTGGGGGAAGTGTGCGCCCTGCGGTTCAAACATATTTCTTTCTCCGAGGGTTTTTTGAGGGTAGAAGGCACGCTTCAAAGACTGCCGGCATCCGCGGCCGCCGAAAAAAGGAAAACCTTGCTTGTGACGTCCTCCCCTAAAAGCTCCAGTTCTCTCCGCACACTGCCCATTCCGGCAAAGCTGCTTAAGGCCATCAAAGCGTTGAGACGGGGAGAACCCGAGGATTTCCTCCTCAGCGGAGGGCCGCGGCCCCTGGACCCACGAGCGCTGCAAAGAACCCTAGCGGCATGCGCTCGTGGACTGGGACTGGAAGGACTCCACTTCCACAGCCTGCGCCACACCTTCGCCACCAGCTGCGCGGAGGGAGGCATGGAGCCGAAATGCCTGAGCGAAGTGCTGGGACATTCCAACGTCAATATCACCTTTAACTACTACGTTCATTCATCCATGGAGACCAAGAAAAGGTTTTTGGAGAAAGTCATCGATCGTACTCTGTAAACCGTCAACAATTCAGGTCGGCATTTTCAACAGCCCCCGCGGTCACAAGGGCCGCAGGGGCTGTAAAATTACAGTGCGGTGTCGCAGAATAAGATATTCTGCGACACCTGTTTTTTGTCTAACAGCCGATATTTTATCACGAGATGTATTTATTTGACAACCTTGGACGTCTTTTCCGTTCCCACGTTT
>CAZFNC010000024.1:16731-22519 GCA_964520485.1 uncultured Synergistaceae bacterium | reverse complement strand
CGAGGATTCCGGCGCACGGCGCTCAGCCGGCGAGGCGCCGTATTCACGGAAAGGAGAGTGACAGCGATGAACCAGGACAGCCCCATCGGGGTTTTCGACACGGGAGTGGGCGGCTTTACGGTGGCGCGCGAACTGTGCCGCCTGCTGCCGCGCGAGCGCGTCGTGTACTACGGCGACAGCGCGCACATGCCCTACGGCAGCCGGCCCGCCGACGAGATTCTGCGCATGACGCGGCAGATGCTGGACTTTCTGGCCGGCAGGGACGTGAAGGCGGTCGCCGTGGCCTGCAACACGATCTCCACGCTGATCGACTTCTACAGGGACGACTATCCTTTTAAGGTGTTCAGCGTCATCGAGGCGGGGGCCGCCTCGATCGCCGAGCTTGAAGCCGACTGCGTCGGCGTGATCGCCACGCCCGTGACGGTGAAGTCGAAGGTCTATGACCGCCTGATCCGCGAACGCCGCCCCGGCATGAGGGTCGTTTCCGCCCCGTGCCCCGGTCTCTCGCGCCTGATCGACGCGGGCGACCTGCGCCCCGAGTCGGTCGACCCTGAGCTGACGGGGGCTGTCGATTCCATCCTGGCCGAGGCCCCCGTGCGGCACCTGATCCTCGGGTGCACGCACTATCCTCTCGTGGCCGGCCACCTGCGCAGGCTCTATCCTGACATGAACCTGATCGACCCCGGTGTCGAGCAGGCGCGGGCCGTGCGGGCCTGGCTGGGCGAACGCGGCCTGCTGCGCGATTCCGGTGAGGGCGGCATAGAGCTGAACACGTCGGGCGACGCGGGTCTGTACGAGAGAGCCGCCGGACGTTTCGGGCTGCCGCGCCCCGAGGCCGTCAGACACGTCGTCGTCACGAACCCCGATGAGCGCTGACGCGCCCCGCCCGCGGGCGCGAAAGCGGCGCTTCGCGGCGGCGCGGCGCCTTTTGCTCCGCGTCGGCGCGGCGTCCGCGCTGCTTCTGGCGCTGGTCGCGCCGGGGCGGGCGGCGTTTCAGATCGACGTGCGGCCCGGCTACGGCGTGACGTCGCGCGGATGGCTTTCCGACTACAGCCCCGGGCTGCGCGGCACGGAGTACGACACGCCCGTCTACGTGATGGAAGGGCGCGCGGAGGGCGGGCGCGCGCTGCTGTTCGCGGGCGAGCACGCCGACGAGATGGCCGGTCCCGTCGCGGCGGCGGTGCTGCTTGAAAACGGCGTCGTTTCCCGCGGCAAGCTGTTCGTCATCCCGTGCCTGAACGCGGCGGGCATGAGCGTGCCCGCCGCGCGCGGAGGGGTCGCGCGCGAGTGGTTCGTGCGGACGAAGAGCGGCCGGCGCGTGCTTTACCGCGGCGACAGGAGGCTGCCGCCGCGCGGGGGCGAGAGCGATCCCGCGCGTTTCCGCCATCCGTCGGGGTACGTCCACGAGGACGGCAGGGACTGGCGCGACGTCAACCGCAACTACCCCGGCGCGGCCCGCGGGACGCCCGCGCAGATGATCTGCCACGGGGTCGTGCAGCTGATCCTGCGCGAGGGCGTGGGCACGTGCCTCGACGCGCACGAGGCGACAGCGCCCGAGCCTGTTTTCGACCCGCGCGACGGCTCGACGCACCCCGGCGGCTCGCTTTCCTACACGCTGGTGGCGCACCCGAAGTGCGCCGACGCGGCGATTGAGATGATCCTGAACCTGGAAGACAGGGGCGTGCGCCTGAAAGCGGAACGCTCGGTCCCCGGCTTTCGCGGCATCTCGCACTACGAGATCGGCGAGGCGACGCCCTGCGCGCCGTTTCTGAGCGAGACGCCCGATCCCGCGCAGAACGGCCACGCCGTGCTCGCGGACCCCGTGAACGACATGAGGCACCCGCTGGAGGAACGCGTCGGCATCCAGCTGGAGATCTTCCGCGAGTGGCTGGCGGCCTGCGGGAGGCTCACTGGCTCTCCTGTCGAGATCGAGGGGCTGCCGCGAATGGAACAGATCGCGCGCGACGGCGTGGGCGCGTGGCTCCGCTGACGCGCCGCGTTCCGGCCCGGCCCGTCGTTCTCCGGCGTCGTTTTTTTCATTAAAAATATTTTCGTATACGCCGGAAAAAGCCTTTTCAAACGGGCAAGTTTATTTTATAATATCGCGTGTCGGGAACATATCTTCCCGAGGCGGGACAAATTTTCACAGGAGGGAAAAAACGTGAAAAAACGGAATGTTATCGCACTGGCGCTTGTGGGGATTTTCGCGGCCTCGGCGGCTTTCGCCGCCAGCCAGTTCATCATGGGCACGGGCGGCACGTCGGGCACGTACTATCCGCTCGGCGGCGCGATCTCGCAGATCATCACCGACCATTCGGGCGGCAAGGTGTCCTGCACGGCTCAGGCGACGGGCGCCTCGATTGAGAACCTCAATCTGCTGAACGCGGGCGACATCGACCTCGCCCTCGTGCAGAACGACACCGCCGACTACGCCAAGAACGGCGAGCTGTTCTTCAACGCTCCTCTCAAGAACATCACCGGCATCTGCCGCATCTATCCGGAGCACATTCAGGTCGCCGTCAATCCCGACAGCGGCATCGAGTCGCTCGCGGACGTAAAGGGCCACAAGTTCTCGGTCGGCGCGCCCGGTTCGGGCAACGTGGCCAACGCCAGCCAGATCCTCGGCATGGTCGGCCTGCACGGCGGGAAAGACGTGAACGATTTCGTCGGCTTTGAGCCGCACTATCTCTCCTATGCCGAGAGCACGTCGAACTTCAAGGATCGCATCATCGACGGCTTTATGTTTACGGTCGGCGCTCCCAACGCGGGCATTCAGGAGATCGTCACGTCGCAGCCGCTCCGCTTCATCGAGATCAAGGGCGAACTCCGCGACAAGATCATCGCCAAGTATCCTTTCTTCGCCCCCGCCATCATCGAGAAGGACGCTTACAGCACGCTCGACCACGACGTTGAGACGATCGCCGTGCAGGCGTGCCTTGTCGCCCGCCGCGATATGTCCGAGGACGACGCGTACGCTCTTACCAAGGCCATCTTCGAGAACCTTGAAGCGCTCGGCAACGCCCACAACAAGGGCAAGAGCCTGACGCTCGAGCACGCGCTCGACGGCATGACGCTCGACATTCACCCCGGCGCGCTCAAGTACTACAAAGAGGTCGGTCTGGTCAAATAACCGGAAATCAGAAGCCGGCATGAGTATCAAAAGGCGGGAGGAGCCGGTGTTCCTTCCGCCTTTTTCCATACGCGCACGGCGGCGAGTCCGTACGGCGAGGGGCGCCGGAGGAGTATGAAACATGGTGAAAAAGGCGATATGGCTGCTGGCCTGCGCCGTGCTCGGCGTGGCCGCGTACGCCTGCGTCCCGCGCCTGTTCCTGACGGTCGAGGACAAGGACGGCGCCGTCGTGTTCCTGCGTCCCGTCCGCGCGGGGGATCGTTACACGGTTCGCTTCGTCCACTCAGTGGCGCGCACGCCCGTGGATGAAATCTACGAAATCACTCCCGGCGCTTCGACGCTGCGCGAGACGGTTTACGACATGTTCGGAGCGGGGCTGCCGTCTGAGCCTCTGGAAGGACAGTCCTTTTCCGTCGAAGACGGCAAGTTTCACATTCGCGGGTTTGAGTTGAAGATTCCGGCGCTGACGTACCGTACCGGCAAGATCGTGGCCGATCACAGGCTGATCGTCGGCGCGGAGAACGTCGCGCTCGGGCGTCTTGTCGCGTCCCCGGGTGATCCCGTGACGCTTCGCGTGCGCCGCCTGATGCCGCTGCAACTTCTGTCTCTGCGAAAAAATCTGCGTGTGAGGACGCAGAAAGGGGAATGAAACGATATGGACGAGTTTGTGGAGAAAAAGCAACTCAACTCGAGCACCGTCAGCGATGACAGTGCCGTTCAGAAAAATCTGGAAAAGTACGACAGCGAGTCGCGCTACCGCCGTCCGGAAGGCTTTTGGAAATATGCCATAAGGGCGCTCTGCATCGCCTTTTCGCTGTTCCAGTTCTACACGGCCGGGTTCGGCGTGCTGCCCGCGCAGATTCAGCGTCCGGTGCACGTGTTCTTCGCTTTCGTGCTCGTGATCCTGCTCTATCCGTCCCGCGCGTCGTTTTCGCGCACTAAAATGCACTGGCTCGACGTCGTCCTCGCCGCGCTCGCGGGCGCCACGATGCTCTATCTGGTGATCAACTACCGCGAGATCATGGTCAGAGGCGGCATTCCCACGGTGTACGACCTGATCTTCGGCGCTCTGGCGATCCTCTTCACGTTTGAGGTCGCGCGCCGCATCGTCGGATGGCCTATCGTGTGGGTGGCGCTCGTGTTCGTGCTCTACGCGCGGCTCGGGAAGTACATGCCCGGCTTTTTCGCGCACCGCGGCTTCACGTGGACGAGGATCATCAACCACATGTACCTGACGACGGAGGGCATTATCGGCTCGCCGATCGGCGTGTCCTCGACGTTCGTGTTCATGTTCATCCTCTTCGGGGCGTTCCTGAACAAGACGGGGCTGGGCAAGTTCTTCATCGACCTCGCGCTCGCGGCCGCGGGACATCAGGCGGGCGGCCCCGCGAAGGTCGCCGTCATCTCGTCGGGCTTCTTCGGCACGATCTCCGGCAGTTCCGTGGCGAACACGGTGACGACGGGCACGTTCACGATCCCTCTGATGAAGTCCATCGGCTACGAAGGGCACTTCGCGGGCGCCGTCGAGGCGGCGTCGTCCACGGGCGGGCAGCTGATGCCGCCCATCATGGGCGCGGCGGCGTTCATCATGTCGGACTTTATCGGCATTCCCTACATCACGATCGCCATCGCGGCCGTGCTTCCCGCGCTGCTGTACTACATGGCCGTGTTCATCATGATCCACATGGAGGCCAAGCGCCTCGGGCTGAAAGGCCTGCCGCGCGAGCAGCTCCCCAACACGAAGAAGATCTTCCTTGACGGCGGCCACCTGCTGATCCCCCTGTTTGTCATCATCTACATGCTCGTGCGCGGCTACACGCCGCTGAAGGCTGCGTTTTACAGCATCCTGATCACCGTCCTCGTGGCGATGCTGAGGAAGAACACGCGGCTGAAGTTCTCCGACATCGTCGACGCGTTCGACGAGGGCGCGCGCAGTTCTCTCTCGGTCGCTGCGGCCTGCGCCTGCGCGGGGCTTGTCATCGGCTCTGTCACGCTGACGGGCATCGGGCTGAAGCTGGCCAACGGCATCGTCTCGCTGGCGGGCGGACAGCTGTTCTTCACGCTCGTGCTGACGATGATCACCTCGATCCTGCTGGGCATGGGGCTGCCGACGACGGCGAAGTACATCGTGCTGGCGTCGATGGCCGCGCCCGCCATTCAGAAGTTCGGCGTGCCCGTCCTGGCGGCGCACATGTTCATCTTCTACTACGGCATCATCGCCGACCTGACGCCTCCCGTGGCGCTGGCCGCCTATGCCGGAGCGGGGATCGCGGGCGCGGACCCGATGCGCACGGGCTTCACGGCGCTGCGTCTGGCTGTGGCGGGATTCCTGATTCCCTACTTCTTCGCCTACAACCCCGAACTTCTGATGATCAACGCTTCTCTCGCGAACACGACGCTTCCGGCGGTCACGGCGATCGCGGGGACGGTGCTTCTGTCGTTCGCGGCGGCGGGCTACTGGACGCGGAATCTGCACTTCTACGAGCGCATCGCGCTGCTCGCGGGCGCCCTGCTCCTCATCCAGCCCGGCTGGATGACCGACGCGGTCGGCGTGGCGCTCGGCGTGGCTGTGTACCTGCTTCAGAAAGTTTCAAGGTAAAATCCAAAGGAACGCGGGGCCGTCTCGTTTCCGTGAGGGGGACGGCCTCTTTTGCGCCC
>CAZFNC010000024.1:0-16631 GCA_964520485.1 uncultured Synergistaceae bacterium | reverse complement strand
CGTCGGTTTCGGAACGTGCGATTGGCGATGTGTCCGCGCCCCGCTCCCGCGCGGCGCGAGAAAGGACTGTGCGCGCGATGAAAAAGTTTTTGTTGTCCTGTGTCCTGACGTCGGCGCTGGCGGCGGGCGCGTTCGCGGCGCCGAGGGCGGCCGACCTCGCCGCCGCCGTGGTGCGCGGCGGCACGTGGATCGAGATTGGCATCCGCGACGTGAACGCTTTGAGAAAATCTTCCTCGGATTCGCTGCTGGCGCGGGCTCTGGCGCTCGTTCCATCGCAGTTCTCCGTCGATTCGTACGGAGATGTGGACCTGCGCGCGACGCCCGCGCCGGATTTTAAAGGCGTCGGGAAGTTCGTCCTCGCCGCCGAACTCAAAGGAGCGATCCCGTGGCTTGACTCCTTCAGCGTTAAAGCGCCCGACTTCAGCGCGGTGTCGCCCGCCGGCACGACGCTCACCCCTCTGGGCGTGACGGAGGACGAGAATGTGGGAAAGATCAACATGGCTCTGCTCGAACGCGACGGAGCCCGTTACTTGATCTGCGCCAACGGCGATCCGGCGTTGCTGACCGCCATGGCCGCCGCGCCCGAGGGCGGCTCCGGCGCGTCCGCTCACACGTCCGGTCACGTTTGGACGAAAGTGCGGCTGGAGGAGGACGTTTTCGCGGCCCAGGGCATCGACATGCCCGCCGGCCTGGATATTGAACTCGGCTTGACCGATACGGCGTCGTCGCTGAAGCTCGTCCTCTGGTCGAACGCCGTCGATCTGCTGAGCCGTTTCGCGGGGAAAGACCTGCGCGGCGTGTTTGACGGCGGCGCTCCTTCCGCCGCGCCGCTGCTGTTCGGTCGCGCGCCGCTGGTCGCGCTGCTCAACGTCTCGGCTTCGTTCCTGCCCGAGGATTTCCGCCTTTCCGACGCGCTGCCGGGAGAGCTGGCCGAACTGGGGGACAACGCCGAACGCGAAGCCGTCCGCGAACTGTCGCCGCTCGGCCTGAGCTGGGAAGAACTCGTCGGGATCATGCGCGGAAACATCACGCTGGGTTTGGCGGGGAAAGTCGACGCGCCGATGGTCGGCATCATCCCCGGCGTCTATCTCAACGTCGCTGGTGCCGATGCCGCGAAAGCGGCCGCTCTCGTCGAGATGTGCGCCTCTGAACTCGGCGGCGCTTTCGGCGGGCTCGAGCCTTACGAGGCGGACGGGTGGAAAGGCTATCGCTTCGGCGGCGTGGTCCCCGGACTGCTCGCCTCGGGGGAAAGGGGGCTGCTGGCGGCTGTGATGAACCCCGATCAGCTCGGCGGGATCCCCGAAGTCGGCGCGGGAATGGAGATCGCGCTGGAGCCGCGCGGCTTTGCCCTCGCTTTGAACACGAAGAAACTCCGGCCTGTGCTCAAAAAGCTCTTTGAGATGTACGGCGACAGGATGTTCGGCGGAGACGTGGATAAGAACCTGATCAGGGACGTGATCGACAACATGAACATCTTCGACGCCGTCTCGCTCGCTTTGGAGGACGCGGACACGGCGGTCCTCGAGATGACGCCGAACGCCGATCTCGTGAACCTGTTCCTGCCCGCGCGCGAGACGTCGGAGACGGCGCCAGCCGCGTAGACCGCCTTGACGCGCGAAGAGTCCGCCGCGAACGTTCGCGGCGGACTCTTCGATGTTTGGCAAGATCGCGCGGCGCTATTCCTCGAGCGGTTCGAGGTCGGGAATCCGCGCCCCGGGGTTGTCGTCGAGCGTGTAAACCGAGAAGCCGACGGCTTTTTCGCGTCCGAGCGGGTCGGTCACGGAGAGGCGGTGTCTGCCGCGCGTCATCGTCCAGGGGCACGGCGTTTCGGGCGTGCCGCGGCCGACGTAGCGCCCGTCGACGAACCAGAAGAACTCGTCGCTCCCTTCGGCGCGCAGGACCAGCTTCGCGCCGTCTTCGTGGAGAAGGTAGGCGGCGCCCTCCAGGGGCGAGGCGATGGACAACCCCGTTCTCTCCCCGCGCCGGCTTCCGATGAAGGCGGAAAGTTCGGGCGGCCAGACGACCACGACCTTGCCGCCCTCGGGACGGTGCATGGTGCAGACGCGCGCGGGCGAGACGCCTGTTATGGCGTACTCCTTCACGGTTCGGGGGCACAGCTGGGAGGGAGGAAGTCCCGAGAGCGCGCAGACTTCGCGCTCGGCCACGCCGGACGGCGGGTCGCCGAGGCCGCGCGCGGGAAGGGAGCGCAGCGTCTTCAGGACGGCGGGCGCCGCCGCGCTGAGTCCGACGAGCCCGGGATGCGGATCTCCCCTCGGGTCGCCGAGCCAGACGGCGAGCGTCCAGAGGCCGTTCCACCCGACGGTCCAGGCGTCGCGGAGGCCGTACGACGTCCCCGTCTTGAAAGCGAAGCGGCCGCTTTCGGGATCGACGGAGCGAAGCAGCGTCGGCATGCGCGAAGGGTCGGAAAGGACGTTCGAGGTGAGCCAGGCGCTTTCGGGCGAGAAGACGGCGCGCTCGATGACGGGGTGAGACTCGATCAGGCGGTTTTCGACGAGAAAGCCTCCGCGCGCGAGGGCCGTGGCGGCGGTCGCCAGCTGCAACGGCGTGATCTCGCACCCCCCAAGGACGAGCGAGTCCCCGTAGTGGGCCGCCGTCCGCGTCAGCGCCGAGAATCCGAGCAGGCGCAGCTTCCGCAGCAGACGCTCGCCGCCCTCGTCCCTGAGGATGCGCACGGCGGGGACGTTGAGCGAGTCGACGAGCGCGGCGGCGGCGCTCACGGGGCCTCGGTAGACGCGGTCGAAGTTGCGCGGCGCGCGCCCCGAGAGCGTCAGCGGCGTGTCGGCCATCAGCGAAGCCGGCGAGATCGAACCGTCCTCGAACGCCAGCGCGTAGGCGAACGGTTTGAGCGCCGAGCCGGGCGATCGCGGCGATGAAGCGCAGTCAACCCATTCGGCGGGAGCCGCGCGCTGTCCGCGTCTCGCGTTGGGCACGTAGGCGCGAACGGCCCCCGTGTCGTTTTCGATGAGCACTCCCGCCGCCGTGACGTCGCCGTCCTGCGCGGCGAGGGCGTCGAGCAGGGCCGCGCGCAGCGTCTTCTGCATGGAGCGGTCGAGCGTGGAGACGACGTCTTTCTCGGGCGTGAGGGACGCCGCTTTGCGGCAGAACAGCCATTCCTCGGACGGCAGAGGGGACATGGCGCGCGGCAGGGGCTCGGCGAGGGCGAGACGCGCCTGTTCGCGCGTGATCCTGCCGCGCCGTTCAAGCAGCGAGATCGCCCAGTTGCGCCGCGCGAGGGCCGCCCGTGGGTGCAGGTCGGGCCGGTAGGCCGTGGGGCCCTTGGCCATCACGGCCAGCAGCGCCGCCTGGGCGACCGTGAGGTCGCGCGCAGAACGCCCGAACCACGCGAGCGAGGCCGCCTCGACGCCGCGCAGGTTGCCTCCGAGGGGGATCATGTTGAGGTAGGCGGCGAGGAGTTCTTCCTTGGAATGTTTCCTCTCGAGCGCGCGGGCCTGCGCGAACTCGCGTATTTTTGTGGAGAAGGTGCGCTCCGACGGGCGGCAGATGCGGACGATCTGGCTGGTGACGGTGGAAGCGCCGGCGCGCCGCCCTTTCAGCGCGTAATCGAAGGCCGCGCGCAGCAGGCTCCTCCAGTCGACGCCGCCGTGAGTCCAGAAACGGCGGTCCTCCACCTCGACGGCGGCGAGAGGCAACCAGCGTCCCATCTCGGAAAGGAGGACGGGGAGACAGTACTCCCCGTCCTCCGAAAGAAAGACGCAAAGCGGCGCGCCCGCGCGGTCGCGGACGACCGCGGAGCGGGGCCAGGCGGAAAGCCGGCTCTCGACGGAGCCGAGCTCTCCGAGACGTTCCCATCGGCGGTAACCGAAGAACCCCGCGCACGCCGCGCAGAGGATCAGTCCGCACGTCAGGAGCCCTGTCGCGCGTTTTCTCATGGTCCGCGCCGTTTACCGCACCGTGATTGAGCCGCTCTCGCCGAGGCAGGCGAGCCCCGCGTTGCCGAGGGCTTCGACGGAGACGGGCGGCAGCGAGAACGTGCCGCGCGTCACGGCGCGGCAGGGCAGCGTCCACTCGAACGCCTTGCCCTGTCCTTCGACGTTGAGGATCAGGCGGTCGAATCTGAGGTCGGGGCGGGCGGTGAAACCGGGGTTTTCCGCGCCCTCTCCGGCGCTTTGCGCCTCGAATCCGGCGGGAAGCAGCATCGAAAGGCGGAGCCGCGCGAACGCGGCGGGGCCTGTCACCTTCACGCGCATCTCGACGGCGCGTCCGAACGTCACGTCGTTCGGGTTCACTGGCTTATTCGTTTCCGCGTCGATCAGAGCGCGTTCCACGCGCAGGCCTCGGCTGTAGCTTTCCGGTTTCCGCGCGGGGACTCCCGACGCCGTCCACGAGTACCACAGAGAGCCAGAGCCTGTGACGGTCAGCTTCATCTTTCCGCCGGAATCGCCCTTCCACGTGACGGGAGATCCGTCGAACGAGGCGAGCTCGGCGCCGTCGGGTCCTGTCAGCCTCGCCTTGACGGGGCCGGGGACGACGTGACGCGAGAAGACGCTGAGGGCCATGACCATGGACGCGGCGTCGCGGGCGCTGCGCCGTCCGCCGCCCTTGGAAAGCTCCGCGGCGACGCGGTCGGCGAGGGCGCGCGCCGGAGAACCGCCCTGCTCGATGGCGTCGAGCGCGAGCAGCCTGAAGCCGTCTTCGGGCAGATTGACAGGGGAGTCGGCCCCGCCGCTTTCGCTGCCGATGAGCGTCTCGGTCTTTTCCTTTTCGCCCGCGACGGCGTAGGCGGCGGCCAGCAGGGCGCGGCCTGACGCGTTGAGGTCGCCCGCGCGTTCCTCGAGCCAGTTCATCCACCCCAGGGGGGCTTCCCCGCCGATCGCGAGAACGTAGCAGCCGTAGGCGCGGGCGTTCATCGCGTCCGTCAGCGCCGCTCCGTCCCCGGGCAGAGGTTCGGCCATGTACCGTCTCAGCCACTGACGGCCGTTGTCCAGAGCCTCGGGCTCGAAGATCCCTGAATCTCGGACGGCGGTGAGCAGGTGCAGCGCCGCGACGGAGTTCCACGGATCGGCGCCGCCGCCGGGCCACGAGCTCCACGAGCCGTCGTAGAGCTGGCTGCCGGCCATCTCCGCGAGCACGGTGTTGAGGGCGACGCGGTTTTCGAGGGGGTTGGAGAGGTCCTTGTTCTCCCCGCCGAGCAGCGCGGGCAGGGCAAGCGTTATCCAGCCCCGCGAGACAGCGCGTTCAAGACCGCAGCCCCAGGCGTTGACGGTCTCGAGCAGTGAAACGGCGTCCGCGGCGGGCACGCCGGAAACGCTGATTTTCACTTCGCCCGTGCCGGGGTACCAGTCCGCCGGCACTTCAAACTCGGAGACGCCCTCGCCGGCGCTGCCGCCGCCGAGCCGCGAGATCCGCGGCCAGCCGGGGCGGACGGCTACGGACGCTTCGGCGCCGTAATCGTGTCCGTTCAGGGAGACTTCGACCTTGAGAACGCCGCGCTCGGAGCCTGAACCGACGGTCAGGGCGGGCAGCTTTTCCGTGAGCGGGACGCGCGCCCCCGCTGTCAGCTGTTCCTCGCTTTTCCACGCGGGGCCGTCCTGCGAGAGCCCCTCTGCGGGCGAGACGGACACGGACGCGGCGCCGCTTTCCTCGGACGTGACGTTGAGCGTCGGACGGATCGTGTCGCCGGGCGAGGCGAAGCGCGGCAGCGTCAGGTCGACCGCGACGGGTCGGGCGATCTTCGTCTCGGCCGTGGCGCGTCCCATGTTCGCGCCGTCGACGGCGATCGCTTCGACGCGGAGGGAGCCGGCGTACTCGGGAACGTTCACCGTGACGTCGGCGGCGCCGTTCTCCACCTTGACGGACGGCAGCCAGAGGGCCAGGGGCACGTAGTCGGAGGCGCGCACGGGCGACATCATGTCGGCGTTGGCCATCATCTTCATGGCGTCCATCCCCGCCTCGCCGCCGGCGGGGTGGAGCAGAGCCGTGGCGCGGGATTCGATGGGCAGCAGGGAGTCGTAGACGTCGCAGAGCTTGCCGTCCATGCCGCGCAGACGGGTGAACCACTCCCACGGGTCGGCGTTGTCGCCGCCGCTCAAAAGGATGATGCCGCGGTCGACGAACGCGAGGGAAACCGTGCCGCTGGCGGGCGCGCCGGCGGCGTCCGTGACGCGGACTTCCGCGTGCAGCTCGCCCGGTTCGGCTTTCTTCGGCGCTTCGACGGAGACGTTCAGCCTGCGCGAGGCGAGGTCGAGCGCAAGAGGAACGGCCCCCAGAGCCCTGTAGGGCGGTTTCGACCCCGCGCTTTCGGGACGCGCGACCTGTACCGTGACCCAGACGTTGGGCAGCGTCTCCGACGTGACGGGCACTTCGACGACGGTCTCGCCGGCGGTCAGATCGAACGTCCTCATCGCGAGAGGACGGTCGCCGCCGACGGTCAGGACGGCCCTGCCCGCGAAGGGCGATTTGAGCGCGACCTTCGCCGTGCTGCCGGCGGGGTAGGATTCCCTGTCCGCTTTCATCTCCACGCGGTCGGGCATGGACGCGCCCATCGGCGCCGATCCCTGCCAGTTTTCCCAGACCTGAAGGCGCAGCGAGGCGCTTCCGTCCGCGTGGGCGAACGTGATCCTGTACTGTCCTTCTTCCTTCGGACGGAAGACGAACGTGCCCGTGCCGTTCAGCGTCACGGTCGCCTTTTCGGGCTCGGAGAACTCCTCCTGCCAGGTCATGCGGCTGCCGTTGTCGTCCGTGACCATCACATACCGTTCCGTGACCTTGGAGATTTCAACGTCCACGGAGCCGAGATTCACGGGCGCGTCGGCGCAGTCGACGGCGGCGAGCCCGATCTCGGCGTCGGCGTTGGGCCGGACGCCGCCGGCGGGACGCCGCACGCCGATCAGCGCTTTCGTGGGGTAGACGGGGAGCGAGACCGTGCTGCCCGTCCAGCGGCCGTTCGCTTCCATGACGTTGAGGCGGATGCGCGCGCGGACGATGGACGGCGCGCGAAGGTCCGCGTCGGGCGTCCACGTGACGGAAGCCTTGCCGTCGGCGTCAAGCGTGCCGATCGCGATCTCTCCCGAGGAACGTCCCGCGTCTTTCGCCGTTTCCGAGCCGAATTCGTAGCCGGGGAACGCCTTGGAGACGTACTGTTCCGGCGCGGCGGTGTAGCTCAGCTCCCAGTTCAGCCCGGCGCCGGACGCGCCGAACAGGTAGCGGGCGGCGATGTCGAACGTGCCTTCTTTCCCCGGGAACATCGCGTCGGGGGCCGCGACGGTCGTTTCGACCTGCGGAGGACGGAACTCCTCGACGGAGACGTCGCGCTCCGCGACGGCCTCCGAAGCGCCGGGGACGAGCAGCCTGAGCGTGTACGTTCCGCTTTCAATCGTTTCTGGCAGATGGACTGAGACCGCGCCGACGCCGTTTTTGTCCAGCGTGACGGCGCCTCCGGCCAGGTCGATGCCTCTTCCTGAGAGCTTCCAGACGAGCGGGAACTCGCCCGGCAGGTCCAGAGCGGCGCCTCGCACGATCGCCTGCGCCTCGAGCGTTTCGCCGGGCTGCCAGAGCGCGCGCGGCAGAACCCACATGCCGTCGTAGGCGTCCGCCCATGGCGCGCCGGATATGTCGACGTCGCGCCCCGAAAGGGCGCTGATCCCCAGCTTCACGAACGAGACTTTGCCGTCCCGTTCGGCTGTGACGAGCGCGGGCCGGAGATCGTCCTCCCAGCCGTCCACGCTGAAACCGGCGACGCCTACGGCGTCTGTCGTCCCTTCGAGGAGAAGCTGGTTGCTGCTCGAGTACACTTTGACGCTCGCGCCGGCGACGGGCCTCGCGTCGGAGATCGACGTCGCCCACACCTGGAGGCCGCGCTTGTACAGGCGCGCCGATACGGCCGTGTCGGTGACGGCCAGCAGCATGTGCGCCCTGTTCCATGCGCCGGGGTCGTCGTTTTGCGCCTCGACCATGTAGATGCCCTCGCCCTCGCAGCCGAGCGCGCTCAGGTCAACGGCGCGGCGCGTGATCTCGTTGACATTTCCGTCGACGCGGAACTTTTTGGCGCCGAGCGGCTTGGCCCAGCGTGTGAAGTTGTTGTTCCAATCGGCGCTGTCAAGGGCCGCCACGGCCACGTTGTTGGCGTACAGGCGCCACGCGGAAAGCCGGAGCGCGTGGACGTTGGCCGTCTCGACGGCGATCCTCGGCGCTTCCGCCGGCGTCAGGAACATGCCCGCGGCGGGGAAGCGGACGGACGGCGGCACGTCTGGGAAGATGTAGGACTTGACAAAATCCTTTTTCATCGGCTTGCCGTCCTCGCCCGTCAGTCCTTTGCGGACGGTCATCGTGACGCGCGAGCGGGGCGCGAACCCGCCGACGACGTTGAAGCCGTCGTAGCACGACTCGACCGTGAAGGGAAGCGCCGGGGAAAGCTCGATAAAGCCCTTGGCCGCGGCGGGATCGACGGGGCTGTTCAGCTCAACGTGTATCCGCCCCCTGCCGCTCTCGTTCATGGACGCGTCGGAACTTGTCACCAGCGTTTCCGCGACGAGATCGACCGTCGATTCGGCGTTTGTCTCCTGCGGCAGGTCGCCCTTGTCGGGAATGAGACCGGCGCTGACGGCGACAACGAGCTTTTTGCCCCAGACCTGCTGCGTGTCGACGAGAATCCGTCCGGCGGGCGAGGCGCCGCGGATGTTGTATTCCACGGGGGAGCCGTGTTCGTCGCGGATCGAGAGGAAGCCCCGCAGCCGCACGGGCGACACGGGCGCGTTGAAGTCGACGCGCAGCGTGACGCTGCGCTGAGCCGATATTCCCAGCAGCGTGACGCGTTCGAGCCTGAGCGAGGGCGTGGTGAACTCGAAACTCTGCGCGCCGCCGACGAGCGTGCCGCCGACGGTGCGCAGGCCGCCGGGGCCGAAATCGGCGACGTACCGCGTGGCGGGCCGGAGGTTGGCCGAAGGGGTGAAAAGAAGTTTGTTGGGGGCGGCCCATACGGCCGTGCCCGCGACGGCGGGACGGATTTTCAGGGGAACTTTGTCGCCGGCGAGCGGCTTGTCGACCTGCGAAGGATCGACGACGTCGCCGCTGAACACGACGGTGAACCGAGGCCGCGTCTGTTTGCCCGAGAGCTTCCCCAGCGGGGAGAAGCTCGAGACGGTCACGTCCCCCGCCCACGCGGGGGCCGTCAGTAACGCGAACAGAAGCAGGACGGCAGAAAGTTTGCGCATGAAGTGAACACCTCCTGAGTTCGGTAAAGGAAACTCTATGCGAAAAGTTGAGCGAAAGCGGCGCGGAAAGGCCGCCGCGCGCGGAAGAAGCCGAGACCCGCGAGTTGCCGGGCCTCGTCGCGACCGGCCGCGAGCCCGCCGGAGGGGAAGGTTTTTCCGGCTTGAAGACGCTTTAAGCATACCATAAACGCCGCGTTTATGCATTGTTTATATGGACAATAAGACGGGCGATCAGATGCTTTTCGCCGTCCTCGCCGCGGGACAAAGCGCGGTTTTCGCCGCGCCGGGGCTCAGGATCGTCCGAAGATGCCCTGTTCGGGCGGACGTCTGAGAAAATGAGGTCCGCGCGGCGGGCGGGAGTATGGTATGATTCTCCGTGAGAAAGAGTTTTGCCGGAAGAGGCGCGTGGAGAAAGGGTGTGGACCTTGAAGACCGGCTTGAAAACGTTGATCGTCTTCGCGCTGGCGGCGGCCTTTTGCGCGAGCGGCGCGGACGTGTGCCGCGCGGGGCGGCTCGTCGGCTCTCCCGTCGGTCGCAGGCTGACGGTGCGCTGTCTCGATTATTTGGCGCCCTACGTCTTTACCGACGCCGAGGGGAGACTGACGGGGGTGTATATCGAACTGCTCGAGGCGATCGCGGACAGCGCGCAGATGAACTTTTACGTCCGTGGTCCCGACGAGGATGAAAACGACGCGCCCGACCTCGTCGTCGGCACGATGTTCCCCGCGGAGACGGAGCGGGGGCTGTACGGATCTCTGCCCGCGCGGAACTTTGATCCCGACGACCCGCGCATGGAACATTCTCTGAGGCAGATGATCGACCTGGCGAAAGGGGACCGGCAGGACGCCCTCTGTTTCGCGTTCCCGTTTCTGTGGGAGTCGTCAACCCTGTTTTTGCCGCAGGGAAGAGCCGACAGGCTGGAGCAGCTGCGCGGCAAGCGCATATGCGTGGTGCGCGGAGCGCCTGAGGAAAAGATTCTGCGGACTCTGGGATTCGGGTCCGAGATCTTCCCCTGCGGCACTGTGAGCGAGGGACTGCACGCGCTTAGCCTGCGCATCTGCGACGCTTTCGTCTGCGAGTCGTTCCAGGGGCTGTACGAGATGGCGAAGGAGCGCCGTTACCGCTATACGATACGCCAGCGGCTGCTGCCGCTGCAGACGTACGACCGCGCGATCGTCGTGCTGAAGGGCGACATGGAACTTGCCGTGCGGATCGGCTCCGCGCTGCGCGACGTCAAACAGAGCGGGCGCTACACGCAGATACTCGACCGCTGGCTGAACGACTCCGGCTGGTCCTTCCTGACGCCGCGCTTTATCATGCGCGCCCTGAGCGTCGCGCTGTTCGTTTTCGGCGCGCTCGTCGTCTGGAACCACGCGCTCAAGCGCCGCATCCGCATCACCGTCGGCGAACGCGAGCGCATCTTCGATTCGCTGCGCGAGGGGATCCTCGCCGTCGACGCGCACGGGCGCATCACCATGCTCAACAAGATGGCCAGGTCAATGCTCGACCTGCGCGGCGACGTTCTGGGGGCGGACGCCGATTCTCTGATCCCCGGGCTTGACATCATGCGCGTCGTGCAGACGAAGACGCCCGTGTACGATGCCGAGCAGAACCTGCGCGGCGCGCTGCTTTCGTGCAGCAAGGCGCCCGTCGTGATCAACGGGCGCGCGCGTGGAGCCATCGTCGCTTTTCGCGACCTGAGCGAGCTCCAGGCGATGGCGGAGGAGATGACTGGCGTCAAGATGTACGTCGAGACGCTGCGCATCCACAACCACGAGTTCATGAACACGCTTCAGGCCATTTCGGGGCTCGTGCAGCTGGGGCAGTATGACCGCGCCGTGCGGTACATCGCCGCCGAGACAGGCGCGTCGCAGTCCGCGCAGGCTTTCATGACGGAGCGCATCAAGAACGCCGCCGTATGCGGCATCGTCATGGGCAAGGCGGGGCTGTGCCGCGAACAGCACATCAGGTTTGTGCTCGACCCCGAGAGTTTCTGCGCGGATCACAGCGGCGCGATCAACGACCGTTCGCTCGTGATCATCGTCGGCAACCTTCTTCAGAACGCCGTCGAGGCGCTTCTGGAGAAGGGAGTGACGCCGGAGTCGCAGGTGACGCTTGCCATCTACGACGAATCGGGGCGCATCTTCATCCTCGTCCGCGACAACGCCGGAACGATGAACAGCCGCACGGCCGAGCACGTTTTTGACAAGGGTTTCAGCACGAAAGGCCGTCCTTCGGGCTACGGGCTGTACAACGTCGCCTCGATCGTCGACGCGCTCGGCGGCGACATCGACGTCGATTACGTCCCCGGCGGGTACACTGAGTTCACGGTCACGATCCCGATTCCCGAAGAAGGCAAGAAGAGGCCGGACCCCTTCCCGAGCGGCGAGCGCCCCTGACCGCGAGAGGGCGGAAACGCGCGCCGGCGCCGCGGGAGAAAAGTTGGGCAACGCGGCCTCGGCGGGGTTTTCATCGCGAACGTTCCCAGAAGAAGCAAGGAGGTTATTTCAGATGTCCGATCCCATTGACGTGCTCGTGGTCGAGGACGACCCGATGGTCGCCGCCGTGCACAGACAGTTTATCGCCGCGATCCCCGGCTTCGTCGTCGCGGGAGTCGTTTCAAGCGGGCGCGACGCGCTTGAATTTTTGCGCCGCCACCCTGTTCGTCTCGTGCTGCTTGACATCTTTCTGCCGGGCATGGACGGCGTGGAGACCCTGCAGAAGATCCGCGAGACGAACGGCACCGTCGGCGTGATCGTCGTTTCCGCCTCGCGCGACACGAACACCGTCAACGCCGTGCTCAAGGCCGGCGCCTTCGACTACATCATCAAGCCGTTTGTTTTCGAGCGCATCAGGAACTCGCTGCGGTCTTTTGAGCAGCTGGAGACGCGCCTCATCCGAGGCGCTTCGCAGATTGACCAGAACGAGCTTGACCAGCTGCTGCAAAAGCAGCGCGCCGAACAGGGCGCACACGAGGATCTGCCCAAGGGACTGAACCCGCAGATGCTCAAACAGCTCGTCGGGCTGCTCGCGAAGGCCCCGTCGCCCATGTCCGCCATCGAGGCGGCCGTCGAGCTGCACGTGTCCCGCATCACGGCGCGCCGCTATCTGGAATATCTTGTCGCTCAAAAACGCGCCGTGCTTGAACTGGAGTATCAGAAAATCGGCCGTCCCACCAACCGCTACCGTCTCGTCGGGTAAAGTTCGCGCTTCCCCGGGGCGCGGGGAACCGGCGGTTGGCGGCACGCTTTTAGTTGCGCGAACGCCGTGAAAATCGTATAATAAACTGTTTTGCCGCGGCGGCGCCCGCCGCCGCGCGATACGCGCGCGGGAGCCGTGGAACGTCGCCCGCGGGCGGTACACAATCCAGGGTCCGGAGGTTTTTTTCATGTTAAAGGCTGTATCTGTCGCGGAGAACGTCTGGTGGGTCGGCGTGAACGACCGCAAAACGCACCTGTTTGAGAACCTGTGGCCGTTGCCCTACGGCGTGTCGTACAACTCCTACCTGATCGACGACGAAAAAGTCGCGCTGATCGACGGCGTCAAGGCCGAGTTCTTCGGGGAGTATCTGGAGCGCATTTCGAGCATTCTCGGAAACCGTCCCGTCGACTACCTTATCGTGAACCACGTGGAGCCCGACCATT
Organism: uncultured Synergistaceae bacterium; assembly: GCA_964520485.1. Classification (GTDB taxonomy): domain Bacteria; phylum Synergistota; class Synergistia; order Synergistales; family Dethiosulfovibrionaceae; genus Pyramidobacter. Next base: position 3,796 of record CAZFNC010000024.1, on the reverse strand, counting down.
CAAGCGCCATCCGCATGCTGCGCAAGGTGTACCCCGATATCACGGTCGTGTCCAACAAACAGGCGCTCAACTTCATCCGACAGTTCTACGGCGAGAGCGCCTCCGTGAAGGAAGTCAAGGACGGCGAGACGCTTGATCTGGGCGCGCACAAGCTGACGTTCGCCGCGATCCCCATGGTGCACTGGCCCGAGACGATGGTCTCGTTTGAGAGCACGACGGGCATCGTCTTCTCGTGCGACGCGTTCGGCAGCTACGGCGCGCTCAACGGCGGCATCTTCGACGACGAAACGGACATGCACGTCTTCGCGCAGGAGACGCGCCGCTACTACGCCACGATCGTGGGACGCTTCAGCGCCAACGTGCAGGCGGCGCTCAAAAAAGCTTCGGCGCTGCCCATCAGGATGATCTGTCCCTCGCACGGCCCCGTCCGCCGCGGCGAGGGCGTGGCGAAGGTCGTCGCGCTCTACGACAGCCTGAGCAGGCAGGAGACGACGCAAAGCGCGACGATCGTCTACGGCTCGATGTACGGGAACACGGCGCGCATGGCCGAGTGCGTCGCGGACGGCCTGAAAGCGGGCGGCGTAAAGGACGTCAGGGTCTATGACGCGAGCACAGCCGACCTGAGCTGCGTGATTCGCGACGTGTGGCGCAGCAAAGGCATCGCTCTTTTGAGCTGCTGCTACAACATGGGCATGTTCCCCGCGATGATGCCCGTCGTCGAGAAGATCGAAAACTGCAAGGTCTCGGGCCGCGTGCTCGCGATTGCGGGGTGTTACACGTGGAGCAAGGGCGCCGAGATCAAGCCCCTTCGCGAGCTGGCCGCCAAGCCTGGCTGGGACCTGATCGAGAACGTGGTCGAGGTCAAAAGCTGCCCGACGGAGGCCGACGAAGCGGCCCTGCGCGAAGTCGGCGCTGAGATGGCGCGGCGTATCGCCGCTGAACGGGGATAAATCTCCGCGCGGCCCGTCACGGCGGGCGCTTTCGCAAAACGTCGGCGCGGGGTTCGCGCCTTTTCGTCAGAGCGGTCGGCGGTCGCGGACCGAAAACGGTCAAAAAACGCGCGGGCTCGTCCGCCGTGCGTAACTAAAAAACAGAGTTCACGGTTAAAAATATTTAGCCGTGAACTCTGTTATTGTTTTATCTGTGGATTTTTGACCACCGAAAGCGTATATTAAAAACGTTCACGGCGTCGTCACGAGGAGGAGAGAAGTCCATGATAACCGACGACAGCTTTATCCCGCAGTCGATCACAGAAGAAGTGACGCGCTATCTGCGCCGTCAGCTGCTTGTGAGGAAGCGCTTTCTCCCTGGGTCGTTCATCCGCGAAAACGACGTGGCCGAGGAGATGAAGGTGAGCCGTTCCCCTGTGCGCGAGGCGCTGAAGGTGCTGGAGTCGTACGGGATCGTCAAGACGCTGCCGCGCCGGGGCGCGCTCGTGCTCCAGTACAGCGACGCGGACGTGGGCGAGATCTACGACGTGCGCGTCCTGCTCGAGACACATGTGTACGCCCACATTGTCGAAAACGGCCTGATGAAGGAAGAGCACTACCGGTACCTGCTTGACTGCATCGACCGCTATGCCGCGATCAGGACCGTCTTCGAGAAGAACCTTGTGGAAGGCCAGCTGGAGTTCTTCGACCTGGAGTGCCGTTTCCATTTTTATATCCATGAGTTCTCGGGACTTCCATGGACGACGGAACTGCTCAAAAAGACGTATTCGCGCCTCTTCCAGTACATGATCCACAACGTTGGGCCGGAAGACCTCGACAGCATCCTCACGTTTCACCGCAACATCGTCGAGAACCTGCGCCTCGGGAACCTCGGGGCGCTCCAGGAAAACCGTATCGAAAGTTACATGCAGGGCAAGGCCTATCGTCCCGACGCCTGAGACGCCTTGAAAAACCGCCTTTGGCGCGGAACCGCGCGGGGACTCCGTTCGCCGGAAACGGGGCCGCGCCGTGTTCAAGGCCGCGTCCCCCGCGCCGCGAATTTCCCGCTGCGGGGCGAAAAGAGAACTTTCGGCGCGTTTTAACACACATTTTTTCTGCGGACACGGAGGTGCGCATGGAACAACGGACAATTGATTTCACTCGTGGCAGTATCCTCAAAAAACTGATTCTGTTTGCCGTTCCCATCGTCCTCGCGGAACTGCTTCAAAACCTTTACAACACGGCCGACGCGCTCGTGGTCGGCAACTTCGTGGGCGACAAGGCGCTCGCTGCGGTGAGCGTCTGCACGGCGATTTCGCAGATGGTGGTGGGCTTTTTCAACGGCATGTCCATAGGCGCGTCCGTCGTCGTTTCGCGCTATTTCGGCGCCGGCAAGAGCGAACGCATGTCGGCTTCGATGCGCACCGGCTTCGCCGCGTCCGTGCTGCTCGGCACGGCGCTCTCCGTGACGGGGATTTTCGTCACGCCGTCGCTGATCCGCATGATTTCCGTCCCCTCGGAGGTCTATGGCGACGCCGTTATCTACCTGCGCATCTACCTGGCTGGGATTCTTTTCACGGTCATTTACAACGTGGCCGCGGGGCTGCTGCGCGCCGTCGGTGACTCGCGCGGGCCGTTTCTCATCCTTGCCGCCGTCTGCGCGCTCAACGTGGTGCTGGACGTGATCTTTGTCGTCTGGCTGAAACTCGGCGTCGCGGGCGTGAGCATCGCCACGGTGATCTCGCAGTCCATCTCCGTGATGTTCGTCTACGCGCGTCTGCGGCGCGTCGATCCCTCCTTCAGGCTGACGTTCTCGGAGCTCAGCCGCGAGAGGAACGTGATCCGCGACATGTTCGGCATCGGCATGCCCGCCGGCGTGCAGAACTCGCTGATCCTTTTCTCCAACCTGTTCGTGTGGCGCTACATCAGCAGTTTCGACGCCGTTTCGATGGCGGGCATGGGCGCGGCGGAGAAGATCGACCGCTTCATCGCGCTCCCGTGCAAGGCTTTCGGGCTGGCTCTGACGACGTTCGTCGGGCAGAACGTGGGCGCTCGTAAGGCCGACAGGATCGGCAGGGGGTCGCGCTGCGCCGCCGCTCTGGCGCTGTGCTACTGCGTTGTAGTGAGCTCGACGCTGTTCTTCCTGGCGGAAAAGCTGATCCTCCTGTTTAACGACACGCCTCAGGTGGTGTCCGTCGGCGTCAGCATGATGCACACGCTGCAGCCGTTCTACCTCGTGGTGGCGCTGCGCGAGGTGCTGCTCGGCACGATGCGCGGCTACGGCGACACGCGCGTTCCCATGTTCATCTCGCTTTTCGGCATGGTGGTGGTGCGGCAGACTTATCTGGCCGTCGCGCTGTCGATCAGGCACCGCGTCGGTTACGTCTTCGCGGGCTATCCGATCGCATGGGTGGCCACGACGCTGATGCTTGTGGTCTATTTCCTGCTCCGTCGCCGTTCCTACGAGGAAAAGCTCGCGTCTCCCTCTTAAAGCTGCCGCGACCAAAAAGACCGTTTTTCGCCTTCTCGGGCAAAAAACGGTCTTTTTGCGCTTCAGGCGCCCGCGTCCCCTGACGCGTTTCCGCCCCACGGGAAAGGAGGGCCGAAGGTGCGGGAAAGCTCGCGGCTCTCGCGGACGAGTTCCGCCGCGGACGTCCGCCTGATCTCGTCCGTAAAGCGGAAACTCGGCCCCGAGATGTTCAGGCAGCCGACGAGGGAACCCTCGGAGTTGAGCAGCGGGGCGGCGATGGCTGAGATGCCCTTTTCGCGCTCTCCGACGCTGAACGAATACCCTGTCTCGCGCACGCGACGGGCGTCGGCGCGTACACCGCCGCGGGTCTGGCCGGCGCCGATCCCAACAGGACGGC
>CAZFNC010000023.1:11149-23581 GCA_964520485.1 uncultured Synergistaceae bacterium | reverse complement strand
CGCACCTCGACGACTGGAACAACCTCTGCGCGACGCGCGACGTGGCCATGCACGTTCCGCCCTATTTCGGGCTTGAGGTCGAAGTGGGCGAGATCAAGGGCCCGGGCGAGTTCTCCACGGTGGAAGAGGCCACGTATTTTATCGGCGGACTCAACTCGTGGGGCATTTTCCCCGACCTGATCGCCATCTCCAACGGCAGCAAGCACGGCACCTACGACAAGACGCTCGGCCAGGACGAGGGGATCAACCTTGACAGGACGCTGGAGATCGCCACGGCGCTGAAGCCTTACAACGTGTCCATCGCCCAGCACGGCATTTCCGGCACGAACATCGAGAAGTGCTCGCATTTCCGCAACTACGGGATCGTCAAGGGCAACGTGGCGACGCTGTTCCAGAACGTCGTCTTCGGCATCAAGATGGAGCCGGACACCGGCAACGCTGTGATCGAAAACGGCTCCTACGTGAAGGAAGCCGACCGCGGCATCTCAGCGGAGCTGTGGGACGAGATCGTCGCCTGGTGCGACGCCAAGGGCATGAGCCGCAAGTCGGGCGACTATAAGAAAGCCAATCTTCCGTTCTGCGAGAAGATCCTCGCGCTCGAGCCGAAGTACCTTGACCGCATCATCGACGAGACGGAGTACTGGGCGGAGAGGTTCATCAAGGCGTTCAACGCCGAAGGTACCGCCGAGAAAGTCATCGAGATCGTGAACCGCCGCAACACGTGGAATCCTCTGCCGGAGCGCCGGATTATCGCCAACCGCGGCGACTACCGCCCCGACAACGCTCCTACGAAAGGCGGCAACGACGGCGGAGACTATTCCGAATAAGATGCTTCGCAGCGCGAAATATCTCCTCGCCGCCGCGTTTCTGACGCTGTGCGCGTTTTCCGCCCGCGCGGAGGACAAAGGCGTTCCAGTCCACCTGCGGGCGGACACGATGGACTACGACACGGAAACGGGCGAATTCAAGGCCGAAGGGCACGTGAAGCTGGCCCGCGAGGGCGTGACCATCGAGTCAAGCCACGGCGCCGCCAACGTGCAGACGCGGAAAGCGCGCCTGTGGGAGAGCGTGCACGCCTACGGCAAGCATAACGGTGAAAAGCTGAACGCCACGTGCGTTCAGCTTGACGCCGATTTTAACGTCCCCGGCGGCGACTATCTGATGTCGGGAAACGTCGTCGCCGTCTTCGGAGACAGGCTGCTGAGATCGTCCACGGCGCGTCTGACGGGACGCGCCTTCAGCGCCGACGCGGTGGAGCATTTTGAGGACACGAGCCGCAACATCGTCCTCAAGTGCGACACGCTCACGGGCGACTACGACGCTAGCGGCCTGAGAGTGGCCGACGGCGTGGGCGCCGTGTACGTCACGCACGACGACAAGGACAAACATTCCGAACTCTGGTGCGCGTCGTTCAATTACAGCCGCGAGAGCGACAGGCTCACGGGGAATGACGACGCGCGCCTTCGGGTGACGCAGAAAGCCGACTCGCGGAAAGTCACCGACATCCGCTGCGATACGCTGATCTACGAGATTAAGGCGGGCATGGTGACGGCCACGGGCAACGCGCGGGCGGTGCAGAACGGACGCCGCGTCAGCGCCAAGACGCTCGTCTATTATCCCGACACGGGCAAGCTGGAGGCCAAGGGCAAGCCGAGCATCACGTTCGACCTGGAGTCGCCCGGTTCGAAGACGGGCCCGTCGGGGAACGGCAGGAGACGCGGCGCGAGGTTCCCGTCGCGGCGAAACGCGCGCGGGGGAGGCAAGTGAGATGCGCGCCGTCAAGACGCTCAGCGCCGTCGGCCTGAACAAGAGCTTTAAAAAGAGGCACGTCGTCAACAACGTTTCCATCGACTTCCACACCGGCGAGATCGTCGGGCTGCTGGGGCCGAACGGCGCTGGCAAGACGACGAGCTTCTACATGATCGTCGGCCTGATCGAGGCCGATTCCGGCACCGTGACTGTGGACGGAAAAGACATCACTGGAATGCGCGTTTTTCAGCGCGCCCGCTACGGGATAGGCTATCTGCCGCAGGAAGCCTCGGTGTTCCGCAACCTGACCGTGCGCGAGAATATCCACCTGGTGCTCCAGGAACGCGGCATGGACGAGAGGCAGATCAAAGACAAGGCCGACGCCCTCATCGAGGAGTTCGGCCTGAGCAAGCTTGTCGACGTGATGGGGTACTCGCTTTCCGGAGGGGAGCGGCGCCGTCTGGAGGTGGCGCGCACCCTGGCGCTCGATCCCGACTTTATCCTGCTCGACGAGCCTTTCGCGGGCATCGACCCGATCGCCGTGGGCGACATCCAGCACATTGTCCGTTCGCTCAAGGACCAGGGGTACGGCATCATGATCACCGACCACAACGTGCGCGATACGCTCGCGATCACCGACAGGACCTACATCATCTACCAGGGCGAGATCAAGGTGAAGGGCACTTCGGAGCAGATCGCCGCGGACCCGTTCGCGCGCAAGTACTATCTCGGCAATTTCTTCCACCTCGATTAGCGATCTTCGAGTTCGGCGATTTCGTCCGTCCTCCCCGAGGAGATCAGGCGCGCCGCTTCGGCGGCCGCGCGGGACGCGGCCGCGCTGAGCCCTATGAAAAAGTCCGCGCTTTCTGGCTGAATGGCGATGACGCACGCGTCGCAGCCTCGCGGGAGCGACTCTTCAAGCAGCCTGTCGATCGGCAGGTCATGGCTCGTGAACGCTGGCGAGTCGACGCGCGAAAGCGGGAAACGGCGCAGAGATCCGGGCGGCAGCCCCATGTCGGACGCGTCGACGAGGATGAAACGTTCAGGCCGCTCTCGCGCGAGCGTGGCGAGATAATTTCCGGGGGCCAGTTCGCAGCTGCGCAGTGAAAATCCCTCGGGGCGCTCCTCCAGAAGCAGGCGGATCACCTCAAGCCCCGCTCCGTCGTCGCCCAAAAGCGGATTGCCGATGCCCCAGACGGTCGTATGTACGGTCATTGACGCCGATCTCCTTTTGCTGTCGAAATTGTCTTCTCCGGCCGGCCGGTTCCCGTCCCGCCGGGGAATTTTGCGCGTCCGCCGTCAGCGGAGGCGTTGTGTTCTGTCTGATGTTCGCGTTCGAGGGGGCCCTGCGATGGCACATGAAAAGTCCGGCAACATGATCCGCAACGCGCTCGTGATGATGGCGGGCACGTTTTCAAGCCGTGTGCTCGGATTGCTGCGCGAGGTGATCACGGCGGCGAGCTTCGGCGCGGGGCGCTCGCTGGACGCCTTTTTCGTCGCCTATACCATCGCCAACCTCGGCCGTCAGCTCCTCGCCGAAGGGGCGCTCTCGGCGGCGTTTGTGCCCGTGTTCTCGCAGGTGCTGGCCTCCGACGGGAAAAAACGCGCAGAAAGCCTGGCGCGTCAGGCTCTGACGGTGATCCTCGCCGCTTCCTCGCTGGCGGTCGGCCTTGGCATCGTCCTCAGCCCGCAGCTCACGGCGCTGATCGCGCCGGGGTTTGACGCTGAAAAGACGGCGCTGGCCGTGACGATGACGCGGGCGATGTTTCCGTTTCTGCTGCTGATCTCCGTCGCCGCGCTGGCGATGGGCGCGCTCAACAGCATGGACTGCTTCCTCGTGCCGGCGCTGGCTCCGGCGCTCAGCAACGCCGTCTATATTATGACGGTCTTTTTCTGCGCGTCAAGCTACGGCGTGTACGGCCTGACCGCCGCCGTGCTCCTCGGCGGCGCGGCGCAGCTGGCGTTTCAGTGGCTGTGGGCCGCCGGAAAGAAAAACATGCTGCTCGTTCCCGCCCGCCCCGACTGGCGCGATCCGGAGCTGCGGCGGATGATGGCGCTTTTCCTGCCCTACGCGGCGGGGCTTTCGCTCAACCAGCTCAACCCCGTGCTGAGCCGCCTGTTCGGTTCGTTCCTCTCGGACGGGGCGATTTCCATGCTCAACTATTCAAACCGCGTCATTCAGCTGCCGCTTGGGCTTGTCGTTATCGCCATATCGCAGGCGGTGCTGCCGGAGCTGGCCCGCTGCGTCAAAAGCGGCGACGCCGTGTTCGCCGAGACGCTGCGCGACGCGCTGAGATTCGCGCTTTTCATCATTCTGCCCGTCACGCTGGGGACGATGCTGACAGCCGGCGAGACCGTGAATTTCCTGTTTTTCCGCGGCGCGTTCGGCGTCGAGGCGTGGAAAGGCACGGCTTCCACTCTGTTCTATTCCGCCGTCGGTCTGCCGGGCATGGCCTGTTCGACTGTGGTCATGCGCGCTCTGTTTGCCCGTTCCCTGCCGCGTCAGGCGATGTGCACGACACTGGCCAGCGTGCTGGGGACGCTGGCCTTTTCGGCTCTGCTGACAGGGCCGATGCGGATCGACGGCATCGCTCTGGCGAGCTCTTTGGCGTTCCTGTTCTCGAGCGTCGTCGGCACGGCGCTGCTGCGCAGGTCGATGTCCGTTCCCCTTGGGCTTTTCGCCCTGCCGTGGCTGGGACGCTTGGTTCTCGCCTCGGCGCTGATGACGGCCGCGGCGTCGCTGTGGAAATCTCTCTGGGCGTATCCTCTGACATCCGCCCTGGCCGTGCGCGGCGTCTGGATCGGCGGGATCCTCTGCGTCTCCGCCGCCGTCTACGCCGTCACGACATACGCGCTGTGCTGTGAGGAATGGACGCTTATTCGTCAGGCGCTTTTAAAACGAAAGAGGTGAAGGAAATGAAAAAGCTCCTCGCGGCGTTTCTCCTTCTTGTCGCGTTTTTGGTCTCGCGCGCGCCCGCGCGGGACGTGAACGTCGACGACCTTCTCCAGTCCCGCGCCGCCGTGCTCTGGATCGGCGGGAACCGTATCGGCGACCTGATGACCGGCGCCGACGCCTGCCTCCGCTTCCAGTTCATCGACAGAAAACTCACGGAACTGATCTATTCCGAACCGTCCAGCTTCCCCGACTCGATCCTCTGGAACGCGTCGTACATCGACAGGGCGAGGCGCGGCAAGTGCAATCTGGTGATCCTGATCTACAGGGCGGTGAGCCGCTGGAACTTCGACCCGGGCAAGATCACCGTGAACGGCGAACCCATTCCCAAAAACCGCGTGTACTCCAGTCTGCTCGCCATTCCCACGGGCAACATTCCCGCCGAAACCCAGGACGTGATAGCGTTCGGAGTGCCGCGTTCCGCGTCGAAAGCGGGCGGCAGGATCGTGTTCGGTTACGAAGATCACACGATCGAGTTCGAGATTCCCGGGAAGTGAGGCGTCCCTTTCGCCATGTCCAAGCACGTGTTCAAATGCGTTCTCTGCGGGGAACGCATATCGGCGCAAGCGCGCCCCGAGAGGTGCCCCGCCTGCGGCGGGCGCGCCTTTGTCCACGAAGAGGGCGAGCCTCTGCGGCGAAAGCGCGGCTGCACGGGCTCATGCAGCGGCTGCGGCGGATGCTCTCATTAGGCCGCTTTCTCACTCTCGGCATCGAGAGCAGTTGCGACGACACGTCCGTCGCGCTTCTGCTCGGACAGCGCACGATCCTCGCGTGGAACATCTCAAGCCAGACGGAGCGCCACGCCTCGTTCGGCGGCGTGGTGCCCGAGTACGCTTCGCGCATGCACTTGGAAGCGATCCTGCCGCTGACGCGCGAGGTGCTCTCAGACGGCGGAGTGTCGGATCCGGCCCGCGAATTGGACCTTATTTCCGTCACGCGCGGCCCGGGTCTGATGGGGTCGCTGCTTGTCGGCGTGATGACGGCCAAGGCGTTCGCCCAGGCGTGGAACGTGCCGCTCGTCGGCGTCAACCATCTCGAGGGGCACGTCTTTGCCAACGTCGTCGATCACGACGATCTGGAGTTCCCTTTCCTGTGCATGGTCGTTTCGGGCGGACACACGGAGATCGTCCTCGTCAAAAGTCCGGGGGACTATCGGGTGCTCGGCGCCACGCAGGACGACGCCGCCGGCGAGGCGTTCGACAAGGTGGCCAAGGTTCTCGGCCTGCCCTACCCCGGCGGGCCCGTCGTCGACCGGCTGGCGCGCAAAGGCGACGCGGGCGCGTTCCGCTTCCCCGATGTTCTGTCACACGTCGAGGGGTTGAACTTCAGCTTCAGCGGCCTCAAGACGGCGGCGATCAATCAGGTGAACAGGCTTCGGTCCGCGGGGGGCGTCCCCGTGGAAGACTTCTGCGCTTCATTTCAGTCCGCCGTGGTGAAGAATCTCATCGCGCGCCTTGAGCAGGCTGTCGAACTGACGGGCGTGCGGCGCGTGGCCATCTCGGGCGGCGTCGCCGCCAACAGCGCTTTCAGGGAGGCGGTCGCCTCCCACCCGGGGTGGCGCGCCTTTTTGCCGTCGAAGATGTTCTGCACCGACAACGCCGTCATGGTAGCCGCCGCCGGCTACGCGGCTTTCGCGCGCGGGGACCGCTCCGACCTCGCGCTCGCTCCCGATCCGGCGCTCGATTTCGGCGAGGATGACGCGCTTCCCGACGAAGCGTGAAGATCAAAAAAGTTTTTACGGGCCGAGGAATTTCCGTCACACAGTGGTAAAAGTCCGGCGTTTTCTCTTACGGGGAAACGCCGGACCGTTTCTGTCTTGCCCCCGCGTGAAGAGAGAAGCGCGTTTTTCCCGCGCGCGGGCGTGCGCTTGCGGCTGACGGCGCGTTCCGGCAGCGTGTAAGGATGCCAGCTCGAAGAAAAAGCTTAAATTTATATAAATTACCCTTGACATGTTAATCCCAAGGACTATAATATAACAGTTTTATTGAAAAAATTCCGCTTGTTCATCGTCCGTATGAGTCAAACGAAAGGAAACGCGGGTGGCGGGCGCGCCAAAAGTTCTTCTTTCACTCGCGAAGTCGCGGCCTGTCCCGTCGCGGGCGGGAAGACGAGGAACGGACGCGGCGCGATGGGCGGTGCGCGCGTTTCCCGACGCCGTTGAAAAGACGTGTGAGCGGGGACCGTGTTCCGCGCCGTCCAGCTCGTTTTGAAAGCGGGAGCAGAGGCAATCATCATCGTGGTCGATATGCTGCGCGCGCGGCAATCGTATTTAGAAAAGGAGGAGTTCTCATGTCACAAGACAAAGGCGTCGCCGTAAAGAGATCGCTGCTGGATCGTCTCTTGGACGGGATCGAAAGGGTGGGCAACAAGCTGCCAAACCCCATCACGATGTTCATCTGGCTCTCGGTCATCGTGGCGGTCCTGTCGTGCGTTTGCAGCCTGCTGGGCGTGTCTGCCGTCAACCCCGCCGACGGCAAGACGGTCACGATCATGAACCTGATTTCCGCGGACGGGATCCGCTATCTGTGGTCGAACGTCATCACCAACTACTCGGGCTTCGCCCCGCTGGGCATGGTCCTTGTCGCCATCATCGGCACCTCCGTGGCGGAAAAGAGCGGCTTCCTGATCACCGTCATGCAGAGTCTTCTCGGCGGAACCAAGGGCTGGGTCGTGACGATGATCGTCGTCTTCCTCGGGATCAACCTGAACCTGGCGGGAGACTCGGGCTTCATCATTTTGCCTCCTCTGGCCGCCGTGCTCTTCATGTCGGTCGGCCGTCATCCCCTGCTGGGGCTGTATACCGGCTTCACTTCGGTCGCCGCGGGTTTCTGCGCCAACTGCATGCTCGGCCTTTCCGACGCGCTCGCTTACGGCTTTACGGAACCGGCCGCGCGCATGATCAATCCCAACTACACGGGTTCGATGGCCATCAACTATTACTTCATGTTTACCTCCTGCATCATCCTGACCATCGCCGGAACTTTCCTCGTGGAAAAGGTGCTGCTCAAGCGTTTCCCCATCACAGGGGAACAGCTTGCCAAGTATGAGTTTAAAGAAGATTCCACCGAGGTCTCGCCGGTTCAGAAACAGGCACTTAAAAAGGCGCTTCTCGGCCTCCTCGTCTTCATGGTCGTGATTGTCCTCATGTCCGTGCCCGTCTTCGGCGGCAGGGCGCTTCTGGCTGACGAGAGCGGCTCTCTGACCGCCTCCGGCGCGCCGTTCACCAAGGGCATCGTGTTCACGTGCGCCATCGCGTTTTTCATCCCCGGCGTGATCTACGGCGTCTGCACGGACCGTTACACCTGCGACAAGGACGTGTGGAAAGACATCAGCCTGGGATTCTCCGAGATGGGCAACTACGTGTTTATGTGCTTCTTCATCTCCATCTTCACCAACTTCTTCGGCGTCACCAAGCTCGGGACCGTGCTGGCCATCGACGGCGCCGACTTCCTGAAGACGATCGGCTTCAAGGGCATCCCGCTCATGATCGGCCTGATCGTGCTGTCGTCCATCGTCAACATCTTCATCGGCTCCGCCTCCGCCAAGTGGGCCATTCTGGCGCCCGTCTTCGTGCCGATGATGATGCTGCTGGGCTACGACCCCGCTCTGACGCAGGCCATCTATCGTATCGGCGACGCGCTGACGAACCCCCTGTCGCCGCTGTTCACCTACACGCCGGTTCTTCTGGGCTTTGCGAGGAAGTACGACGAGAAGGTAGGACTGGGAACGGTCATCGCCAACGCGCTTCCATTCTCCGTGACGTTCGCCATCGTCTGGATCATTCAGGTGATCGTCTGGGTCATGCTCAACCTTCCTCTGGGCCCCGGAGGAAACATTTATCTGTAAGTTTTCTTCTGTGAGAAATTCCGAGGCTGACGTGTGAAAATGGCGAATCTTTCCGTTTGACGTTTCGGAAGTCAAGAGTGTCGCGCGGGTTGAGGGCGCTTTCCGCTTTCCCTCAATCCGCGCGTTCCCGTTGAAACGCTTATGAACGCGCCGAGGCGGGAGCGTCCGCGGTTTCAGACGGCCGTTTCCCGCCGAGGTGGTCGCGCCGGATCGCGTAAATTTCCGGCGCAGGCGCAGAATAAACGATCTCAGCGCTCCCTGAAAGAGAGCGCTGAGATTTTTTGTTTGGGGTCAGAGCGAAAAAAGCTTCAGAGAATCTCGACGAGCGTCACTTCAAAGTTCAGTTCCTTTCCGGCGAAACGCGGATTGGCGTCGAGGACGACAGAGCCGTCCCCGTTGACCGCTTTGACTGTGACGGGGCGGCGTCCCATCGACAGCTCGTCGCCGACGCGCGGCGTGTACCCGGGCGGCATCCTGTCGGCGCCGACGGTGATCAGCAGGTCTTCGCGGTATTCTCCGTAGGCCTCCCCGGGCGGCAGCTTGAGCGTGCGCGTCTCGCCCGCCGCCATGCCGACGACGCCCTTGTCGAAGCCAGGGATCATCATGCCCGCTCCGACCTTGAACTCCAGCGGCGGGCGGTGATTTTGGATCGACGAGTCGAATACCGTGCCGTCGTTAAGCGTGCCCGTGTAGTGGACGCGAACCGTATCGCCGTTTTTGACGGTCTGTGTCATGATCGCATGTCTCCTTTTTCGATTCTGTCGATGATTTCCATCAGCTCTTCCCATCGCGCGGCCGTCCGCTCGATCAGCGCGGACGTCTCCGAAAGACGTTTCATGAGCTCGCCGACTTTGGCGGAGTCGGCCAGCACTTCCGGCAGACAGAGATCCCGCTCGATCCGCCGCTTTTCGTCCTCGAGGTCCGAATCGGCCTGTTCCACTCGCGCCAGCTCTTCGACGTATGTCTTCTTGCGCCTGTAGATTTCGTTGCGGCGCTCGGCTTCTTCGCGTTTTTTGCCGCGCGCCGTCGGCCTGTCCGCCGGAGTTTTGTCCGGCGCCTCCGGTGAGACAGCCTGCTCGCGCGCCCTCAGCTCGATAAAGCGGCTGTAGTTGCCCGCGTAGTCGTGCAGTTTCCCGTCGCGGATCTCCCACACCCTCTGCGCGAGCCGGTTGAGGAAAAAACGGTCGTGCGAGACGATGAGCAGCGTGCCGTCGTAGGCGAGGAGAGCCTGCTGAAAGAGATCGCGCGTGTCCATGTCGAGGTGGTTGGTCGGCTCGTCGAGGATGAGAAAGTTGGAAGGGTTCATGAGGATCTTCGCCAGCGACAGCCGCGATTTCTCGCCGCCGGAAAGGACACCGACGGGCTTGTAGATGTCGTCGCCGCTGAACAAAAACGCGCCGAGCAGCGCGCGCTTTTCCGCCTCGGTCATGTCCCGATTGAGCGGGTTGATCTCCTGCCAGACGGTGTTGGCGTAGTTCAGGTTTTCTGAGGATTCCTGCGAGAAGAAAACGGGCAGGACGTGATAACCCAGTTCGCGCGTCCCTGTGTCGGGAGCTTCGCGGCCGGAGACGACGCGCGAAAGCGTGGACTTTCCCGCGCCGTTGACGCCGACGAGAGCGATCTTCTGCCCCCGCTCGATCTGTGCGGTCACGCATGAAAACACGCGGCGCTCGCCGTAGGACTTGCCGACGTCGCTGAGCGTGAGGACGACACGCCCGCTGGGCGGCGAGGGCGGAAAGCGCAGCGCCATGTGCCTGGCGCGCGAGTCGGTCTCGATGATCTCGGTCTTTTCGAGGCGCCTGATGCGGCTTTGGACCTGCGCGGCCTTGGTGGCCTTGTAGCGGAAACGCTCGATGAAGTCCTTCGTCCGGGCGATCTCGGCCCGCTGGCGCGCCGCCGCCTGTTCGCGCAGGACCGCGCGTTCCTCCGAGACGCGCAGGTAGTCGGAGAAGTTGCCCTTGTAGACGCGCAGTCGGCCGGAACGGAGCTCGGCGACGCTTTTCATGATCTTGTCCATGAAAACGCGGTCGTGCGAGATGGCCACCAGCGTTCCGCGATAATCGGAAAGCCAGTTTTCCAGCCATTCCATGCTTTCCGTGTCGAGATGGTTCGTCGGCTCGTCCAGCAGGAGAATGTCGGGGTTGGCCAGAACCAGCCCCGCCAAGGTGACGCGCATTTTCCATCCGCCGGAAAATTCGCGGCAGCGCCTGGCGTCGTCGCCTTCGTGGAAGCCGAGACCGCGCAGGGCCTTTTTCGACATGGCCTCGAACGACCAGCCCCCCAGACGTTCGTAGGCGGCCGCGGCTTCCTCGTGGAGTTTCATGAAACGGGCGCGCTCGTCCGGAGCGGCCGCGGCAAGCTGCTCCTGACGCTGTCTGAGAAGCGCTTCGGCGGCGGTGACGCCCGCGCGGTCCTTGAGGTACCGCATGAGGGTGGTGTCGGGAAGTTCCGCCAGATCCTGGGGCAGGTAACCGAGCGTGGCTTGGGCGGGGGAGACGACGATTTCGCCGCTGTCGGGCTGCACCTGCCCGATGATCGCGCGCATGAGCGTCGTCTTGCCGACGCCGTTGGGGCCGACGAGCCCCGCTCGCGCGCCCGTGTCGATCCGCCAGCTGAGTTCGTCGAAGATCTTCCTCCCGCCCGCGAAGGTGAGGCTGAGGTTCCTGATTTGGATCATGCGTTCGCGTTCTGTCTGGATGACTGGAGTATGAACTGCCGACGGACTTCGTCGGTGCGCAGAGTGATCTGCTTTTCCATGTCCTGTTTGAGCGTCTCGACGGCGCGGCGGTGGTCCTCCTTCATCTGTTCCATCTGATAACGCGCTCGCGCCAGTTCGTGAAGCTGATCCTCGCTCGTCTGCCTGAGACTGTCTATCTTCGTCTGATACGTTTTCTCCAACTGCGACCGCATGAGCGCCAGCTTGTGTTCGTAGTCGCTCTGCATGTCGGCGGCAAGCCGCTCCTGTTCGGAAACGGCGGCTTCGCGCTGAGCCAGGGTGGTGCGGAGCTTTTCGATCTGCTGTTTCTGGTCGTCCTTGCCGCGCTGGAGTTCCTCTAAGGCGGCAGTCCTTTCGTTTTCGGCCATGGCCGCCAGCGACCTGAAGTGCTCGACCGTGTCGAGGGCGTTGCGCGCCTTATCCGACGCTATCTGAGCGTTTTCGTTGAGCCGGAATTTCTCTTGCTCGTAGCGCAGGATCAGCATGTCGATTTCGGATTTGTGGTCGCGCTGGGCCTTGGACGCCTCGCCCTCGAGGACCTCGATGCGCGTTTTCAGATGGGCGTTCTCGTTGTTCGCGTCCCGAAGGAGCTGCCGTGTTTTTTCGATCTGTTCGTTGTCGATCTTGAACACGCCGATCTGTTCTTTCAGCTGCTTGACTTCCAGTTTGAGAGAGTTCTCGACGCGTCGCGCGTCGGCCAGCTGCATCTGGACGTCGATCAGGTGCTTGCGCAGTTCCTCGATCTCGCGTTCCTTCTGTTCGACGCGCGCTTTGAGAAGATCGCTCTCGCGCGCGTTGCGCTCCTTCTCTATGTTGAGAAGGTCCTTGAGACGGTTTGCCGCCCCGTGCGTTTGTTTGCCGAAACGGTCTATGACGAGCAGAGCTTGGCGGAACTGCTCGTCGTCGGGGATGGCGTCGATGTCTTTGTGTGTCCTCGTGGATTCCTGCATTGCTGTTCTCCTGTGTAAGCGTCGCGCCCGTCACGCGCTGGGGCGCGACGTCCGCTCAGCGTCTGAAAGCAGCGCGGACGGATTTATTTGTTTCCGTCTTTCCCAGGCTTCCGGAAACGCGCAAAACGACGGCCGCTTTCGGGCGACGCGCCGGAAGAGCGGGGGAAACCGCTTTCCTGCCGGTGAAATCCGCGATCTTTAAAGTCGCGCTCCCTGCG
>CAZFNC010000023.1:0-11049 GCA_964520485.1 uncultured Synergistaceae bacterium | reverse complement strand
TGCGTGGCGGCCGGTCGCCGAAGTCGCGCTCGCGCCTTGGACGATATTCGTCGAAACCGCGTTCGTGCCTCGGCGGACAGTCTCCGAAATCGCGCTCCCTGCGTGGCGGCCGGTCGCCGAAGTCCCGTTCGCGCCTTGGACGGTATTCGTCGAAACCGCGTTCGTGCCTCGGCGGACGTTCCTCGAAATCCCGCTCCCTGCGTGGCGGCCGGTCGCCGAAGTCGCGCTCGCGCCTTGGACGATATTCGTCGAAGCCGCGTTCGTGTCTCGGCGGACGGTCTCCGAAATCGCGCTCCCTGCGGGGCGGCCGGTCGGCAACGTCCCGCTCCGGCCGTGACGGCCTCTCTTCCAAATCGCTTTCGCCGCGGGGCGACGGGGCTTCAAAGCCGCTTTCCGTCGCTTCGGCCTGTTTTTTCTCTTTGCGGGGATCCTTCCAGCCGCAGAATTCCGCGTCGTTCGTGGGGCCGGTCTGTATAGTCATGTCTTGTGCCGATTCCTCCCGGGCAGCATCGTTTTTCTCTCCGGCGGGGGAGAGAGCTTCCGCCTTGCGGCGTTCCTCTTTGTCGCGTTCGTCCCTCCGAACGCGGGCGCGCTCCATCTGCTCGACCACCTGCCGGTCGCTCGGGCGCGCGAACCCCAGCGCCTCGGCGGCCGCGCTTCCGGCGGCGAACCCCGTGGTCCAGCACATCTGGAGGTTGTACCCTCCCGTGGGGCCGTCGACGTCGATCATCTCTCCCGCGAAATACAGGTTTGACAATATGCGCGACCGCATCGTCGCAGGGTCGATCTCCGACGTTTCGATCCCTCCGGAAGTGACGATGGCATGTTTAAAGCCGAGCAGCTCCGTCGGCGTGACGGTGAAGTTCTTGAGCGTCCTCCGCAGCGCGGCGCGCTCCTCGGGCGTCGTCTCGCCGCAGGGCTTGCCCAAGTCGAGCGCGGCGGCCTTGATCACTTCAGGGATGATCTCGCCGGGGAGCATTTTGCGGAGGGCAAACCGCAGGGCGTCGCCGGCGAACTCCTCGAAATCGCGGTCGATGCGCGCGTCAAGGCGTTCGGGGTCCAGCGCCGGTTTCAGGTCGATGCCCAGCGTGACGGAGCGGGAGCTTTTCAGCGCCTCGCCGATGGCCGAAGCCATATCCATGACGATCGCGCCGGACACGCCGAAAGGCGTGAAATCCATCTCGCCGAAGCGCTCGTCGGCCTTCGCGCCGTCGGCCGTGAGCGTGAGACGCACGTTTTTGAGCTTGAGCCCCGCCATTCGGCTGTCAAAGCGCTCGGCTGTCTTCACGGGACAGAGCGCCGGACGCGGTTCGACGATTGAATGTCCCGCCTTGCGCGCCCAGCGGTACCCGTCGCCGGTGGACCCCGTCGACGGGAACGAGAGCCCTCCCGTCGCCAGGATAAAGGAACGACCGTCGATCTCCTCGCTCCTCGTCACGGCGCGGCGCACCTTGCCGCCCAGCGTGTCGAGCGCGCGCACCTCCAACCCTCTGAGCACCTGCACTTCGCCGTCCTTGAGCGCCGTCCAGAGCGCGCTGACCACGGAGGCGGCGTCCTGTCCCTCGCGCGGGTAGATCCTGCGCCCGCGTTCCCGCTCGGAGACGACGCCGCGCCTGAGGAAGAAGGCGACAGTCTCTTTCGTGCCGAACTCCCTCAGCGACGGCAGGAGAAAATCCCCGCCCCGCCGGTAGCCGTCGGCGAGCGCCTGCGGGTCGTCCTCCGCGCGGGCGAAGTTGCATCTCCCACGGCCCGTGATCATCAGCTTGCGCCCGAGCTCCTTGTTTTTCTCGATCAGCGCGGTGCGGGCGCCGTACTGGGCCGCTCTCGCGGCGGCCATCATTCCGGCGGGACCGCCGCCGACCACGACAACGTCAAATGTGCTCATCGGTTCTGCTCCTTGTGGTGTGCGGAAAACTTCGCGCTGAAAAAAGTTCATCGGCGTCGGGCGCCCTTTGCCGGCGCCGGACGCGGCGCGTCCCGCCGGCCCAGTGCGCGGGACGGATTTTTAAGGCCGCGCCCTGTTTCGGCAAAAAGCCCCTTGTGACCGCCGGTCGCTTATAAGTATAATAGTATCACGACAAACCCCTTTTGTGTTGCGTGATCGCGCGCCGAGGAAATTTTTTAGCCGATTTTTTCAGGCGTTTTCAGGCGCGTGACGAAGATAAGGAGGCTCGCCATGAACACAGCGGTTTTGCTTGTCGATGTACAGAACGACTTCTGCGCGGGCGGCTCGCTGGCCGTGCCCGACGGCGACGCGGTGGTCCCCGTCTGCAACAAACTGATCGAGTCGGCCGCCGCCCTCGGGCGGCCGGTGCTGGCCAGCCGCGACTGGCACCCCGTTCGCCACTGCAGCTTTGTCGAACGCGGGGGAAACTGGCCCGCGCACTGCGTGGCCGGCACGCGCGGGGCGGAGTTCCACCCCGATCTGCGGCTTCCCGCCGACGCCGTGATCCTCGATAAGGCGGCGACGGCGGACGCCGACGCGTATTCGGCGTTTGACGGCACCCGCGCGGCGGAAATTCTGCGGGGGATGGGAGTGACTCGCCTGCTCGTCTGCGGTCTGGCGACCGATTACTGCGTCAAGGCGACCGTGCTTGACGCGCTGCGCGAAGGATTTTCCGTTGTTGTCGTCGCCGACGGCTGCCGCGCCGTGAACGTTCACCCCCGCGACGGCGACAGGGCTTTCGCCGAGATGGCGGCCGCCGGCGCGCGGGTCCGCCCGTCGGCCGAAGCGGAGGCGTGAGCCCCCGCGGGAACTTCCGCGTTGCGGGGCCCCGCGCGCCGTCCTCGGGCGGAAAGACGGCGCGCGAAAAGAACGACCCCGGCTCAGCCGCACGCGACGCGCCGGGATGACGGCTTGCGGAAGCCGCTCGCGCCGCCTTTTCCGGCGCGGGGCCCCTTCGTCCCGCGAGGCCCGCCGCAGGGGGAACTATTTCGCGCGCTCGCCCTTTCGACCGGCGCGAACGCTCGTTTTTTTGCGGGCGTCGAGACGGCCTGACGCACGGAACGCTGCGCCGCGGCGGCTTTTATGGACGGCCCTTCTTCTTTTCTCCGGCGTTTCCGGCGTTTTTGCCGAGTTCCATGCGCAGGGAGATGCGTTTTCGCGGCAGGTCGACGTCCATGACGATGACCTCCACGGGCTGGCCGGGACGAAGGACGGCCGAGATGTCCTTCACGAAGCGCCCCATGCGGCTGATGTGGACGAGCCCGTCCTGATGCACGCCGATGTTGACGAACGCGCCGAAAGCCGTGACGTTGGAGACGATGCCGGGCAGCTTCATGCCGGGCTTCAGGTCGGTCAGTTCGCGCACTTTCGGGTCGAACGAAAAGGCCTCGAGCGCGCTGCGTGGGTCGCGGCCCGGTTTTTCGAGCTCCGAGAGGATGTCCTCAAGCGTCGGCAGTCCCACGTCGTCCGTGACGTAGCGGCCGAGATCCACCTTTTCGCGGACGTCCTTGGCGCCGATCAGGTCGCTGACCTCGCGGCCGAGATCGCGCGCGATGGCGTCGACGACGCCGTAGTTCTCGGGATGGACGGCGCTGGCGTCGAGAGGGTTTTTCGCGCCGTGTATGCGCAGAAATCCCGCCGCCTGCTGATACGCCTTCGGCCCCAGGCGGGGCACCCTGAGCACGTCCTGACGTCTGACGAACGGCCCCTCGGCTTCGCGGTACTTGACGACGCTGACGGCCAGCGACGGCGTCAGGCCCGACACGTAGGAGAGCAGTTTCGCGCTGGCCGTGTTGAGATCGACGCCGACGGCGTTGACGCAGGAGACGACAGTGTCGTCGAGAGCGCCGCGCAGTCGCTTCTGGTCGACGTCGTGCTGGTACTGCCCCACGCCGATGGACTTCGGGTCGATCTTGACGAGCTCGGCGAGCGGGTCCATGAGCCTGCGCCCGATTGACACGGCGCCCCGCACCGTCACGTCCTGGTCGGGAAACTCCTTTCGCGCCAGTTCGGACGCGGAGTACACGGAAGCGCCGCTTTCGCTGACGACGAAGACGGGAACGCCGAGCCCCAGCCCGCGCAGGAACTCTTCCGTCTCGCGGCTGGCGGTGCCGTTGCCCACGGCGACGGCTTCGGGACGGTACTTCGCGGCGAGGGAGCGGACCAGCCGCTCCGCCTCGGCGTAACGGGCGTCGGAGCTTTGAATGAAGATCACATCGTGGGAGAGCAGGTCTCCCTTGGCGTCCAGACACACCACCTTGCAGCCCGTGCGGATCCCCGGGTCGACCGCCATGACGGGACGCGCGCCGAACGGCGAAGCCATCAGCAGTTCGCGCAGGTTGCGGGCGAATATGGCGATAGCCTCGCCGTCGGCGCGTTTTTTGAGCGTCGCGCGGGCCTCCGTCTCGATCGACGGCCCCAGCAGGCGCCGATAGCCGTCCGCGATCGCGCTTTTCACCTGCCGCGAGTCCTCGCCGTCCCCCTTCGCGAAACGCGCGCAGAGCGCGTCGAGAGCGGCCTGCTCGTCGGGGCGCACCGAGAGCGACAGGAAACCCTCCTTCTCGCCGCGCAGCACGGCCAGCAGCCTGTGCGAAGGAATCCGCAGGAGCGGTTCCTGCCAGTCGAAGTAGTCTGCGTACGTCGACGCGCCGGGAAGGTCTTTCTTTTTCTCGTTGACGGTTGACCTGCACAGCCCGCGGCGCACGAACAGCACGCGCATTTCATGCCTGACCTCGGCGTTCTCGCTGACGTCCTCGGCGATGATGTCGCGCGCGCCCGCCAGCGCGGCCTGCGCGTCGGGAACGTTCTTTCCGGCGTCGACGAACGGCGCGGCCAGCTCGAGCGGGTCGCGCCCCGACTGCTCCATCAGGGCCTCCGCGAGCGGCTCCAGCCCCGCCTCGCGCGCGGCCATGGCGCGCGTGCGGCGTTTCGGGCGGTAGGGCAGGTAGACGTCCTCGAGAGCCGTCATCGTCGCCGCGCCGTCGATCTTCCTCTTCAGCTCGTCGGTCAGCGTGCCGCGCTCGGCGAGCGAGGCGAGGATGGATTCGCGCCGCTTTTCCAGCTCTTCGACGCGCGCGAGGCCGTCGCGGATCGCCGTGATCGCCACCTCGTCGAGCGAGCCCGTCTTTTCCTTGCGGTACCTCGCGATAAAAGGGACCGTGCAGCCTTCCGCGAGCAGTTCGGCGACGGCGCCGACGCCGCTCGGGGGAAGTCCGAGTTCATGGGCGATGCGCCCCGTGTAATCTGCCATTTTATGGCGCTCCTTTCGGTTTTTCGCTGATACTCCCGTACGGCAGTATATCTTATCCAACGCGCGCGCCTTTTGTCCACGGCATTTTACTTGCAAAGGAGACGGGAAGAAAAGCAGGGATGCCCGCGAGTTATAACCTCTATGCATAAAAAGAGGACATAACGCGCGTCGGAAGCGCGCAGAGTGAAGATCGCCTTTTTCGGAAAGGTTGAAAACTTTTTGAGCGCCCCGGCGCCGCCGCGAGGAATCGGAGGACGCTTTATTCAACTTGGCTATGAAGTATTTTAGTTTTATTCACGACGGCAAAATTCCCGTTTTTTCGCGCTGCCGCGAGACCGCGCGGCGGCGAAAAAATTCGCCCGGCGTATTGACAGAGACTTTACGTAAAATTATAATCAGTGAGTATGAAATAAAATTTTTCTTATGGTCTGTCGCGCTCGCGGGGAAACGGGAACGCGAAGCGCGGGCACGGAAAACGGGAAACGGCCGCGCGGCCCGGGCGGAGGAATTGACGCCCGCCCCGCGCGGGAGTTTGCCCGCGTGACGTTTTTCTGACGCTCCCGCTTATGCAGCGGGCGCATGAACGGAAGGTTTTGTATGAAGGGTGTGCGGAGGAGGTGAACGCATGTCAACCAATCTGACGGAAGAGATTCGGAGCGTTGAGGCGGCCGCTGCCCAGAAAGTCGCTGACGCGAGGGCGGAGGCGCAGGCGATCGTCGCCAGGGCGCGCGGCGCGGCGGCTCTTCGCGTGAAGGACGCGAAACAGTCGCAGTTCCGCGAGTACCGCAGGCGCATCGGCGAAGTGGAGGCCGATGCCGCGAAAGAGTCCGAGCGCGTCGTCGAACAGGGCAGGGCCGAGGCCCTGAAGTTTGTCCAGTCCCACGGCGAAGTGGTGAAAAAGACGGCTCGGTGGTTAGCCGAAGAGGTGGTGTCTCGATATGGCCGTTGCGAGCGTTAAAAAAATTGAACTGTACGTGCACCGCTCTTTGGTCGACGAAGTGCTCGCCGCGCTCCAGGAAAGCGGAATCTGCGAGCTGACCGCCGCTGGGAAAAACGCCGGGGACGCTCCTTCTCCGCTGCCCGACGAACCTGTCTGCGACTATTCGGGGCTGCTGAACGACGTGAACTACCTCGTCCGCTTCCTCTCGCCCATGTACCGCGATCCCGTGGGAAGCCTAGGACGTATGCTCGGGGAGCGCGACGACGTCAGCGTCGAGTCGCTCGCGAAACTGGCGGAGGAGACCGACGTCGCGGCTTTCGCCTCGGAAGTGCGCGCGAAGGAACGCCGTCTCACCGAGCTGAAGTCGGAATCCCAGCAGATCGCCTCGCTGAAGCAGACGCTCGGCGGCCTGAGCGGTTTTGAGCCGCCTCTTTCGATGGTGACGGAGGGAAGCAGGCTTGTGGCCGGTTTCCTGGGTACCGGCAGGGCGGAAAACCTCGCGGAGTGGAAGGCGGACGTCGAGTCTGAACTCGGCGCGGACGCGGAGTGCGTCGTCTGCGTCCCCGAAAAGGGCGGCGCCGCGGCACCGTGGGGCAGCGTCTTTTACCTGCGCGCCCACGAGGAAAAACTCGCGGAGATCTGCCTGAAACACGGCGTGACGAAGATCGACCTTCCCGCGTCGGCCGCGGGCACCGTCGCCGAAGAGCTGCTGAAGCTCGACGAGAGGGCGGCGGCCGTCGGCGAGGAGGAACGCGCGTGCTCTGAACAGCTGGCGGCGTTCGCGCAGGCGCACATGGACGCGATCCGCAAGCTGGGCGACTACCTGAACATCATGAAAGCCCGCGAGGACGCGCGCGAGGAAAGCGAACACACGCGGCAGGTCGTCCTGCTGCGGGGCTGGCTGCCGGAGAGCCGCGAGGACGATCTGCGGCGCGCGCTGGGGCCTTACGAGAAGAGCGCGGCACTGAGGCTGCTCGATCCCGAGGAGGGCGACGATCCGCCGATCGTGCTCGAGAACCCCGACTGCGCGAAGCCGTTCGAGATGCTCACCATGCTCTACGGCGCGCCCGTGTACGGGTCTGTCGATCCGTCGTTCCCGATGATGCCGTTCTTCCTGCTGTTCTTCGGCATGTGCTACGCCGACGCCGGCTACGGCATCGTGATCACGGCGATCGCCATGTACTTCCTGAAGAAATACCGGAAGATGCCCGACAACATCAAACAGGCCCTCGTCATGGTGAAGTACTGCGGCATCGCGACGATCGTTTTCGGAGCGGTGACGGGCAGCTGGATGGGCGACATGATCGACTCGTTCCCGTTCCTCGCCTTTATCCGTCCCGTGAAGAACTTCGTCACGCTGCTCGAGCCGATGAAGGACCCCATGCTCCTGCTCGGCATTTCGCTGGCGCTGGGCATCGTCCACATCTATTGGGGAATCTGTCTGGCCGCCTGGGCCAACGTGCGCGAGAAGAAGTACTTCGCGGCGTTCGCCGATCAGGGCGGCTGGCTGGCGCTGCTCACGGGGCTGCTGATCTTCGGCGCGGGCTCGTTCGCCGCCCCCGGACTGGTCGCCGCGGGCAAGCGGCTGGCGATCGTCGGGGCCGTCATCCTCGTGCTCACGCAGGGGCGCGAGAAGAAAGGCATCTTCGGCAAGCTGATCTCCGGCTGCCTGAGCCTGTACAACGTCACAAGCTATCTGGGCGACGTCCTCAGCTACAGCCGCCTGCTGGCGCTGGGACTGGTCGGCGGCGCCGTGGCGATGATCATCAATCTGATGTCCACCCTCTGCGGCGGCACGGCCTTTGTGGGCTGGCTGCTCGCGATAGCCATCTTCTTCGGCGGACACGTGTTCAGCATGGTCATCAACATCCTGGGCGCGTTCGTGCACCCTCTGCGCCTTCAGTACGTCGAGTTCTTCGGCAAGTTCTATTCGAGCGGCGGCACGGCCTTCAACCCGTTCCGCTACAGGACAGAGTATGTCAATGTCGCTCCGCGCGAGAAAGCCTAGGCGCGGGCAGGATTTGAACCCAAATTTTCGAGGGGAGTGTCATCTATGGATTATCTCGGTATCGCTTTTGTGGTGCTTGGCGCGGCTCTGGCTGCTGGTTTGGCCGGTATCGGTTCGGCAATCGGCGTCGGCATCGCCGGTGAAGTCGGCGCCGGCGTGATGACGGAAGACCCCGGCAAGTTCGGTCTCGTCCTGATGCTTCAGGCACTGCCCGGAACGCAGGGCATTTACGGCCTGCTGATCGCGTTCTTCGCCATGCTCAAGGTCGGTCTGGTCGGCGGCGGCGCCGTCGCCTGCGACTGGGTGCACGGACTGGCCGTGCTGTTCGCCTGCCTGCCGATCGCGCTGGGCGGCTGGATTTCCGCCATCTCGCAGGGCAAGACCTCGGCGGCCTGCATTCAGATGATCGCCAAGCAGCCCGGCGAAGCCGGCAAGGCCGTGATCCTTCCGGCCATGGTCGAAACGTACGCTGTTCTTTCACTCCTCGTCAGCATCCTTCTCATGAACGGCATCAGCCTGTAAGCCGGGGGTACGCCCATGGCACTCGCTGACATCAGGAACAAGATCGAGCGGGACGCGGCCGCCGAGGCCGCGAAGCTGCTCGACGAGGCCAAAGCCCAGGCCGCGGCGCTGGAAAGCGGCGCGGCGTCGGAAATTGCCAAAAGCAAAGCGTATTACGACGGCATGTACGAGGCGGAAGCCCCCGAGGTGCGCCGCCGCGCGCAGATCATCTCCAACCTCGACGTCAAGAAGATCCGTCTCGGGGCCAAGCAGGAACTGATCGGAAAGGCTTACGCGGGCGCGCTGGAGTGCCTGTGCGGCCTTGACGACGCCAAATACCTCGCTTTCGTCGAGAGACTCCTCGACCAGGCGGCGGACAGCGGCGACGAGGAACTGCTGGTTTCCCGCGGCGAGAAGCGCATCAACAAGCGCTGGCTTGACGCCTACAACGCCGCGCGCGGCACGAAGCACACGCTGTCGTCCGAAAAGGCCGACATCAGCGGCGGCTTTATCCTGCGCAAGGGGAAGATCTCCGTCAACTGCTCGCTCGACACCCTGATCCACTGGCTGAAGGATGATCTGGAGTCCGACGTCGTCAAACGCCTGTTTGACGCGGAATAGGTGGTGTGATCATGGCCCCGAAGGAGCGGTATGGTTACGCTGTAGCGCGTCTGAGGGCGCTTGAAAACCGTCTGCTTGACGAATCGACGCTTTCGCGCATGATCGACTGCGACACGCCGGAGTCGGCGATCAAGGTTCTCGGGGAAACGCCCTACTCCGCGTCGCTGATGGAGTTGAAATCGCCTCTCGATTTCGACAAGGCGATCGAGGCGGAACTTCTGCGCACCTACGCCGAAGTGGAGACGTTCGTGCCCGACGGCGGCCTCGCGGCGCTGCTGCGCCTTGTGTACGACGCGCACAACGTCAAGACGCTGCTCAAGGGACAGTTTTTGGCGGCCGGGGGCGAAAAACGCCGCCTCGACCTGCTCACGCCCCTCGGCAACATCGACGTCGACAGGCTGGTGACCGCCGTCGAGGGCGAAGACTACTGGGAACTCCCGTTCGGCTTCGGCCGCGCGATCCCCGAGGCCCTGTCCGTCTGGGAGAACTCGCGCAACGCCCTGGCGGTGGAGAAGATCATCGACGGCGTGTACTTCGACGCTCTCCTCGACGCGGCGGTGAAGCTGAAGATGCCGCGCGTGGAAAACTGGGTGCGCGCCCGCGTTGACGGCGAAAACCTCAAGACGCTTCTGCGCCTGTCGCGCCTGCCGCAGGAAAAGCCCGCCGCGGCCACTTTCCTGCACTCGGGCGGCACGCTGCCCGTCAACCGCCTCGAGCCGCTGATGGCCGAACCCGTCGAGAACTGGGGACGGCTGCTGGCGTTCGCGGACATCGGCAGACTGCTCCTGCCCTTCGCCGAGGACGGGAACTTCAGCGTCCTGCTCGTGCAGTACGAGAAGGCTCTCGACAACTTCCTCTCCGCGGTCATCGGTTCCTGCCGCTTCGGCGCGTTCGAGCCGGGCAACGTGGTCCGCTATCTGTGGGCCCGCGAGATCGAGGCGAAAAATCTTCGCATCATCCTCGTCTCCGTCGCCAACGGCGTGGAGAAGGATGTCATAAGGGGGTTGCTGCGCGATGTCTGTTGAAGCCGGAAGAAAGAAGATGGCGGCCGTCGGCAGTTACGACACCGTCCTGCCCTTTCAGGCCGTCGGCGTCCGTCCGTACCCCGCCGAGACCGACGGGGAAGTCGCCGCCGCGGTGAGCCGCCTGGCGCGCGAGGACTACGGCGTGATCTTCGTCGAAGAGCGTCAGTTCGTGGCGCAGGCGGAGCTGATCGACAAACTCGTGCAGGAGTACGCGTCGAGCATCATCCCGATCCCCGGCATACGCGGGTCGATCGGCGTCGGGCTGAGCGCCGTGCGCAGCAGCGTCGAGCGCGCTGTCGGCATGGATATTTTCTCTGAGAAATAGCTGATTTAACCTGGAGGCGATTAGTTTGGCCACGGATGTCTTTGTAAAAGGCACAATCGAACGTATATCCGGACCTCTTGTCGTCGCGAAGGGCATGACCGGCGCGAGCATGCACGAAGTCGCGCGCGTCGGCAACATCGGTCTGGTCGGCGAGATCATCGAGCTCGATGGCGATCTCGCTTCGATCCAGGTCTACGAGGAGACTTCCGGTCTCCGTCCCGGCGAGCCCGTGTCGGGCACCGGCGAAGCCCTGAGCGTCGAACTTGGTCCCGGTCTTATCGAACAGTTCTACGACGGTATCCAGCGCCCTCTGAAGTCCATCGAGGACGCGTCGAAGAGCGTGTTTATCGCGCGCGGCATCACCGTTCCCGCGCTCGACCACGAAAAACTCTGGAAGTTTGAGCCGCGCGTCGCCGTTGGCGACGAAGTGGGCG
>CAZFNC010000022.1:0-23665 GCA_964520485.1 uncultured Synergistaceae bacterium | reverse complement strand
GATCGGTCTGCATCCCCACGTCGACAACGACGACACCTATATCATCATCTCGGGCAAGGGCGTCTTCACCGGCACCGACGGCAAAGACATTGAGGTCGGTCCGATGTCGGTCACGATCGCTGGCCCCGGCGAGCAGCATGCTCTTCGCAACGACGGCGACGCCGACCTCGTGTTCATCGACCTGATCGCCAAGAACCACGCTCATCCCGCCGCGAAAAAATAGTCTGTTTCCGTCATTTTCAAAGTAATTCAAAAGCGCCGTCCGCCGGAAGGTTCTCCGGCAGACGGCGCTTTTTTGCCTGATTTCGATCAATTTTCACGCGAATCCAAAAGCATACCCTTGCGGGGCGGTGAGCGCTAAACGCCGACAGGCGTGCGGATTCGTGTGCCGTGATTTCAACGCTCACCGCCTTATCCGTCTTTTGCGATCTGTCCTCGACAATAAGGTTCCGGCCTGTCCGAGAGGAATAAGCCGGCCGCCGGCCGAAATCGCGAGGGATATCCGCCCGTTTGCGGATGCCCCGCCGATGTTTGTTTTTCCTTACTCCGCCGCCCGCGCGGCGGCCAGGGAAGATTTTATGACCTGATCCATATCAAAATAGCGATACTCTCCGAGGCGTCCGCCAAACAGGACGTTTTGTTCTTCATCGGCCAGTTCCCTGTAGCGCGCGTACAGGTTCTGATTTTTCACGTCGTTCACAGGATAGTACGGCTCGTCTCCCCGTTTCCACTCGGCGCTGTATTCGCGGCTGATCACCGTCTTATCGGGGTTTCCCGCGCCGAACTCAAACCACTTGTGTTCGATGATTCTCGTCCAGGGAGTCTCCCTGTCGGTGTAATTCACCACAGGATTGCCTTGAAAACTGGGCTTGTCCAGCGTTTCGATCTCAAAACGCACTGAACGGTATTCCAACGCGCCCAGTCTGTACCCGAAATACGCGTCGATCGGCCCTGTGTAAACCACCTTATCCGCCAAAGCGTTCAGTTCTGCTCTGTTCTCCAAATAGTCGGTGTTCAGCCGGACTTCAATGCCGTCCAGCATGTTGAAAACCATCTTCGTATAACCGCCCATGGGGATTCCCTGATACAGCGCGTTGAAATAGTTATTGTCATAGGTAAAGCGCACGGGCAGACGCCTGATGATAAAGGCCGGAAGTTCTCTGCACGGTCTCCCCCACTGTTTCTCCGTATAACCTTTGATGAGAGTCTCGTAAATATCCGTGCCCACCAGCGATATGGCCTGCTCTTCGAGGTTCTTCGGCTCGCCGATCCCTGCGGCCTTCCTCTGTTCAGCGATCTTTGCCCGCGCTTCGTCCGGTGTCCTGACGCCCCACATCTTATTAAACGTATACATATTAAAGGGCAGGGAGTAGATTTCTCCGCGATAGTTTGCGATCGTTCCCAGCGTGAACCTGTTGAAGGCGGCAAAGCGGTTCGCGTAATTCCACACTTCCGGATCGTTGGTGTGGAACACATGAGGCCCATACCTGTGAACCTGGATTCCCTCCATATCCTCCGAATAGACGTTCCCGCCAATATGGAATCTTTTGTCCACCACAAGGCATTTCTTGCCTTGTTCTGTCATTTGTTGTGCGAATACCGCGCCGAAGAGACCGGCGCCGACAATAAGATAATCGTATGAGTTCATATCAGTTTCCTCCTATCGGATATGATTTCAGCTTTCTTAAAGGGCTTAAAACCCTTTTCGGCGCCCGCGCGCGTCAGTCTGAGACAAGGAGACGACGCTTTAGGCGCACACCGTGTCAAATTGCGGAAGACGGGCGGCGGCGTGCTGAAAATGCCGCGAAAAGCACAGCTTTCTAAAAAACTCGTGCGCGAACGTCCCGTCACAGTCAGAGCGTCTGCCCCGCGTAGAGCGGTCGCAAGTCGCCCACGAGCGTCTTCAAAAACGCGAACGCCCCTTCGCCTGCGCAGCGGCATGAGTCACAGGTCACGGGGTAAAACGTCAGTTCGCGCGCAACGTCAGCGAAGCACGTGTTGTATTCCTCCCCGGGTGCGTCCATGAAGTACCCCGATGGCCGTTCCCACGTCCTCGAACCGCGACCTGTGCGTCACATTGACGACACCGCAGCACTCCGTCGGAAGCGCGTGCGCACTCCCCCGCCGACGACCAGATACCGCACATGCGTGGAACAATCCTCGTTGTGGTTGACCTCGGGGCGACTGAAACGACCCCTGTCGTAGCCCGCGCGAGAGCGCGAAGTACGGATTCCGCCTCCGCGTCAAAGAGCGACCTGTGCCCGCTCGCTTCTATCATAAACGATCAGTCCGCGTACGGCGAAACAGTCTGAGCACAGACACGCTCTCCGTTGACGGGTAATTCCCGTGAGGATTTTCATCTCGCTACATCAAAAAAGGTCAATTGTTATCAACGCATTTGCAGGACTTTTTTCAACGGGGAGATGGCGATGCCGTTTTCCTCAAGCCGTTTACGCAGGGTTCTCGCCATGGCGACGGCGATCTCGCTGTCGCCATGCAAACAGATCGAATCGGGGCGCATGGAAACGCGCGTGCCGTCCACGGCTTCGACGACGCCCTCGCGCACCATGCGGACGACACGCGCGGCGGCGGCTTCGGGGTCGCGCACAAAAGCGTCGGGACGCGAACGCGGCGCGAGCGTGCCGTCTGGCATGTATCCGCGATCGGCAAAGGCTTCGGCGGCAAACGGAACGCCATACTCGCTCGCAGCGCGCTCAAAGGCGCTCCCCGCCAGTCCCAGCAGGATCAGACCTCCGCCAGAGTCGCGCACAGCTGCCGCGATAGCTTTTGCCTCCTCGTATTTTCTCGCGGCGCTGTTGTACATCGCGCCGTGGGGCTTGACGTGGCACAGTTCGGCGCCGACGGCGACGCAGAAGGCGCGCAGCGCTCCGATCTGGTACAGCGTGAAAGCATAGATTTCATCCGCGGAAAGCCCCATGGAGCGTCGTCCAAAACCCTGCAGGTCGGGACAGCCGGGGTGAGCGCCCACGGACACACCGGCGGCCTTCGCCGCTGCTACGGTGGCGCGCATCACGCACGGGTCGCCCGCGTGAAAACCGCAGGCCACGTTCGCCGAACTGACAAAACCCAGCACGTTGGCGTCGCATCCCGTCTTCCACGCCCCGAAACTCTCGCCCAGATCGCTGTTGAGGTCGATCATCAACATTTTTATTCCTCCGTGGGCCGGATTTCAGCCCTATATTCCTTTCCGTTCACCGTCACGCGAAACGCGCACGGTGCCGCGTCCGTCGCCACAGTCTGCGCTCGTGCGGCAGCACCGCGCGGGCGGGCGGCATGAGCAAGCGCAATCGCCCGCAGCCGCCTGAGTTTGCGCGCTTCGCTCCGCGAAAGTTCGGCGCCTTCTTCCTGTGTGACGCTCGCAAAGCGAACCGTGTTGCCCGGCATCTTCTGGGCCAGGCGCGCCGCGTCAAGCGCGTGAACGACGGCTATTTTGACGTAGCCTCCCGTCGTCTGCCTGTCGGCCAGCATCACGATCGGCTGTCCGTCGCCGGGAACCTGCACAGCGCCGTACGGGACGGCGTCGCTGACGATATCGGCGCCCCGCGTGTGGCTCAGCGCAGGGCCGCTCAATCGCGCGCCCATACGGTCCAACTTCGGCGTCACTATCCAATCGGACGAGAAAAACGTCTCCACGCTTTCGGGCGTGATCAAATCGTCCTGCGGCCCTGTGACGGCGCGTAGAACGTTCCCGCCGAGCTCGGGACGGAGTTCGGCAGGACATTCAAAGCCGACAATGCGCGACGTGCCGATCCACGGTTCGCCCGTCTCCAGAACGTCGCCGCGGACGATCGCGCGCCCGTCAACCCCGCCCATGGCTGCGCGCACGCAGGTGGAGCGGCTGCCCAGCACGGGCGGCACGTCAATGCCCCCGCCGACGCACAGGTAGGCACGGATTCCGCGTCCGCACGCACCGCCGAAACTCAGCACGTCACCGTCGCACACGGCAAGCACCGTCCACATCGGCACAGCAGTACCGTTCAGCCTCGGCCGCAGGTCGCCGCCCGTCAGAACGACGGCGCCCGCGCCCTCAAAACGGACCGTGTCGCCCGTGAGGGTCATCTCAAGAGCAGCGGAGGACACGCCGTTTCCAAGAAGAATGTTGCCGCGCACGAACGACGGAATATCGGCGGCGCCGCCGCGAGTGACGCCTTCGGCCTGATGCCCCGCGCGTCCAAGGTCCTGCACGGTCGTCTGAGCGCCCGCGCGTTCAATATGAAGTCTCACGGGAGACTCTCCACTTCGTATTCCACTTTGTACGCGCCCGAACGCTCGCCGCTCGCGATCTCGCCGTAGCGTGCGGAACTCACGGGGTAAAAGCGCACGTTCATTCCAGCGCGTATGGCGGCGGCGGGATTCCGATTCGCGTCGTAGAGCGGGAACGGAACTTTGCCGATGATGCGCCAGCCGCCCGGCGAGACAAACGGATACACGCCCGCTTGGTAGCCGCCGATGGCGACGCTTCCCGCAGGAATGGCGGTCCTCGGCGTTTTCAGCCTCGGCGTCGCGAGGGAGACGTCAAGTCCGCCCAGATACGGAAATCCCGGCATGAAACCGTTCATGTAACAGTACAGCGGCGAAGCGCAGTAACGGCGGACGACCTCGCTTTCGTCGAAGCCGCAGTGCTCCGCAACGGCGGGCAGGTCGGGGCCGAACTCCCCGCCGAAGCGGACGGGCACGCGCACGGTCGTTCCGCTCAGGACCGAGTTCAAGGCAAGATTTGCCGCTTCACGTTCCAGGCGTTCGCGCAGTTCCCGCAGGTCGGCGACGCATGGATCGAAATAGACGGCCAGAGAGCGGTATGTCGGCACGAGTTCAACCACGCCGGGCGGCGGGGACGCCTCAAGAGCGCTTTTCAGCTCCGTCACGCGCGAATTGACCTCGCGGCTGATCTCAGTCCCGAACTCGACGAACAGGCACGCTTCGCCCGCCGGCAAAATTCTTGGTTTCATCGTCCTTACTTCCTCACGGTCTTTCTTTTCTCATAAGCATAGATGTTTCACTATGGAACGACGTTATTTTGATATTTTACACGATTTCCCTTTCGCGGTACACTCATCCCATCTTAGAAAAAGAGGGGGATCGTCGTGAAAGCTCCCAAGATACGGATTCCGTGCTGGGATCAAAGCGCGATAGCGCGCCGAGGCATCTTTTACGCGGGCGGCACGTTCGTGACCGAAAACGGCAAAACCCGCGCTCGCGGGCAAATGTTCGTCGAAGTCTGCGTGCCGCGGGAAATCACGCACCCGTGGCCGGTCATCATGTTCCACGGCGCGGGGCAGACGAACGTCAACTGGATCGCCACTCCCGACGGCAGGCCGGGCTGGGCGGAGTGGTTCGCATCGCACGGCTGGGTCGTGTACCTTGCGGAACAGCCGGCGCGCGGCAGGTCGGCCTATCACCGCGAGGACGACGGAGAACGGATGCGGCACTCGTTTGAGGATCTCAAAAAACGCTTTCTCGGCTCCGAGGGCGGCTGGCCGCAGTCCAAGCTGCACACACAGTGGCCGAAAGATGCGGAAACGGAGCGGCAGTTCCTGCTGTCGCAGGTTGAATACCTCAACAGCAACAAAGCGTCGCAGGAACGCGTGCTTGCCGCCGCAGGCGACCTGATCGGCCTCACGGGGCCCGCCGTGCTTCTGACACACTCACAGGCGGGGCCTTTCGGCTGGCTGATCGCCGACGCTTTTCCCGAGTCGGTGAAAGGCATCGTCGCGCTGGAACCGTCAGGGCCGCCTTTCTCCTCCGACCTGACTTCATCCCGGGCGAAAAACTTCGGCATCGCCGACCTGCCGCTCCATTACGAGCCGTTTGCGGCCTCGCCCGATGGGTTCGAACTTGAATTGCTCAAGGCGCCTTCCCCCGATCTGTCAGACGGCTGGGTGATGAAAGAGCCCGCGCGGAAACTACCCCGGCTGAGCGGGATCCCTATCCTGCTGATGTGCAGTGAAAGCTCGTACCACTCTCAATACGATCACATCACATCGCACGTTTTGCGCCAAGCCGGCGTTGAACACGATTTCGTGCGTCTGGAAGAAATCGGACTGCACGGCAACGGTCACATGATGATGCTTGAAAGGAACAGTTTGGACATCGCCGCATGGATCGGGC
Organism: uncultured Synergistaceae bacterium; assembly: GCA_964520485.1. GTDB lineage: Bacteria > Synergistota > Synergistia > Synergistales > Dethiosulfovibrionaceae > Pyramidobacter. The sequence continues at coordinate 17,536 of CAZFNC010000022.1, read as the reverse complement.
GCTGGCTCGAAAACCATGTGGACAATCATTAAAACTGTTTAAGGAGGACACACAATGAAAAAGTTTCAAGTTCCCCATTCGCTGGCGATCATCGTCTTCGCCATGTTGCTGGCATCGGCTCTGACGTACATCATCCCTGCCGGCTCGTTCGATCGCGCCGTCAACGCCGCCAAGAAAACAGTCGTCGTGGCGGGCAGTTTCAAGTACATCACGCCGACGCCGGTCAACCCGCTGACGATACTCAACTTCGTGTTCGACGGTCTGCGCGGCGCGGGAGAAATCGTCTTCGCCCTGCTGTGCGCTGGAGGCGGACTGGGCATCGTTCTGGCCACGGGCATGTTCCAGGGCGCGGCCTGTTCGATCAGCAAGAAGGCTAGCGGCAAGGAGTGGCTGGTCGTCGCGTTCCTGATGACGGTGTTCGCGCTGCTGAACATCCCCATCAACCTGAACTACTTCATCCCGTTCGCCCCCCTCGGCATTATTATCGCCATCGCCATGGGCTACGACGCGATCGTCGGCATCTCGATCATCATGCTGGGCGGCGCCGTCGGCTTCTCCTGCGGCGCGATGAACCTGCCCAACACAGGCACGGCTCAGGCAGTCGCGGAACTGCCCGTGTTCTCGGGCATGGGATACCGCCTTTTCTGCATGATCCCGTTCCTGATCGTCACCATAGCATACGTCCTGCGCTACGGGGCCAAGGTCAAGAAGGATCCCACGAAGAGTCTCGTCTACGGAACCAAGCTTGACTTCGGCACGTTCGACGCCGATTCGCTCCCCTCGTTTGAAAAGCGCCACATTCCCGTCGCGATCATCGTCGCCGCGTCGCTCGGTTATATGATCTACGTTGCCATTTTCTCAAGCCTGTCGTTCAAGGCATCGGCCGCCATTTTCCTGTACATGGGCCTGCTTTCGGGACTCGTCTGCCGCATGCCCGTCAACGAAATGTGCAAGCGCTTCTGCGACGGCGCCAAAGGCATGGCGACCACGGGCATCCTGCTCGGCTTCGCGTACGCGATCTCGGGCATTCTCTCGGCGGGACACGTGATGGACACGGTCGTCAACGCGATGGCAAACGCTCTTTCGCTGTTCCCGAAGATGATCCAGGCGCCCGTGATGTTCTTCATGCATGTGATCATCAACTTCTTCGTCACGTCGGGAAGCGGCCAGGCCGCCGTGACGATGCCCATCTTTACGCCGGTGGCCGACCTCGTGGGCATGAGCCGTCAGACGGCGGTACTGGCGTTCAACTTCGGCGACGGCTTCTGCAACTTCATCCTGCCGCACGCCGCCGCCACGATGGGCTTCGTCGGCATGGCCAACATTCCGTTCACCAAGTGGATCCGGTACGCCATCGTGCTCTTCGCGATCTGGTGCGTCGTCGGCAGCGCCCTGCTGATGCTCGCCTCGCAGATCGGCTACGCGTAAGGCCTCGCGCTCCGTAGCATCGAAATCAGCTCACGCACAGAATCCGGCTGTTTATCGGACTTCCTCAAACATACCGAAAGCGTCCATGACGCGGCGTATGTTTGAGGAATCCGGTATAGCCGGATCTTTGTGTACGCCTCCTGTGAGGCGATCCGGCGGGCGTAGAGCTCAGGCATCAGGACGGCGCCCGCGCCGCGGCAGACCATCTCGGCGGCGCTGGGGAATCCATACGTCGTCAGGCTGGCACGCGGCACCACACCGGCGCGCGAAAACGCGTAATCGGCGACGCGGCGCACCCTCTGCGCTGAACTGAAGACGACGACGGGAACGTCTCTCAACTCGGCAAGGTCGATCTCGCGCGTACCGTCGGGCAGAAAGCGCGCCACGCCGTCAAGATCGTATTTTTCGTGGCACGCCACGCAGAACCTTTCGTCAAAGAGGGAGATCGCGCGCAGATCGTTTTGAGGCTTGTTTTCGGGGTGCCCCGCTGGGAACTCGTGCACGAGTGCGGCGTCGATCGCGCCGTCGCGTAGCAGGCGCAGGAGTTCGTCGCTGTTTTTTTCGACCAACTGAACCTGAACCTGCGGAAAGCGGCGGCTGAACTCTGTCACAACTCCCGTGAGCACCAGCAGAGTGGAATACCAAGAAGCGCCCACTGTCAGCGCACGCGTCTTCTGCCGGCGCAGGGAGTCGACCCGTTTCAGCGCAGCGTCGTAAACGCGGAGCACCTCGCACGCGGCTTCATAGACGACCCGCCCCGCCTCGGTCAGTTCAACGCCGTTCCTGCCGCGCGAAAAAAGCTCGCAGCCCAGTCGCCCTTCCACGCGCCTGAGCGTCTGCGTTAGGGACGGTTGGGCGATGTGAAGCGCCTCCGCCGCGCGGGTGACGTTACGCTTCTCGGCAACGGTTTTGATGTACAGAAGTTCCTTGTCGGTCATGAAAGACGCCCCCAACCCATTTTTTTGCGTTGAAAGAAATTAACTTTTCCTGATGAATAAAATTTCTCCCTACTTTCCCGCCTGCGTCTCCGCCCAGCCCTTCAGCAAGGCGATCTCGTCAGCCCATCCGCTCAGAGACTCCTGCGGCGTCTCGAGGACCATTGGGAGATTGCGCAAAGCTCCGTGGCGAACGATACGCGCGAACGTTTCCGCGCCCAGCGTGCCGCGGCCGATCTTTTCGTGTCGGTCTTTGCGGCTAGCGAACGGCGTCATGCTGTCGTTAAGGTGCAACGCTTTAAGCCGCCCGAGCCCCACGACCCTGTCAAATTCTTCCAGCACGCCGTCGAGGTCGCCCGCGATGTCGTACCCCGCCGAGTAGATGTGGCAGGTATCGAGGCACACGCCGACCTTCTCTGGGCAGTTGACGCGGGAGATGATCTCGGCCAGATGCTCAAACTCTCCTCCCACCTCGGTGCCCTTGCCCGACATGCCCTCGAGCAGCACGGTCGTGCTCCTGACGCAGGGCAGAATATCGTCCAGCGCGTCGACGATCAGGTCGATCCCCTTTTTGTATCCTTGGCCGACGTGACTCCCCGGATGGAAGTTGTAGAAGTTACCGGGAAGCAGTTCGTCCATGCGCGCCAGATCTTCTCTCATCGCCATGAGCGCGAAGTCGCGCACCTTCGCGTCCGCGGAACACGGGTTAAGCGTGTAGGGACCGTGCGCCACCAAGGGGCCGAAGCCGTGCTCGCTCATGATCTTCCTGAGCCCCGTCACATCCTCGGGAGCGGGAGACTTCACACGCCCTCCGCGCGGGTTGCGCGTAAAGTACGCGAACGTCGTGGCGCCGATGCTCAAGGCATCCTCTCCCATCTTTTTAAACCCTCCGGACACCGACAGATGACAGCCGAAATATGGCATGGGCACGTCCCCTTTCAAAATCGCCGCGCGAGCGGAAAAAAGGTTCGCGCGCGGGCCTTTCGTAGTGTATAATTTTATTATAAATTATTTTCGCGAAACCGGGAGGTGAAAACCATGACAGAATGCTCGAAAAACTGTGCTGCGTGCTCCCAAAGCTGCCCTGCCGAAAACTCCGGCGCCACCGATCCGTGGCTTGAACGGCTTGACGCGACGGTGAGCGAACTGCACCGTAAAGGCAACTTCTGCTGCTCGCAGACCGTGCTGGCCATCGGCATGAAACGGCTTGGCATCAACAATCCCGATCTGCTGCGCGCTATGGCAGGCTTCTGCGGCGGCGCGTGCGCCGGGGTGTGCGGTGCGCTAGCGGGCGGCGAGGCTCTGATCGGACTTTACATCGGCCGCGGAACGCCCGCGTCTCCCCGCGACTTGCGCCAAAAGCCGCTCGCCGACGCGCTGACGGAGACATTCCGCGCTTACTGGAAGAGCACGCAGTGCGACGACCTCGTCCACGGCGACGATAAGCTGCGCCGATACACATGTCCCAGCCTGATCGCGGGGACGCTGGAGATGGTATGGGGAATCCTGCGCGAAAACGGTATCGACATCGACTCGCGCGAGACCCGTTAGACAGCAGACATAAGTCCACGCGCCGCCGTGTCTCCCGCCTCAACGCGGACGACGCGGCCCTTTTCGGGCCGTCAGACAACGCGCTCAACTTTTGCAGATTTTTCATCATAAATAAAAGGAGACGATCCACATGATTCACAAGGCTTCCGATATCCAGTCTACCGTCACCGTGGGCTTTAAGGGCGGCAACGGCGAGATGATCTCGCGCGAGATCCGCACCGCCGAAGAGCTGGCTCCGCACGGGCGCAAGTTCAGCTGCACCGTCCTGCCTCCCGGCTGTTCCATCGGCGTCCACCCCCACGACGGCGACAGCGAGACCTATTACGTGATCAGAGGCACGGGCCGCTACAACGATAACGGCGTCTGGCTTGACGTCGGCCCGGGCGACGTGATGCACTGTCCCGACGGCGAGACGCACGGCATCGAAAACAGCGGTTCCGAGCCGCTTGAGTTCATCGCTCTCATTCTCTTCACAGCCAAATAGCGCAGAAAAACGCCCGCATCTGCGGGCGTTTTTCTTTCACACATTCTGTTCGGCTGACTTTGTTTTTCTGCGAGTTTCAATACCCTCTTTTCACGTCGATTTCGCGAACGAGCGGACCGCCCGTCGTCCAGGCGCGCAGGTTCTGCGCCGCGATCTCGACGATGCGATCCACCGTCTTTGACAGGAAGAACCAGCCTGCCACGTGCGGCGTGATCAGCACGTTGTCAAAGTTCCACAAGTCGTCGTCCGCCGGAAGCGGCTCTGGTTCCGTCACGTCCAGCGCGACACCGCCGAGGAGACGCTCGCGCAGTACTTTTTTGAGCGCCTCGGGATCGATCGCGTTACCGCGTCCTGTGTTAATGAGGTACGCTCCGCGCTTCATCAGGCGCAAACGGCGTTCGTCCATCAGATGATGCGTCGCCTCCCCGCCCGGAAGCACCATGACGACAATGTCGGCGCGCGGCAGGAGATCGTCGAGATCGTCCATGGTGTGGAGTTCGTCCAGATATTCCGGTTTGTCCCCCAGATGACGGCGCAACCCGAGGACGTGCGCGCCTAGGGCGTGCACCTTGCGAGCGTACATTCTGCCGATGTCGCCGAGCCCCATCAGCAAGACAGTCGCGCCCTCCACGGAAATGATGTTCCCACAGCCGCGCCAGTCGCGGTTCGCCTGCCGCCGTGCGTATTGCTCAAAATGCCGCACGAGCGAAAACGTCATCGCCAGCATGTGTTCCGACACCGTAAGACCGTACGCCCCGCTCGCGCACGTCAGCCGCGCGCCCTCCGGCATCATGCCCTGTTGTGCATAAGGATCGGCTCCCGCCGTGTTCAGCTGAAGCAGTTCGAGCCGTTCGCACCCCCGCAGCATGGAAGGAGATATGTTGCCCACAATCGCGCTCACGTCGCGCACGTCGTCATCCGTCAATTTCGTCTGATCCTGCCTGAAGATCACCTCGCAGCCGTCTCCCGCCGCTTCCCTCAGCTTCGCAAGGTGCGCCTCGGTCGCCGGTATCATCGTGACAAGAACTTTTTTCTTTTCGCTCATCGCGCATAACCTCCTTTGTGTCAAAATCCTTACGCCGTTGCCCGCGCCGCACGTCGGCCAAAGACGGGACACCGGAAAAAATCGCCGCCCCGCGACCTTGTCGTGTTCATCAGACACGTTTTTCGGCGTCAAACGTTTTCGCTTCACTCCCGCTCACGTCGCAGATCGCGGGGAACTCAAAAAATCCACCGTACCACGATTAGGGCTCATCGGTGAGCTCGCGCGACAGAAAATACGGCAGATTCTCCGTAGGGCTGTGCCCGAAAAGGAATATGCCGTGGCGGGCCGCCGACACAAAGCCAAAACGCGAGTAGTATCCGGCGGAACCCAACAGCACCGCCGACTCATAGCCCAGACCACGCGCGGCGTCAAGCACGCGCGTCATCAGCGCGCTGCCGACTCCCCGCCTTTGAAAGCGAGGAAGCAGCGCCAGCGGCCACACACAGAGGTTCCGTCACCGAACCGCACGGCCGTGTAAGCAGCCCCTTCGCGCACATCACAAACCCCTCGGGGACGTCCCCTGCCGCCACAAACGCCAGTCGCGGTTCCGCCTCGCACGCCGGAAAATCCCGCGCCTCCATCGCGCGAATCCTCACCGCTGTCTTCCTCCTTTTTTTCAGCCGCTGAGACCATACCATTGTACCAGAAAAAAACGCCGCAAGGGCGCAACACGCCGAACTTTCCGACAGGGCCGCCGGACAATTCTTCCTCGGGCGGGTTTTCCCCTTGCGGAAACGACCTCACCATGGTAGAGTAAGGGTGCGCTAAGCGCAAACTTTCAAACGAGGTGAAATACGGTGAAAAAATTCCTCACGGCTCTCGCGATCCTCCTGATAGCCGCCGCCTGCGCGGCCTGGTACAAACGCGACACGGTGATGGGACTGCTGAACATGTCGCGCACGCGCGTCGCCGCGGCCGCGGAAAAGAACATACTCGGACAGACGGCCAAAAATGGCAAAAAAATCCTCACAGTCTACTTCTCATGGGGCGGAAACACGCGCCGCGTGGCGCGCGCCATCCACGACATGGCGGGCGGCGACATCTTCGAGATCGTACCGGAAAAAGACTATCCCGACACCTACAAGGAAGCCGGCGAGGTCGCCAAGGTCGAAAAGGAAACCGACGCGCGTCCCGCGATCGTCGGTCCCCTGCCCGACACGAGCAACTACGACATCGTCCTGATCGGATTCCCCATCTGGTGGTACGTCGAACCGATGCCCATTGACACTTTTGTTCAGTCAGTCAGGCTCGACGGCGTGACGGTGCTGCCGTTTGCCACGAGCGGCACAAGCACGATCAAAGCCGCCGAAGAGCGCCTGCGCTCGCTGCTTCCCAACGCCAAAGTCGGCACGGGGCTGCTCGCCAACATCGAAAGCAAAATCGAACCCTGGCTGAAAGCGGGCGGCGCGCTCTAAACCCAGCCCGCGCCCCTAACAAAAAATCACCCCCTGTCCGCGCGGGACACGGGGGTGACTTTTTTGTACCGGAATCGCTACCTTTCAGGCGCTTTCAGCTGCCAGGCGTACAGGATCGACGTAGTGACGCAGGCGGAGCTGAAACCGCCCACGATGATGCCGCACATGATCGCCAGCGAAAACCCCGCCAGCACGGGCCCGCCCCACACGTAGAACGCCAGCACGGGCAGGAACGTGGTGAGCGACGTGTTGACGGTGCGCGCCAGCGTCTGATTGATGGAGTCGTCGAGCAGCCGCTCCATGCCGATTTTCGCCAGCTTCTGCCAGTTCTCGCGCACGCGGTCGAGAATGACGATCGTGTTGTTCAGCGAGTACCCGATCGTCGTGAGAATGGCGGCGATGAACGTCATGCCCACTTCCTGCCGGATCAGGCTGAACAGGCCCAGCGTGAGCAGCGTGTCGTGCACGAGCGCCAGCACGCTAACGAGCGCGAAACGGAAGCGGAAACGCCACGTGATGTAGAGCAGGATGCCGACAAGCGCGATCGCCGAGGCGAGCACAGCCTGCCTTCGCAGTTCGCTGCCGACTGTGGGGCCGACCATCTCAAAGTTGATCAGCTTGACGGAGCCGGAGTGGAGCGCGTCTACAGCGGAGACGATCTTGTCGCGCAGATCGTTGGGCGACAGTTCGTGACTTCCCTGCATACGAATGATTACGCCCGTGTCGCTGTACGACTGAATGACCGCCGTCCCGTAACCGGCTTTGCTCATGGCTTCGCGCACCTGTCCGACTTCAACCTTTTCGGGAAACTCGAGCTGGAGCATGTTGCCGCCGGTAAAGTCGATGCTGTAGTTAAAACCTCGCACGATCACCAGCAGGACGCTGGCCAGCACCATCGCTCCGGCAAAGGCGAGCAGTGCCTTGTAGTGACGCATAAAATGAAAATTCGCTTTCATGTTCTCCACCCCTTAGCTGCGCGCGACGCGGAACGTCTTGCTGCCATAGTTCACCATGATCTGGAGCAGCACGCGGTTGACGACGAGAGCGCTGAAGAGGCTGGCGACGATGCCGAGCGTCAGCGTCATAGCGAAGCCGCGCAGAGGTCCGCTGCCGAAGTAGTACAGCACGGCCGCGGCGATCACCGTGGTGATGTTGGAATCAAGAATGGCTGTGAGTGCGTTGCCAAAACCGGAAGTCAGCGCCGCGTTCGGCGTTTTGCCGGCGGCCATTTCCTCCCTGATGCGCTCGAAGATGAGAATGTTGCTGTCAACGGCCATGCCGATCGTGAGGATGATACCCGCGATGCCGGGCATCGTCAGAGTTGCGCGGAACGCGACCAGCAGCGCGAAGAGCACAAGCATCGTGCAGCACAGAGAAATGTCGGCCGTGAGACCCCAGAGACGGTAGTAGACGACCATGAACAGGAACACGGCCGCCAGGCCGACGGCGCCCGCGTACATACCGGCGCTGATGGAGTCAGCTCCCAGCGACGGGCCGACGGAACGGTTCTCGAGAATGGACACGTTGACGGGCAGCGCGCCGGCACGCAGCATGATCGCCAAGTTGCGCGCCTCATCGGGCGTGAAACTGCCCGTGATGATGGCTCTGCCGCCCGAGATGCGCTCGTTGACGTTCGGCGCGGAGATGACGGCGCCGTCAAGCACCATGGCCAGCCTCTGCCCGACCGTGGCGGCAGTGGCCTCGTCAAAAAGCTTCGCCCCCTCGCTGTTGAACTCGATGGAGACGGCGGGACGACCAAGCTGATCGTGATCCTGACGGGCGTTGCTCAACTCGTTGCCCGTGAGCAGAACCTTGTCAAGCAGGAAGACCGAACCGGAATCGTCGCTCGCGGCGACCTGGCCGTCCTCGCCCTTGAAGTTCTTCAACTCTTCGGCGGCTTCCGCCTTGCTCCTGTCCTGCTGCTCCTTGAAAGCGTTCCAGCGCTCGACGGCGGCGTTGAACTCCTCGTCGCTGTCGTAGTTTTTGCGCTCGGCCCGCGGCGGCAGCGCCCCCGCCTGATAGAGCGTGCGCGAAACCCTGCGGAACTCGAGCAGCGCCGTCTTGCCGATCAGGCGCAGCGCGGCCTGCGGATCCTCAACCCCCGGCAGATCGACGATCATGCGATCGTTCCCCTGCTTCTGAAGAGTCGGCTCGGTGAGACCGTACTGGTTGACGCGTTTTTCCAGCACGGTCCGCAGTCGGTCAAGCGTATCGGGAGTGACCGGCGCGTCGGCCGTCCCCGTCGCCTGGAGCACGATGTGCGCTCCGCCGCGCAGGTCGAGACCGAGGTTGATGCTCCCGCTCAGCACGACGAACGCGGAAACTGCGATGACGGCAACCATCACGATCAGCCGCCAGCGATCCTTTCTCAACATATGGATTCCTCCTAAAACACAATTCGCAGAAAACGCGCAAAAAGAGGCGGACGGGAAAACGCCATCCGCCTCTGTAAGCCCGTCCTGTTACTTCTCTTCCGCCTTCTCGCCTGCCTCGGGGGTCTCCGCGAGCTTAGGCTCTTCGTCCTGAACCTTGTTTTCCTCGGCCTTGGGCTTCGGTTCCACGGCCTTGGCCTTGGGCTCTTCAACCTTGGCCTTTGACTCTTCGGCCTTGGGCGCGGGTTTAGGGGTTTCGACGTTAATCTTTGAACTGATCGATCCCTTGAGCACGCGCGCGGGCACGCCTTCCGCGATCTCGATGATGACGCTGTCTTCCTTCACGTCACGGATGATCCCGAAGAACCCTCCCGCCGTGATGACCTTGTCGCCGCGGGTCAGACTGTTGACAAGGTTGTCGTGCGTCTTCTGACGTTTCTTCTGAGGACGGAGAATGAAGAAGTAGAATATGACGACGAAGATGATCAGCGGGAAGAAAGCGCCCAGCGCGCTCCCCCCTGCGGGCGCTCCCGCAGGGGCGGCCGGCGCAGCGAAAACAGGGGAAGCGGAAGCAACGGCGAATAGAGACGCGAACAAAGTCGCTTTCATGATAAAGAACCTCCTGAAAAAATTTTTGGGTGAGCGCGCACAAGCAACGGCATCTCGCGAAAGACACAGCGCTTCGTCAGCCCACTGGAAAGGAACAGGGACGTTCCTTTCTCTTCTGTTCCGTCGCTTTAAGACGGAACAGAAGTTTTTCCAGTTCGACGAAGATATCCACGTCACGGATCTGGACGCGCGGCGGCGCCGTCAGCACGGCGGCGGAAAAGTTCAGCACGCCTCCAATGCACCCAGCCTTCACGGCCACGTCGAGGACTTCCTGCGCGGCGGAATCGGGAACGGTGAGGATCAGAACTGAAATGTTCTTCTCGGCGGCCACTCTCGGCAAATCGTCAATGTGACGGCAGATTTTGCCGTTGTACTCGCGCCCGACCTTGGCAGGGTTGTTGTCGAACACCGCCGCCACCTCGTAGTTCTCGCCGAGGAAAGAACGGTGATTGAGCAGGGCTTCGCCGAGATGTCCGATACCGACCAGACCGATGTGCCACATCTCAAACGGGGCGAGGATTCCGGCCAGATCTTCGAGCAGACGCGACACATCGTAACCGACTCCGCGCTTGCCGAACTCGCCCAGATAGGACAGATCCTTGCGAACCTGGCTGGGTTTGAGACTGAGCAATCCGCCGATCTCCCTAGACGACACAACGGGAACTTTTTCGTCCACCAGCCGCATGAGCAGACGACGGTACGCGACGAGACGCCCCACAGTGGGATCGGTGATCTGTTCCTTCTTGGAAGGGATCGGCGAACCCATTCCGATCACGCTATTTGCCGCAGCGGAATGTGGAAAGTCCTGCGTAGACAGCCTGACGGTCAAGAGCCTCTTCGATGCGAAGCAGCTGATTGTACTTGGCGATGCGATCCATGCGGGCGGGAGCGCCGGTCTTGATCTGTCCGGCGGCGGTTGCCACGGCGAGGTCGGAGATGAAGCTGTCATCGGTCTCGCCCGAACGGTGCGAGACGACCCAGCTGTAACCCGCGTCGCGCGCCATGCCGATCACGTCGAGCGTCTCGGAGACGCTGCCGATCTGGTTCAGCTTGATAAGGATGGAGTTGCCCGCGCCGATCTCAATGCCCTTGGCGAGACGCCCGGGGTTTGTGACGAAAAGATCGTCGCCGACGAGCTGAACCTTCCCGCCGATCTTTCCTGTGAGAAGTTTCCAGCCGTCCCAATCCTCTTCGTTCATGCCGTCTTCGATGGAGACGATCGGGAAATCGGCGCACAGAGCGGCGTAATAATCCGCCAGTTCGGCCGGGGTGAACTCGCGGCCTTCACCTTCGAAAACGTACTTGCCGTCCTTGAAGAGTTCGGACACGGCCACGTCGCAGGCGATCGAGATCTGTTTGCCGGGCTCGTAACCGGCGGCAGAGATGGCCTTCACGAGATACTCAAAGCCCATGCGGTTGCTGGAAAAGTTGGGAGCGAAACCGCCCTCGTCGCCCAGTCCCGTGGAGAAACCGTCCTTGACGAGCAGCTTCTTGAGAGCGTGATAAGTCTCGGCGCCCATTCTCAGCGCCTCGGCGAACGTAGGCGCGCCGTGCGGCACGATCATGAACTCCTGAATGTCGAGGTTGTTATCGGCGTGCGCGCCGCCGTTGATCACGTTCATCATCGGCGTGGGCAGCGTCTTTTTGGACAAACCGCCGACGTAGTTCCACAGCGGCATGTCGTGGCTCATCGCGGCCGCGCGGACGACAGCCATGGAGACGCCAAGAATGGCGTTGGCCCCCAGTTTGCCCTTATTGGGAGTGCCGTCAAGAGCGATCATCGACGCGTCGATGGCGCGCAGGTCGTCGGCGTCCATGCCGCAGACCTCGGGGGCGATCACGTCGTTGACGTTTTTCACGGCGTTTTGCACGCCCTTGCCGCCGTAACGCGCGCCGCCGTCGCGAAGCTCAACGGCCTCGAAAGTTCCAGTGGAAGCTCCTGAAGGCACCCCTGCGCGAGCAATTTCTCCGGTCTCAAGTCCGACTTCGACTTCAACGGTAGGATTGCCGCGCGAATCAAGAATTTCCCGTGCGTGAATGCCAATGATAGCGCTCATTTCAATCTCGCTCCTCTCAAATTTTCGGCTCGGGCCTACCCCGGCCGTTCTCATCGCCCCAGGGATTTTCGTCCGGCTCAACACGACGTTCGCCGCGGATTTCACAGGCGACCGTGCCGCGCCGCCGCAGCGTTACCTCGTCGTCGACGAGCACGACGGCGGTGATCACGCGGCGAGGAAAAGCGACTTCGACCACGTCCCCCGTCCTCACGTCGCTTGACGGCTTAACCCTGCGCCCCCCCACGCGAACCGCGCCCACCTCGATCATTTCCTGCGCCACAGTACGGCGCTTCACAAGCTGTGAGAGCTTGAGGAACTTGTCAAGGCGTATCATCGTCTCCACCCCTTTTGAAAAGCCCTGTCAGCTTATTATAGCAGGAATTTTCCCAAAAAATACGTTTTTTTCACAAGCAAAAAAAATTTTCAGCGAAAATCCCGACGGACGGCGGAACCGCGGGTGTCCCTGCCACGTTTCAACTCCGACGCCAGCGCGGCGTACTCCGCCATCTCCTCGGGCGCGGCCTCGCCGCGAAACATCTTGTCTTTCAGTTCGGCATAGCGGTTCCGTTTGCCGCGCCGCAACAGATCCTGCGAAAGCAGAGTCCAGCGCTGCCGTTCGTCGCCGCCGAGCGTGTCGCAAAACGCTCCTCCCGCCGCGATGGCGGAAAGAGGAAAGCGCTCGCCCAGCTCCAGCCAGCGTTGTTCAAGCGAATCGGGAGACTCGCCCGTCAGGAGCGCCGCCGCGGCCTCTTGAAGCCGCGGATCACGAAAGAGCCGCAGAACGTCCGAGACGTTCACGGCCAGCCGCAGCCTGCTCGACGACCACAGCAGGTAGAGAAGACCCGTCTCCGCCGGATCGCAGGGTCGCGGCGAATCCTCCTCGTCGTTTCCGCCCTCGGGCAGGCCGTTCCCGTCACCGCGCTCGTTCTTCCGCGGCGTGACACCCCGCCCCCTGCGCAGCCGGTTCAGCTCGTACGCCAGCTGATAATCGGGCAGCCCTACAGCGTGCCCTATCTCCTGCATATAAGGCGCCAGTTCCACCGCCGGAAGCTGCGCCATGCTTTCAAGGAGTCCCGAAGCAGCTTTCGCCTGCCCATCTGTCTTAACGTCGTCCTGATAGAGGCCGATGTGGTAGAGCACGAGCGGCTTCGCAGTCTCGAGAGACTCGTCGAAAAGCTCCTGTCCGCCCTCGGTCTGTAGCATTTCGTCGGGATCCTTTCCGCCGGGGAAACGCACCACGTATACCTGCAACCCCGCCCTCTGAAGCACGTACATGCCGCGAAGCGTGGCGCTCTGACCGGCGGCGTCGGCGTCGTAACAGATGTAGCAGCGGCTGCTGAAGCGCCGCAGCAGCGACGCCTGCTCCTCCGTCAGCGAGGTTCCGAGCGACGCGACAGTCTCCTTATGCCCGTGCATGTGCAGCCTCACGGCGTCCATGTACCCCTCGACGAGAATGGATCGCCCCTTTTCGCGAATGGCGCCTTTCGCCTTGTCGAGCAGATAGAGATTGTCTTTCTTGCTGTAGAGAGGTCCTTCGGGACTGTTCAGATACTTGGCGCCGTCGCCGTCAACGATGCGCCCGCCGAGAGCGATACAACGGCCCGAAACGTTACGGATGGGGAACATCACCCGCCCGCGGAAACGGTCATAGCAGCCGCGATCCCCGCGTGTGACCAGCCCGCACCGGAGCATCTGATCCTGACTCACGCCCCTGCGGCGCAGCGCGTCGTTCAGTTCCTGCCACGAAGCGGGAGCCCAGCCCAGTTCGAACGCGACGGCATCGTCCATCGTGATGTTCCGGCGCGCGAGATAACCGCGCCCGACAGCGCCGCCGGAACCTTTCAACTGCGCGCGGTAGAACTCCACGGCCATCTCCATGACCTCGTAGAGATCGGCGGTCTGTGAGACACCGTGCCTTTTCGGCAGCGCGATGCCCGCGCGGCGGGCCAGCTCGGCCAGCGCCTCCGGAAAGCTCAGTCCTTCTTTCTCCATGATGAACGAGAACACATCCCCGCCCTTGCCGCAGCCAAAACAATGCCACGTCTGTCTGTCGGGCGAGACCATGAACGACGGCGTCTTCTCGCTGTGGAACGGACAGAGACCGCTGTAGTTGCGCCCCTTTCGCTCCAGCCGCACGGATTCGCCGATCAGTTCGACGATGTCGACGGCGTCCTTGATCTTCGCGACGATCTCGTCGGGCATCGGAGTTCCACCTCCCCTGCGCGCGGGCAGACGAAAAAAGCGGAGAGAGCTTTACGGCCCCCTCCGCTGCCTTTGAAAACCTTTCAGCCCCGCGCCCTATCTGACGATAAGCGGAGCGATGACGAGAGCGACGACGGTCATCAGCTTGATGAGGATGTTGAGGCTGGGGCCGGCCGTGTCCTTGAAAGGATCGCCGACGGTGTCGCCCACGACGGCCGCCTTATGGTTCTCGGAGCCCTTGCCGCCATAGACGCCGGACTCGATGTATTTCTTGGCGTTGTCCCAGGCTCCGCCCGCGTTGCTCATGTAAACGGCCAGCATGACGCCGGTGACGATCGCTCCGCCGAGCATCCCGCCCAGAGCCTGCGCGTCAAGCACGAAGCCGACGACGACCGGCACGACGATCGCCAACACACCGGGCAGGATCATCTTCTTCAGAGAAGCGTTGGTGGAGATGGCGACGCACCTCTTGTAATCGGGTTTCTCCGTAAAGTCCATGATACCGGGATGCTCCCTGAACTGACGGCGCACTTCCTTGACCATCTCGGTCGCCGCTTCCTGGACGGCAGAGATCGTCTGCGCGCTGAACAGGAACGGCAGCATCCCGCCGATGAACAGGCCGACCATGACGTGAGGATTGCACAGGTCGATCGACGCCAGCTTGGCCGACTGAGCGTACGCGGAGAACAGCGACAGAGCGGTAAGGGCGGCCGAACCGATGGCGAGGCCCTTGCCCATGGCCGCGGTGGTGTTGCCAACGGCGTCGAGCTTATCGGTGATGCTGCGCACGTCCTCGGGCAGTTCGGACATCTCGGCGATGCCGCCCGCGTTGTCGGAGATGGGGCCGTAGGCGTCTACGCTGAGGCTCATGCCGGTAATGGACAGCATGCCGACGGCGGAGCAGGCCACGCCGTAGAGCCCGCTGAAGAAATAGCTCACGAGCGTCGCAACACAGATCAGGAGGACTGGGACGACCGTCGACGTCATGCCCAGCGATATGCCGCCCAAGATGACGGTGGCTGCGCCCGTCTCGGTCGTACCGGCCAGCTTCCGGACGGGCTTGTAGTCGGCGGAGGTGTAGAACTCGGTGACGGCGCCGATGGCCACGCCGGCCACGACGCCGGAGACGACGGCGAAGAAGATGCTCAGACTCTGGAGCAGTACGATCGAGAGGATGAGCGAACCGGCGATCTCGATGAGACCGGTGATGTATGTGCCGAAGCTGAGCGCTTTAGCGGGGTCGGCGACGCCGGTCTTCTTATTGGTGATGAAGCGGCCGAGCAGTTCGGCAGCCTTCTGAGCCAGAACACCGTCAGATTCCTCAGCGAGCGAACCGGTGACGCAGTATGCGCCCACGATAGCAGCGGCGATCCCGAGCGCCGCCAGCGCCAGAGGATAGAGCACGCCCATCAGGCCGAGTTCCTCGCCGCCCATGACAGCGACAGCGCCCACAGCCATGGCGGCGATGATGGAGTTGACGTACGACTCGAACAGGTCGGCGCCCATGCCAGCGATGTCACCGACGTTGTCGCCCACGTTGTCGGCGATCGTGGCAGGGTTGCGGGGGTCGTCCTCGGGAATGCCGGCTTCGACCTTGCCCACAAGGTCGGCGCCGACGTCGGCGGCCTTTGTGTAGATGCCGCCGCCCACACGGGCAAACAGAGCGATCGAGGAAGCTCCGAGACCGAAGCTGGTGATGACCGCCGCGTCGCGGAACAGCGCGTAGGAGACAACCACGCCGATAAGACCGACTCCGACCACCGTCATTCCCATGACGGAGCCGCCGCGAAACGCGACGCCGAGAGCGTCGTTCATCGATTTGGTGGCACAGAACGTGGTACGGCCGTTGGAGCGCGTCGCCACCATCATGCCAAAATAGCCAGTCAGAGCGCTGCACACGGCGCCGAAGACGAAACAGACGCCGGAAGAGATGCTGAGAACAGTGCACAGCAGCGCGCCGACGACCACGACGAACGGAGCGAGCCACTTGTATTCGCTGTTCAGGAACGCCATCGCGCCCCCGTGTATCGTCTCCGACAGCTCAGCGACTTTGCTGTACTCGGCGTCGATCTCGATCTTCTGAACCTCTCTGTAATTCAGCAGGGCGAAGCCCAGCGCCAGTACACCCGCTCCCAGAACGACGAGCAGCAGTACCCAGAAGAAAAACGATACCATCACACAAACCTCCTTGAAAGTTGTTGCGGAAAATCTGACAAACACTAAAGCTTATTTATTATAGGCGCATTCTGTTCTAAAGACAAGTGAAAAAAGAAAAAACGCCTAAAAATAATTTCCAAAAGTTTCCCGCCGCGTGCCGGCCCCGACCGGCGCTCCCCTTCTAAGGCAGGATTTCCAGTTCTTTGGAGACGCTGTTGAGGATTTGCACGCCGTCCTCGGTGACCAGACAGAGATCCTCGATGCGTACGCCCGTCTCGCCCGGCAGGTAAATGCCCGGTTCGCACGAGAAAACGTTGCCCGGCCTGACCGTTTCGGCGTTGACGCTTCCCACGTCGCCCCACTCGTGCCCCTGCTGGCCTATAGAGTGCCCGAGCCGGTGCGTGAAATGAGGCCCGTACCCGGCCTCCTCGATCACGGCGCGGGCTTTCGCGTCGATGTCGCAGAACCTCACGCCCGGTGCTATAAACGCTTCAGCCTCCAGATTGGCGCGCCTGACGATCTCATACAACTCGCGGTCGCGCTGCGAAACCTTTCTGAAATAGTACGTGCGCGTCATGTCCGAGCAGTAGCCGTTCCACACGCCGCCGATGTCGAACAGAACGCAGTCGCCCTCCGCGAGCACAGTCTTATCGGGCGAGTGGTGCGGATCCGCGGCGTTGGCGCCAAAACTGACAATGGACGAGAACGAAAGCCGTTCGGCGCCCAGTTCACGGTAGATACGGCTCAGTCTGTCGGACAGCTCGATCTCCGTCACCCCCTCGCGCACCTCGGCCTTGATGCGCCGCATCGCCTCGTCGTTCATCTTCGACGCGTACACCATGCGCGCGATCTCGTCCGCGTCCTTCTGCGCGCGCACACGGTCCACGCAGGGCGAGACGTTCACATACGCAGAGGCGGCGTGATGTTCCTGAAGCTCGAGAAGAAACTCGGCGGGAAGACATTTGTCGATGCCAAGAGGCGCGCCCCTGTCGATATATCGCAGTACCTTCAGCGCGCCGCGCTCGGCGTCGTCGTAGGGGACAATGCTTTCCTCCTCCACGTGCGGCGCGGCGAACAGTCTGTTCAAAAACAACGCGGGTCTTTGCCCTTCGCGCAGCAGCAGAGCAAGAAACCTCTCGCCCGGGTTGAAGCGGTCGCCGGTCAGATACGTCAGCGAAAAGGGGTCGCTGAGCAGCGCCTGCGACAATCCGGCGTCTTTCATGCGCGCCATGATTTTGTCAATTCGTGACTGATTCATCTTTGGACTTTCTCCTTTCATCG
>CAZFNC010000021.1:0-24110 GCA_964520485.1 uncultured Synergistaceae bacterium | reverse complement strand
GCGCGCCCCGCGCAAACCATCCCGCCGCACGCATATACGACCGCCAAGGCGATCGCTCCCGCCAGCGCGACTCTGAACTTTTTCATTCTTCACATGACCTCCTTGTAAGGGGAAAATGACCTTTTCCCCGCGCGATATATTGTATAAGAATGATACAAGATTTTCTATGGGCCGTCAATGATACTTTTTTCCAAATAAAGTCTCCCTGCGCCTAGCAAGACCGTGCCTCGGAAGAGGCGTCCCCAACAGCGTTTCATCTACAAAACAGTTCTACGACGGATAAGATGACGCGCTTAGGGACATGCCGCGTTAAGAGCGGTCCCGCCGAACCGTGACCTCGATGTCTTTCAGGATCATTCCCGTCAATCGTGTGAGCACAAAGAGAACCGGCACCCTGCCGACCGCCGTGGTATGAACAATGACGAACGCGCCCACGATCCGCGGCGCGGACGAACGGACAGTCAGCGAAGCCGAGAGCACAGCACATAACGGTACGCCGTGACGAAAGGGCCTTCAGGCCGGCGCGGACGCCCCCCGCGCCGATGTTGCATGCGACCAGCACGGAAACGCTCATGCCGAGTTCGCGCTTTCGGCCCTACGCGACCTTTTTCGCCGTTCCCGTCCAAAAAGACGCGGCGCGCCTCTCAGCGGCGCACCTGTCCCGCGCCGCGTATCCTGTACTTCGTGCTCGTGAGATGTTCGATCCCCATCGGGCCGCGAGCGTGGAGTTTCTGCGTGCTGATGCCCATCTCGGCGCCAAGGCCGAAGACACCGCCGTCGGTGAAGCGCGTCGACGCGTTTACGTACACGGCGGCCGCGTCGACGGCGTTCAGGAAGCGTTCCGCCTCGGCGTAGTCGTTCGTGATGATGCTCTCGGAATGCTTCGTTCCGTATTTCGCGATGTGGGCGAGCGCATCGTCGAGCGAGGAGACAACCTTCACAGAGACGATCAGGTCCAGGTATTCCATGCCCCAGTCCTCTTCAGCCGCTTCCTTCATGTCGAACAGCCCGCGGGCGTTTTCGTCGCCGCGCAGTTCAACGCCGTGCGCTTTGAGCGCGCCGCAGACAACGGGCAGAAGACGATCCGCGCAGTCCCTGTGAAACAGGAGCGTCTCGACGGCATTGCAGGCCGAAGGGCGCTGGCACTTAGCGTTGACGGCGATGGGGACGCTGATGTCGGGATCGGCGGACGGAGCGAAATAGATGTGACACACGCCGTCGCCCGTCATGATGTACGGCACTGTGCAGTTACGGCGAACAGCCTCTTTCAGGCCGCGACCTCCGCGCGGAATCAGCACGTCGAGAGAATCAAGCCGCATCAGAGCCGTAGTAAACTCGCGCCCCGTCAGATCGAGAAGTTGGATGCACCCTTCGGGGATCCCTTCCGACAGAGCGGCTTCCGTCAGGATTTTAGCGATGATACGGTTGGAATTCACCGCCTCGCTACCGCCGCGCAGGATCACGGCGTTTCCGGATTTGAGGCAGAGGGCGGCTGTGTCGGCTGTCACGTTGGGACGCGACTCGTAGATGATACCGACCACGCCCAGAGGGACGCGCACCTGCTCGATGTCCAGCCCTTCGGGGCTGATATGACGGCTCACGCCGCGCCCCACGGGATCCGGCAGAGCTGCGATCTCCTCTATGCCGCGCGCCATCGCTTCAACCTGTTTTTCGTCAAGCGTCAGACGCTGAATCAGCGCCGCGCCGAGGCCGTCGCTCTGAGCGGATGCCACGTCAAGACGGTTCGCTTCAAGAACTTCCGCCGCGTGGGCCCGCAGTTCGCGAGCCATAGCGAACAGAGCCGAGTTCTTTATCCGCGTTCCCGCCAGCGCTAGTTCGGCGGCAGCGCTCCGCGCCTTCAATCCCATTTCCTGTAAAACAGGCGATATATCCATCTCATACCCTCTTTTCAGTTCACACAAACATTGTGCTCCGTCAAGGTCAGAGCACGGTCAGATTATCACGGTGGATGGCCTCGTCGAAATCGTGAAAGCCGAGAATTTTCTCGAACTCTTCGCTGCGGCGCCCCATGATCGCTCTCAGGTCGCGCGAGCCATAGTTCGTCAGCCCCCTGGCGATCTCCCGACCGTCGGGATCGAGTACGGCGATGAGACGCCCTTCATCGAAATCACCGTTGACGGACGTAATCCCCTTGGGCAGGAGGCTGCCTCCGCGTTCAACGATCGCCGCAGCCGCGCCCGCGTCGACGGATACGGACTCAAACGGCCTGTTGGACGCGATCCACTGCTTCCTAGCGTGACGGCGCTCGACCGGCGGAATGAACAGCGTGCCGATCCGTTCTCCCGACAGCACGCGGTGGAGCACGTTCTCTTCCGATCCGGAAGCGATCACCATCGGTATTCCCGCCGGCAACACCACGTCGGCGGCTGTGATCTTAGTATACATGCCGCCCGATGACATGCCGCTGCCGCGCGCCGACGAGTTGTCACGTATGTTCTGCGACACGGAACTGACTTCGTAAAGCAGCTTTGCATCGGGATGTGTGCGCGGGTCGGCATCGTACAGCCCGTCGATGTCGGAGAGAATCACGAGGAGTTCTGCCCCCGCGGCGCAGGCGACGAGCGCCGAGAGCGTGTCGTTATCGCCGAATTTCAGCTCGTCGACGGCGATCGTGTCGTTTTCGTTGATGACAGGAATCACGCCCAGATCGCCGAGCGCGTGCAGGGTGTTGCAGAGATTGAGATAACGCGAACGTTCGTTGAAACCGACTCGCGTCAGCAAAATCTGCGCGACCGTGCACCCGTATTCCGAAAAGAGTTTCTCGTACATCTGCATCAGCAGCCCCTGCCCCACGGCGGCAAGAGCCTGCTTGATGGGAAGGCTGGAGGGCTTTTCCGTCATGCCGGTGCGTCCCATGCCGGCACCGACGGCGCCCGAGGTGACGAGCAGGACGTCCTTTCCGCCGTTGTGCAGATCGGCAAGCTCGCGGCAGAGCAGATCCATGCGCCGGATGTTGAGCTTTCCGTTTTTATGCGTGATCGTGCTGGTGCCGACTTTGACGACCACGCGGCGGCATTTTCCAAGATCGCTTCGTTCCATCGCGATGCCTCCAAACTGAGTTGAAAATCAAAGCCGGACGAACAAAAAACAATCGTGGTTATTTTAGCACAAAAATAACTTTCATGGTCCCTTTGCACTGTTTCATTTAATTCTTCTGTGACAAAACGACGTTTTTCCGATATACTTATCATGGTTTTACCCTGCGGGCTCCCCGCGACCGACATATCTTATTGACGCAAAAACGGCCTTGTCTGCCCGCTAGCACCGCGCTTGACACGGCATGACGCCGACGTCAATCTGAACATTGGAGGCAATAAAGATGAAACCTGTCGTTATCACCGGAGAGAACTTCTCCTCGGAAGTGCTCAACTCTGCCGAACCCGTCCTGCTCGACCTATGGGCGCCGTGGTGCGGTCCGTGCCGAATGATGTCGCCCGTCATTGACGAAATCGCAGCAGAGGCTAAAGGCTTCAAAGTCGGCAAGGTCAACGTGGATGAGCAGATGGAAATAGCCGCCTCGCTTCGCGTTCGCAGCATCCCCACGCTGGTCGTATTCAGGGAAGGGAAGGTCGCCACCAGATCCATAGGCGTCCAGTCGAAGGAAGAGGTGCTGGCTCTCCTGAAGGCCCAGTCGTCTCCCGACGAGACATCGAGGTGACCCGCCATAGTCGCACAGGAAAAACCGTCGCCGGAACTTCCGGACAATCCGAAGCGGAAAAGTCCACTTCACCGCTATCTGCTTATTCCCAAGATACTCCTCGTCCTCGCGGCCCTGTCGGCGGGAGCGGCGGCGTTCCTGATCTGGGGCGGGCCGGTCGTGACAGACGCGATGACGTGGGGAGCGAAAAAGTATCTTTCAGGGTTTCAGCACCTCAGCGTCGGCTTTGACTCCTTGAAGGGCAGCATCTTTGAAGGCTATGAGATGACGGGGTTGCGCGTCGGAGACAGGAAGACCCCGGCAATCGTCACGGCAGCACACGTTTTTTTCGCGCTCGATCCGAGAAAAAGCTGGGAACGGAGAAAAGTCGCCTTCCGGTTTGCGCTTGACGGCCTGCGCGTCGACGAGAATTCCGTACAACGCGTCGCGGACGCCGCTCTCAAGGAGTTTCCGCCTTCCGCGGAACCTCAGGAACCGGATGATAAACCGCTTGAAATCATGAATTTTATCCTGCCGCTTGAAATCTCGGCCCGCGACTGGGCAGGCGCGAAAGGTTGGAAATTCGACAGTTTCAGGCTCGCACAGCCCGACCCCCAAAAATGCGTCTGTACGTTCGACCTCAGCGCCGCGTATCAGAATATCCCTCTCAAACTGGACGGAGAGGCGGAACTTGCGCCGACGGCTCTCCCGCTGGGTTTAAAGGCGCGCGCGCACGTTCCTGACGCCGATGTCAGGACTGTCGTCTCGCTTTCCGGCGGCGTCATCGATGTGAAGGACATCTCGGGCAAGCTCTTTTCCTCATCCCTCAAGGGAACAGCCCGCGTCGATACAAACCAAAGCGACGTTCCCATCCGAGCCGACATCTCTCTCGGCGCCGCAGACTTCTCGACGCTACGCCGATGGATTCCTGGCCTGAGTTCAGCCGCCTTTGACGGACTTGAAATCCACGTTGCGGGCAGCGTGCAAAAGCCCGGCGGCACGGCAAAACTGAAAAACGGCCGCGTCGCCTGGCAGGGTTTCAAGGCGGACGAGATCGGCGCCGATCTCGAAATAGCCCCTTCAAAAGCCGCTTTTGACTTCTCGGCAGGCGTCCTCGGCTCCGTCGTCTCCGCCAAAGGAAGTGTCGGGCTCGGCGGCGCCATGCCGCTGAGCGTAAAAGTCGGCGTCTCGCCTCTGCGGCTTGCCAATCTCTCACAGATTCTTCCCGGCCTTTCAGATGCGGGGCTTGACGGCGCCGTCAGCGCGTCCGCGGTCATCGGCGGCACAGTTTCAGCCCCCAAGGCAGACCTTTCCGTCAATTCTCCCCGCGTGAGTGCCATGGGACAGTACGACGTGGGCGACATCGCCCTGAAAGCAACCGCGACGGCAAAGGAGATTGTGCTTGAAAACCTTTCCGCGCGCGCTTTCAACGGCGCGATCCAGGCGCGGGGGCGCGTCGATATCGCGGGGAAATCGCCCTCGATCGACGTTGGCGGCTCGTTACGCGGCATCGACCTTTCATCCATCCGGCCCGACAGCGGCTTCAAGGGCATTCTCGACGCAACCTTCGATGTGGCCGGAACGCCCGCCAAACCGCAGATCGCGCTGGAAGCGGGAATATCTGAGTTCGACGCGGGGCAGTACGGAGCGAAAAACCTGACCCTCACAGCCAGAGGTTCCGACAAACTCGACGTCCGTGTCTCAGGTATGACGAAACACGACACGCCGTTCGGCGGCGGAGGAACGATCGGTCTTCCTCTCGGAGGACGCACTTCTTCGCTCGATCTGCTCTTCCGCCTTGACGACATCAAGCTTGCCGAACTGATGTCCAACACCATGAAGTACTCGGGCGACATCTCGGCCGACGTGACCGTCAAAGGCTCGTTCGAAAAGCCCGACGTCAAGGCTGAAATGCACAGCGACCAAATCCAGGCGAGCGGTTTCACGATCGTCGATCCTCAGGCCCGCGCGGCTCTGAACGGTACCCGTCTCGACGTCGAAGCCTCGCTGGCGCTGGGAGACCGCAGGCCGACGGCGACGGGATACGTCGATTTCACGCACGGTCTGAAAGGCGCCTTTGACGTGAAAGCCGACGAGATCCGCATTGACGCGATCCAGCCTTCCCTCGGCGGCACGGTCGACGGCCGCGTTTCGCTGAACGCCCGTGCCGAAATCGACGGCGGCAACGTATCAGCGACGGCCTCGCTGACTTCGCCGCTGGTCGCGGCGGCAGGCGCAAGAATCGAAAACATCTCCGTCCCTGTCGTCTTCTCGAAAAACCGCGTCGCCGTCCCCAACGGCACGTTTCTGATCGGCGGAAGCACGCTTCACCTCAACGCCGGCGGCAGCGTAGACACGGGGAACTACGAGTTTTCGCTCGAAGGAGAGGGAATTGACCTGCTCAAGCTGACGCAGCCGATGGGACTGCCCTCGCAAATCGGGGGCAGCGCTTCCGTCAGGTTCAACGGAACGGCTCGCGGCGGAGTGACAACGATCATGCAGGGCAACGGTCGTCTCCGCTTCAACGACGTCACCGTCGACAAGTTTCCCGGACAGGGCGCCATCTCCGGATCGGACCCCTTCAAAATCCAGCACGCGAACGTCTTTTTCAACGTCAACGACGGCGAAGTCACCCTCATGCCGGGCAGCGCCATCACGTCATGGCCGGACGACAGACTCTATCATTTCGTCTCCTTCACAGGTCTTGTCTGGCGTCAGGCGCGCACACCGCCTAAGCTCGATCCGTCCATGATGCCGGAAGATCTCGCCAAGCGCGCGGGCGACATGTACCACATCTACGTCAACGGCAGCGTCAACGCGCGCGTCATCGACGTGGCTCTTGGCGGGCTCGGCGCCGTTCTGGACGCCGGAGCGAGCGGCGACATGTCAAAGGAGAATATCGCCTCGAATTTCGTGCAGAAGCTCATCGGAGGCGCTTTCTCCTCGCCTGTGCGCGACGTGGACATCGAAGTCGCGGGCAAGGATTACAGCGAGGTGCGCGTCAGCAAGCTGAAATTCGGCGGAGAGGGCAGTTACGACGACGTCGCCACAACCGATTGGACCGAGGACGACACCTCACAGAACTCGGAACGGCGTTATTCGATCTCATACCCGCTTCCCGTCGGCCGCGATCCGTCAAAACCCAGGACGGGAAGGCGCCAGCGCAGCAGGCGGCAGAAGTGACAAACGCTTTCCCGAACGTCCCGTCTTGTCCGCTCGGTCTGTAAAGGCGCAACGCGCTCCGTCTTCGCGCTGCCAGGTCCGTTGAACCGTCCAACAAAAAGCCGTACAGAGAAGAGAATCCCGTTTCCGCGCTTTCGCGGAAGCGGGATTCTCTTCTCCGGCGACGGACTGCCGGTCAGTCTCTGGGCGTCACGGCGACAGCGGCGTCGACGAGCGAACGCATGAGTTCGTCGTTTTCGTAGTCCTCAATCCGGCCGGCATCGCACAGTTCCGCGAGATCGCGGTCGATGGGAATCCGCGCCAGGGTACGCAAGCCGAAATCGCGCTCGATCTCCCCTCGGTGTGAGGAGCCGAACAACTCCCACCGTTCACCGCAACGAGGGCAGACGACGTAGGACATGTTCTCGATCAGACCGATCAGCGGCACATCCATCATCGCGCAGAGACGGATCTGCTTGCCAACGATCATCGAAGAAAGCCCCTGAGGCGTCGTCACGGCCAGCATTCCATCGACGCGAACCGTCTGCATGACCGTGAGCGGCGCGTCGGCCGTCCCCGGCGGCAGGTCGATAATCGCGAAATCGAGGCCGTTCCACGCGCCGTCCTCCCAGAACTGCCTGATCGTGCCGCTGATCAGAGGGCCGCGCCAGACGACAGGCGTACCTCCGTCGGGCAAAAGCAGGTTGACGGAGAGGACTTTCACGCCATTACGCGACTCGGGCATCCCGATCTTGCCGTCCCGCACCCAGGGCGCGCCGTTCACGCCGAGAAGACGCGGCACGGAAGGTCCGGTCACGTCCGCGTCGAGAACGCCGACGCTATAACCGGCACGGGTCAGCGCCACAGCCAGAAGCGACGAGACAGTGCTCTTGCCCACTCCTCCCTTTCCGCTGCCGACGGCGACGATGCGGCCGACTCCCTGACGCGTCGGGAGTGGGATTTTGTTCGCGCAGCTGCCCGCGGAAGGACAGCCTTCGCAGTTTCCGTTACACGAAGCGCTCATTTTTTCAAAAGACCTCCCGTATCATACCGATTTATTCTCCGTTTTTCTACGCGCGCGATCCAAGGAGCGGCTCCCCCGACGCGGAAATCAGAGGAGCGCGCACGAACACGACACGCGGGCAGACGCCGCGTCCCCGCAGTGAGTTGACCGCCAGCCGCGCCGTCAGCACGCCCAGTTCACGGGCCGGAAATCGCAAACAGGGAACATGCAGCCACTGGGCATAACGCTCGTCCGCACAGACGAGCCCGGGGCGTTTGTCGCTTTCTGGTTCCGCGCCGTCGTATACGGTAAACGGTTCGCCTGCACCCGCCTCGCTCTCCAGTTCGTGCAGGAAGCCCATAAGCGCCCCGTTCCCTGAGCGATAAAATCGGGGCCTGTCCCCAGCCAGTTCGCTGACCCGCCTGACGGCGTCTTTTTCATCGATCCAGACACGATACCGCGCGCCCTGAGCCATTCGTCCGGCGCGCACGACGGGAATGTCGAAATCAAACGAGAGCAGCGGTCTCTCGCCGACCCATATTAAAGCTTCGGCCTTGCGGCTTTCAACGCGGCGGACAACGTTCGCCGGAGTCCACGTCCCGCTTCCCGCGCCAAAGAGCAACGGTTCCATCTTAAAGCGAGAAAGCACTCCGGACGCGGCCGCCAAAAACATCCCTGCCCACGGCGATTCAAGGCGTTCCACGACCACGCCGACGATGCCGGTCCTGCGGCTGGAAAGGCCGCTCGCCACGGCGTCAAGCTCATAGCCGAGATCTTTGGCTGCGACCCAGACACGTTCCCTCGTCTCCTTCGAAACGCGGCGGTCACCCCGAAGAGCTCGGCTGACAGTGCCCTTGTCCACTCCGGCCGCGCGGGCCACGTTCGCCATCGTCACGCGGGGCATGGGCTCAGATCTCAATCAGACTGCCGCCGATGAACTCGCGCAGCAGAGAATTGCTGGGAACCTTGTCCGGATCGATGATAGGCACGCTGCGCAGCATCCGCAGGAGACGCATCGCCTCCCCCCTGAAGGGCGAGGCCTCGTCGATGGCGCGCAGCAGGATCTCGGCGTACATGCGCATGACCGGCAGTTCGTAGAGCAGCGACGAGTTGAACATCGCGTCCGCGTTGTGCTGGTACGGGAAGATGTACTTCATGCCGCCGCGCACGACTGACGGCCAAAGCTTCAGCGTCTGCTCGGGCGCGTAGCCGCGCGTGCGTACGTCGCGCAGCATACGGCGCAGGAGCCTGTGGTCCGTGGTGCTGGTGCGCGTGTGTTTATCGAGGTTGATCCCCGTCAGAGGCGAAAGAAAGATCCCATAACGATTCTCGCGCGGAACCGCGTTCATGATGCGGTCGTTGAGGCCGTGCAGCCCCTCGATGATAAGCACGTCATCGGCTTCCAGTTTCAACCGCTGTCCTTCGACCCTTTTGCCGCTGATAAAGTCAAACTTCGGCAGGGTCACCGTATCGCCGGCGAGAAGTTGCCCGATCTGCCTGTCGAAAAGTTTGAGATCGATGGCTTCGAGCGACTCAAAATCCTTTTTACCGTTCTCGTCAAGCGGGCACATGTCGCGATCGACAAAGTAATCGTCGAGCGAGACGGCGATCGGACGTCGTCCATGGACCTGAAGCTGAATCCGCAGTTTATGCGACGTGGTGGTCTTGCCCGACGCAGAAGGACCGGCGATAAGGACCACGCGCCGCGTCGGAACCGAGAGAAAAT
Source organism: uncultured Synergistaceae bacterium (assembly GCA_964520485.1). Lineage (GTDB taxonomy): Bacteria > Synergistota > Synergistia > Synergistales > Dethiosulfovibrionaceae > Pyramidobacter. The sequence continues at coordinate 14,561 of CAZFNC010000021.1, read as the reverse complement.
CGTCCGTGATATGGGCGATCTGCTGCGCGTGGTGCGCTTCCGACATGAGAATCAGTTCACGTCCGCCGTCGCGCGCGATCTCATCCCAGATCTGCACAAGCGTGGAGACTCGGAACTTCCGCATCCACTCGGCGTAGTCAAGATAGACCCTCTGGAGTTTCACGGAAGGCCGAAAATCGGGCAACTCCATCGGCGAGTTCGTCGTCGGGAAGCGCAGCACCACGCCGGGCGGAAGACGTGTCAGTTCGAACTTTTTCAAATATCCCGTGCGCGGCACGAGAGGCTGACAGAACATGTCCTTCTCCCCGTCACAGGAGACCAACTCGACAGGCTGCTCGGACATAGCGAACTTCAGCAGGGCCGCCTTGCCCGGCCTGCCGTTCCTCTCGAAATAACGGCAAGCCCTGTCGACAGCCGTCATCTCCGAAACGACAGGCAGGTCGGCGGCTATCATGCGTTCCATCTCGGCTTTGAGCGCGGCGACGTCCGCCTCGGATATCTCTTCACCTTTGACGGGGACAGGATCGCCCGAGGAGGCTTCAATCAGCCAGAATATCCCTTCGGAAATCGAGTTGTTGACACGGATGCCCCGCCCCAGCACGCGGTGCGCGGCGATCGTCAGCAGGAAACCGAGCGAACTTTGATACACGTCCATGCCCTCGGGCATGTCAAGCTTCACCCACCCGACGCGCGCATCGTCGTCCAATACCCAGTTCAGCGGGCGCAGATAACGATTGACGTGCCAGGCGACAACCGGAACGCCGCCGCGGGGCGGCCCGAGACGTCGCAAAAGCCCCTCGCCGCTGACGGGAGCGGCGCATGTGATAGCGGAACCGTCGTCAAACGTGACGTTAAACACCGGCAGACCTCCTTTAAAATCCTCGAAAAAAAGCATTCAGGATCGCTCACTATTATACATGTCCACACAAGATTTGCCACGAGACAATTCCCCGCTCATCACACAGGACGCCGACGCAGACTTCATACATAGACCTGAAGGAAGAGAGATGTCAGCGGGGACAAAAAAACTCCCCTGAAAAGGGCGCCCCGCCCTGATCCCGGGGAGTTGTTCATTTGCCTCGGCGCAAAGATCCGTCAGCAGTTGACGATGAAGTGCTCCGGCTCGCTGAACGTCTGAAAGTTCGTGAGGTTGTTCTCGCGCGCGATGTTTTCCACCTCGTCCTCGCTTTCGACGCTGTACACGTCGACCGCGTCTTTGGTGTAGTTGACGAGAAGGCAGTTGTACCCTTCCTTCACGCCTTCCTTATAGGCTCGGAGATACAGCTCAAGCTCGATCAGATCCTCAAAGAAAACGTCTTCCGACAGATCGATCTCCTCTTTCTCCTCGCCGTCATCCCCGTCTTCCTCATATCCTTCGGCGGAGACCGCCTTAAGGTACGACTCGACGCGCCTGTTCAGTTCGTCCTCGTCCTTGCCGGAAACGTCCAGTTCCATGCCGCTTTCCGTCTCGGTGAAACTGCCCACGCCGCGCCCGTCCATCCAGAGTTCCCCGGAATAAAAGAGCGTCTCTTCGTCCTCCTGCTCGATTAAATCATGGATTTCAATCCCGTTGATTGAAGCGTGTTCAAGATCTTTCATCGCTCAACACTCTCCTTCCGCTGTCGACGATACACAACGGTATTGTACACGATAAACGCCGCTTAGGCAAAAAAATCCGCGCCTTCCGAAAAAACAACAGGAAACGCCTGAAACTTCCCAAGCCGTTCAGAGCAGAAAACGGATCACAAGCGGGAGCGTCAGCACCGAAGCGGCTGTGCTGGTCATGGTCGCGCGCGCCGTGTAGTCCCCATCCATGCCCATCGCGTCCGCCATAGGAAGCGCGTTCATCGCGACGGGCATCGCCATCACGAGAACGGCGATCTTGACCATCTCCGGTTGCGCCGGAAACAGCCGGTACCCCGCGGCAAGGATCAGAGGCGAGAGAACGAGGCGCACGGCTACATCGGGCCATGTATCCAAAAAATCACGCCACAGCTTCGACGGCTGAAGCTTCATGCCGAGGAGCATCAGCGCAAGCCCCGTGCCCAAGTCACCGAAAATCTTGATCGAGAGTTCGAGGAAACGCGGCACCGGAAGTTTCAGCCCCATGCCCCACACGAGCGCGACCGCGAGGCTGATCACGAACGGGTTGCGGAAGAGGGAAAACATGACGCGGCACAGAGCTTTGGGCCGCAGACTGCCGTTGAGCGTGATCAGAGCGGCGCTCGCGGAGAGAATCTCACAGCCGAGGATAGACAGCGCTATGTAACGGCCATAAAAACCGGACCAGCTTTCTCCCCAAAGCGTCAACACAGCGGGATAACCCATGAAGACGTTGTTGGAGCGAACCGACATCGACACGCTCGCGGCGCGCCGAGCAGGGACACTGCCGCTGAACAGCCCCACGAGCCACGAAGAAAGCGCCGTCAGCAGATATCCGCCGTAGAGCACGGCCAAATATCCGACGTCCGCAAAATCGCTTGGCTTGAGCGTGGACGAAAAGCGAAATATCATGCAGGGCATCGCCACGTAAAAGATCAGCCGACTCATCTGCTCTCCGCCCTCGTCGCTGAGAATCCCGACCCGTTTTAAAAACAAGCCGGTCAGGACGCAGCACATGATGGGCAGTATCAGCATAAATCCGTCAAGCATCGGCACCACCTCCGAAAAAGCTGCTCCGTCATTATAATACAGTCGCGGCAAAACACAACCGCGCTTTTTCATAAAGATAGGCCCATGTCCTCGGTTTCCGCTCGCGACGCCTTTCAGTCTCGTTTCACGTTTTCTGCGGAGAAAGACACGAATCCAACGGAAAACTGATTTTCCACGCGACAAGTCGCTCGGACGCGGCGCCTTTTCTCCGACGCCCCGCAGAAAGGGCCCCTTGTCGCGCGGGAGCCCGCTTTCTCCGCCCGAACGTCTTCAAAGCGCTCGCGTGAGCACGTAGCGGCCGTTGCGGTCGACTGTGACGCTGCCCTCTCCTTTGGCAAGCTTAAGCCCTTCCATGACGGCGGAAGAAACTTTTGAGCCCGTGCGCACGTAACCAAGCGCTTTGGCCGCTTCGCGCACAAGGTCACAATCGGGCAGAGCTATCTGCGCGCGCAGCACATCACGTACAGCGGCCGCGGCCTCCCACGGAGGAACGTCGGCAGCTTCGCGTCGGTCCTCGCCAACGCTGTTTTCGCGATATTCATCGTAACGTTCGGGAATCTGTCCGGGCTTCCAGTAATACGTCCTGCCGTTCCACACGGTGCTCTTCAGCCCGAGCAGGGAGATCAGGGCGTCAAGGCGCTCTTGCGTGCGATGTCCCTTCGCGTTATCCCGTAACTTTGCAGCAGACGGCGGCTGAGAAGAGAGACGCTTATTGGAGCCTCCTCCTCGACGATCCTTTCAAGCCGCGAGAGGATGGCTTTCTCTTCTCCCCTTTCGAGAAACTCAGCTGCGGTAATCTTTTTGACGCTCAGTCGTGCCGCGCGGTACAAACCGACGCGAGAGGAATCTGTCCCCGACGGTGACTCGTACGCCGTGGGCAGAGTGGAGGTTTCGCCGTCTTCAAGCGCTTTCCTTTCCGGCACCGGCGGGATGAGTCCGGCTACGTTTTCTGCAGGAACGCCCGCGCCTCCACCGTCGGCGCGCACGGCATCTTCGGCACCGGCACGTTCCACCTCGCGTGCTTCACGGCGCTCGTGCCGCAGAGTCTCAAGGCGCTCAAGCAGGCGATTGAGTTCGCGTTTTTCGTCGTTCCACCAGTCCATGGCGCGGACGCGCGCGATGTTCCATCCCAGTCCGCGAAGCACGTCCTCCTGAGCGATCTCGCGGTCGCGGACAGTCCTGGCGTCGCGGTAATTTTCGCCGTCGAGGAGAATGCCGAGCAGATACTCCTCCGGCCGGTCGGGATCGATCACGCCGACGTCGACGCGGAATTTGGAATGTCCGACACGCGTCTGAGTGCTGTAACCGGCATCCTGAAGGCGATCACGGATCTTATCGGCGACGCCGCACGGCAGCGTGCGAGAGTTCACCGCTGCTTGCGAAGGCGTAATGCGCTCAGGCAGATACCCCGTGCGCGCGTACCGCAGGAAGGCTTTCAGCGCGGCGACACCTTCGCTGGAGGTGCGGCTGAGGTCGATCTGCTCTGGCAGCAGCGAAGAAAAGACAACCATCTCCGTTCGCGAGCGCGACACGGCGACGTTCAGACGTCTCCAGCCGCCGTCCCTGTTGATGGGGCCGAAGTTCATGCTCACTCGCCCTTCGCCGTCGGCGCCGAAACCGACTGAAAAGAGGATCACGTCCCGCTCGTCACCCTGGACGTTTTCGAGGTTCTTGATGAACAGCGGCTCCGGCGACTGCTGATACCATCTCTCAAGATCGGCGTCGCGCCCCCGAGCCTCTTCAAAGAGGTCGTCGATCAGGTTCTGTTGGCCGACGTTCAAGGTGACAATGCCAATGCTCTCTCCGCGCCGCTTCGGGTCTCGGGCGCGTCGGATCACCTCTGCGACGACAGCTTCCGCCTCTGCACGGTTGGTACGCGTGCGTCCTCTGTCGAACTGTCCGGCAACGCTGACGAAACTGACCTTGGAAACGCGGTCGTTCACCGACGGGAAAGTATACAGTTTGTTCTCGTAGAACTGGTTGTTGCTGAAAGCGATCAGACTTTCATGACGGCTGCGGTAATGCCAAAGCAGATGCGTCTCCGGCATTCCCAGCGCCAGACAGTCGTCGAGGATGCTCGTGAGATCGGCCAGCTGAGGGTCCTCATCCTCGTCCTCGGATTCCGTCATGAAGAAACTGGTCGGCGGCAGTTGACGCGGGTCACCGACGACGACGGCGCTGCGGCCCCGAGCGAGCGCGCCGACGGCTTTGCTGGTCGTCAGCTGCGACGCTTCGTCGAAGATCACACAGTCGAACATCTCACGATGCGGATCAAGGTACTGCGCCGCCGAGATCGGGCTCATCAACAGACAGGGCACAAGCCTCGGCAGCAGATTGGGAATCTGCTCAAAAAGACGGCGGATGCTTAAATTTCTCCCGCCCGACCTGATGGCGCGCTGCAAGATGCCGAGCTCGCTGTTCTGCGAGACCTCGCGGGCGAAGCCGGGGACTTTTGCCGCGAGAACGTTATAAGCTTCACTGCGACACAGTTCGGACATCTCGCCGATAACGGCCCTGAGCTGCCGCACCTTTTCGTCGAAAACGGCGCCGGAAAAGCGATTGAGCACAGGATCGGCGTCGACGGCGTTCTCGATGAGCGAGCGCAGCAGCGCCTTGCGATACGCCGGCAGCACCGCTTCATGGTCAAGGCCATTGGAGTAGGCGGAGACAACCGCGCCCAGTCCACGGTCGACGCACTCAGCGCAAAGCCCGTTCCAGAGAATCCAGTCTCGGAGATCGTCACTTCTCTCGCGCAGCGCCCCACACATTTGAAGCTGGGCGTCGATCCACGGCTCGGAGGCGGGGACTTCGCGCGTTTTTAACACGGCGCAGAGAGTTTTGCGCGCTGCCTCGTGCGCGTTCCAAGCCGAGAGGTAATTTTCGGCGGCCGCCGCCGCGTCGGGCTCTCCCGCGCAGCGCCGTCTCATCTCCGCGCCGCACAGCCCGTCGAGCCGTTCCGCACTTCGGATGGCTTCGGCGGACAGACGTTCGACCTGCGCCCAGTCCGTGGTCTCGCCGCGATCCAGCGGCCCAAGCGTGCCGCCGTACGTCCGCCAAAGCGTTTGCGCGGCATTTTTTTCGCGGCGGAAGGTGATCAGGTCGTCAAGGTCTCCGTGAACGCGATCCTTCGTCAGGGGGACGCGCGCCTCGGAACCTATTTTCCTGAGGAACCCCGACTGCGCAAACAGACGCGCCAGCAGCCATTTTCGCGAGATCGTGTTCCACTCGCCGCGAAGGGCTTCGCCGTCCTGCTCGAGAAACGTATCGCGATAGACGGTCGTCAGTCGGCCGGCGATCTCTCCCGCCGCGATGTAATGGCAAGCCATGTCACGCACGCCCGACAGGGCGCTCTGCGCGTTTTCGGAAAGAGCCCACTGCCGTGGCAATTTTTTCCAAAGCACAAGCTCTGAAGCTATATCGCGCATTCTTCTATAATCGCGTCTCAGCGCCGGCATGGGCAACCGAGCCGCTTCCGCAAACCCCGACGCGGCTTTCCTGAGCGCGATGGCGGCGTTCTCGAGGGCTTCAGCCAAAGGCGGCAGAGAATCACGCTGTTTCCGTGAAAACTCCGTCTCGGCGACGAGGCGAAGAGGATGGCGCGCGGGGTGCCCGACCGAAACGGCCGCCGCGCACAGACTTTTCAGCAGCGACTCGTTACGCTCCAGGTCGCTTTCCGTCCAGACGGCCACAGCGCCGTCATTCAGGCGGATTCCCGCGTCGTCCACTTCGGCAAGAGGCTCATAGGCGCTGATCATGGAATACACCGACATGCCGCAGGCACGCGCCTTATGCAGCGCCCTCGGATACCTCGAAAGCTCGGCTCGCAGGGCGGCCGCGCGTTCCGCTTTCCGGCGGTACACGTCTGAGGAAGCGGTTCGCGCCACTTCCGAGGCGGCTTTCAACTGTTCAAGCACATCCTTTTTACGTGCCTTGTTCGAGTGGAGTTCGAGGCAGAAAGGCTCAAGTCCCAGCCTGCGCAATCTCTCCTGCACTACCGACAGCGCGGCCATCTTTTCGGCCACGAACAAGACCGTTTTGCCTCGCGCGAGCAGGTTAACGATCATGCCCGTGATCGTCTGCGACTTTCCCGTGCCAGGCGGACCGTGCAGCACAAATGTCTCTCCGGCGACGGCGGCTTTGACGGCGAAAAGCTGCGAGGCATCGACAGGCAGAGGCAGCAGCAGTCCCGCCTCGTCCAGCTCACATGAATCGTCCATAAGTTCGGCGTTCCAGTTCATACGCCCTTCGATCAGGCTGGAAACGACCTTGTTCTTCTCAAGGTCGGCCATACGATTGCGAATGTCATTCCACATCACAAAGCGTGAGAACGAGAAGATGCCGACAAACGCCGACTCGATCACGTCCCAGCGTTTCTGCTGCATCACGGCCCGACGCAGGATCGCGAAGACGCGCACCATGTCGACGCCGTGGCCGTCCTCGGGCAGAGGATCAAGCCCCTTCACGGCGATGCCGAAGTTCTGACGCAGCATCTCAAGCAGCGTCACGTTCACCACGGCGTCCTCGTCGCGAAGGCGCAAACCGTACCCCATGTTGGACGCCTTACGCACGATCTCCACGGGAAGGAGCACAAGCGGAGCGTAGCGCGCCCGCTGACTGCGATCCGTCTCGTACCATTTGAGCAGACCGAGTGACAGGTACAGGTTGTTCGCGCCGTTTTCCTCAAGGGCCGTGCGCGCGAGGCGATAAAGATCCTTCACGGCGCGGGCCAGTTCAGCCTCTCCCATCAGCGAACGCAACCGCCCGTTTTGAGTTTCGGACTCAAGCAGCGCTTTCATCTCCGTCTGCTGCTGTGGAAATTCGAAGCTTTTTGCCGCTTCTTCCGGCAGACGCCATTCGCTCGGACGGGGCTCGAGCGTGAACTGGCGCCCGCTAAAAAGCGCGTCTTCAAGTTCCGGCAGCGACGGCGCCAGCACGGGAATCATTTTTCCGGACAGTCGCAGGTTGATCAGCGCGTTGCGCAGCCCCAGGTCGAGCAGCTTGCGTTCCCACAGACGGATCTTTCTGTCACGAGGATCGAGCGCCCGTTCCTCCGTCCCCGCGTTTTCAACGCGTCCCGCCAGCTCGCGGGGAACGCCCGAAAGGTCCCGTCTCAGCACGGGATCTTCGGCAGCGACGCAACCTTGCCCGTCATGCGCGCGCTGCGGCAGCGGCCGGATGCCAGCCAGTCGGGCGCGGCGAACGTCAAGCACCATGCGCACCGAATCCTGACCGTTCACCTTCGCGGCGGCCACACCGCGTGCTTCATCAAAGCTGACGGCGTTCCCTGTGCAAAGGCCCGCGCACTCCACCACGGCTATTTCTGCGATCCCCTCGGCCATGCGTTTGCTGACCCGCGTCGGGTCGTCCCCGACGGCGTCCTGAAACGTCATCTCCTCAAGCCATACTCCCGCAAAGGCGTGCCCGCGGTCCAGGAGCAGCAGAGGAAAAAGTCCCGCGGCCTCAAGGCACGATGCGTACAGCAGAGAAAGGTCGAGGCATGAGCCGAGCTTCGCCGTGAGGACGGCATCGCAGAGCCGCACACGCGTTCCCGACAATTCAAAACCGGCGGGCGGCACGGCGTAAACGATCTTCAATTCCTGAATCGCGGCATAAATGGCTGCGGCCTGCCTGAGCGCGCGGTTGGGATCCTGCGTCTGATAAGCGTCAAACGACGGGCTGCCCGTCCACTCCTCAAGGTACTTCGCGGCACGGGCGAGAACGGCGGCGATCCCGTCGCAATTGGGCGTCACAAAGGCCGCCAGCAGTTCCGGATAACAGGCTTCACCCTGCCATTCGTCGTACGCGAGGAACGTCACATCAAGCGTCACAGACGCCAGCAGTTCTCCGCCGCACCATGCCTCGGCGACAACGTTTGAAGTTACACGTTCCGACAGGGACGCGAGCCGTTCGGCGTCAAGCTGCGCATCGACGTCGTTCAGCTCCGCCGCTCCGCCCGCAGGGATCTGCGAGATAAAAAAACTCGCGGGACGCACGTATCCGCCCTGTGAGGCGACGCGGACTTCGACGTTTTCAAGCGGAGTTTCGCTTTCGTTCCGCACGGCAATGCTGCGGATCAGCGGCAGCCCGTTCTGCTGCTGCGCGAAGTTAACGACGGGCGTCAGCTGCACGTCCAGCGCCGCTCTCCCGACAACCGGCGATGGCGAAATACCCGTGCCGGAAACCGTCGTTTCAGTCTCGCCGCGGACCATCCTCGTGTTTTCCTCGTCCATGACTCTCCCTCAGTATTTATGATAAATTTTGATCGAACTTGTCTGTATACTTATAATCACACACGCGACAAATTGCAAGGCGTTTTTCGCGGCGAAACAGCGCGGAGAACTCTTTTCACAGAACAGCGGGCGGGGGAGACGGCTGCTCGGGCCTCCCCCGCCCTTCCTTTACAGAATGTCGATGTATTCGCCGGCGAGCGCCTTGTTCATGCTGCGCACGGCGCAGAACTTGCCGCACATGCTGCACGCCTCGCTGTGGTCGTCCTCGGGACTGCGGTCGGCTCGGATGGCCTTCGCCGTCTCGGGGTCGATAGCTTCCTTCCACTGCGCCTCCCAGTCCAGCTTGCGGCGCGCGGCGGCCATGCGGTCGTCACGCTCGCGCGCTCCCGGAATGCCCTTTGCGATGTCGGCGGCGTGAGCGGCGATGCGGCTTGCGATGATGCCCTGCTTAACGTCGTCCACGTTGGGCAGCGCTAGGTGTTCCGCGGGCGTGACATAGCACAAAAACGCCGCTCCGCTGGCGGCCGCAATAGCCCCCCCGATGGCCGAAGTGATGTGGTCATAGCCGGGAGCGATGTCAGTGACGAGCGGACCGAGGACGTAGAACGGCGCTCCCCTGCAGATGGTCTGCTGCACCTTCATGTTGGCAGCAATCTGATCGAGCGGCACATGCCCCGGCCCCTCGACCATCACCTGTACGTCGCGTTTCCAAGCCCGCGCGGTCAGTTCTCCCAGGCGGACAAGTTCCTCTATCTGACAGCCGTCTGTGGCGTCGGCCAGACAGCCGGGACGGCAGGCGTCGCCCAGCGAAATGGTCACGTCATGTTCGCGGCAGATCTCGAGAATCTCGTCATAGCGCGAGTAGAACGGGTTTTCCTCGCCCGTCATGCACATCCAGGCGAACACGAGGCTGCCTCCTCGGCTGACGATGTTCATCTTCCGCCTGCCGGCGCGGATCTGCTCAATGGTCTTGCGCGTGATGCCGCAGTGCAGCGTCACAAAATCGACGCCGTCCTCGGCGTGAAGACGTACGACGTCGACGAAGTCTTGCGCCGACAGCGTCGCGAGGTCACGCTGATAATGGATGACAGAGTCGTAAACGGGCACTGTGCCGATCATCGCAGGGCACTCGCCGCACAATTTGCGGCGGAACGGCTGTGTGTCACCGTGGCTTGACAGGTCCATGATCGCCTCGGCTCCCATGTTCACCGCGCTCATGACTTTCTCCATCTCGACGTCATAATCCTTGCAGTCTCGGCTCACGCCGAGGTTGACGTTGATCTTGGTCCTGAGCATGCTGCCGATGCCGTTCGGGTCGAGCCCCTTATGTCCGGGGTTCGCGGGAATGACAACTTGCCCCTCGGCCATCCAGCCCATCAGTTCCTTCACGCCGCGACGTTCCTTGCGCGCGACGATCTCCATCTCGGGCGTGACGATGCCGCGCCGCGCCGCCTCCATCTGGGTACTGTAATTCCGTTCCACTGAAACGCCCCTCCTCGCTGTCAATTTTCGGGGCCGCCAAAGGGAATAAAAAGAGCGTCGCCCTCGCGGGAAACGCTCCAAACTTAACGACGCGCGCAGCGCGCGGCACTTCCCTACGCGGGCATTACCCCAACAGGTTCGACGGGTCGGAGACGATGCTCCCTCTCAGCACGCACAGACGCGAGCTCCCCGAATATGTTCTTTCTGTCGATATTTTAATCGCATACGCCGTTTTGCGCAAGGGGGAAAGGAAAGACGCTTTTCTCACCCCGCGGCGCGTGAAGAAAGCCGCTACTTCCTATGACTTTTGCCGTAATCCAGCGCCAGCGCGCTCATCAGACGCACGCCAAGCTCCACGACGGCGTCGTCAACGCGGAAACCGGAGCTGTGGTGAGGCGCTTCAGTGCCCATGCCGAGGTTAATGTAAGCGGCGGGGACCTTTTCGCCGTAGTAGCTGAAGTCCTCCGAGCCCATTGCGAACTCGCGCTCCACAAGCCTGTCTGCCAGCCCTTCGGCGTTTGCCACGTCAAGGATCCACTGCGTGAGATCGTCGTCGTTGACGGTAACGGGATAGACCATCTGATACTCGAGATCTGCCGTGCAGTTCCACGCGGCGGCCGTGCCGTCGACAATGCGCTTAAAGCGCGCCGGCATAGCGCCACGCTCTTCCATGTCGGAGCAGCGCACCGTGCCGCACATCGTGCAGGTGTCGGGAATCACGTTGCGCGCCTCGCCCGCCTTGATCGCGCCGATGCCGACCACGGTGGGGTGAAGCGTGTTGACCTCCTGCGGCACGATGGACGTGAGCGCGTGAACCAGAGCGGCCGCGCACAGCATGGGATTGACGGAACTGTAGGGGCGCGAACCGTGCCCCCCCTTGCCGTGGATCACGATATCCCACGTGTCGGCTGAAGCCATGAAAGGTCCCTTCTTCCAGCCGATCGTACCGGCGGGCATCTGACTTTGGACATGCTCGCCGATAATCGCGTCCACGCCCTCAAGCGCGCCGTCGGCAATCACAGCGGGCGCGCCTGAACCGGGCCCCGCTTCCTCGGCGGGCTGGTACAGAAGACGCACAGCGCCGCAGATCTCGTCCTGATGGTCCTTCAGTACCTGCGCCACGCCGGTAAGCACGGCGGTGTGCGCGTCGTGCCCGCAGGCGTGCATGACGCCGTCACACTGCGACCTGAAGGGCAGGGACGCGTCCTCCGCGACGGGCAGCCCGTCGATGTCGGCACGCACCATCAGCACGGGCCCCGGCTTGCCGCCCTTGACTTCGGCGACAAGACCGCAGCGCGTGCCCTTAAAGCCGTACCTAGTCACGCGCACGCCGATTTCCGCCAGTTTGGAGGCGATCTTCTTCGTCGTCTCCACCTCGTGCCACGGAAGCTCAGGGTGCCGGTGAAGCTCGCGGCGGAACTCCACAGCCATCTCGGAAGCGCGCTTGACGCTTTCCATCATGTTCATCAGAAAAGACTCCTTTCAAAAATCGTATCGGCCGAAAAAATCGATCGTCGCCATCACGCCGCAGTGATACTTTCGCGGTGAACAGCGCAGGAGAGCCGGAGCGCCGGGAACGTTTCGCGCGGAAATCAAAAGAACTTGACGAGAAACGCGGCGAGGAACACCGACGCGATCGTCACAGTCGTGAAGCCGGCGATGAGCATCTTCGGAAGAATCTGCGACAGAATAAACTCGCGTTCCTCCTCGCTGTCAGCCAACTGACCGGCCACCTCTTCGGAGATGATCAGAGTGCCGGGAAAGCCGAACATGCACGTGGCCGACAGCGCGGCCGACATGCACCAGCTGTATTTGAAAACCTTGCTCAAGACAATAGAGGCGATAAAAATACCAGCGATGGTGGCCCCAAAGACGATAAAGATCGGGCCGAGCAGATCGAGTACCATCTGCGGCGTCGCCTTGGCCAGATTGGCGAAAATCGGGATCATGATCACGAACATCACCATGCCGTTCGCGTTGCCTTGCGTCAGAACGCTCGTCTCGATGAAACCCAGCTCGTGGAAGAGAATACCGAAGATCAGCGCCATGACAAACGGGTGGATCGCCGCCCACGAGGGCACAACCGAGTTAAACAGCGTCGTCGCCTGCGCGCTCAGCCATGCCACAACAAACGTCTTTGCGATGAACACATACGACGTGCGCCACCTTTTCGGCATCGGCGGGATCAGGCGTTTCTTCTCACTCGCCACGGAACCCTCGGCCTGAGAGAACGTGCGTTCACCCGCAACGAAACGCGCCTTGAGCTTCCTGCCCTCGTGGAGCAGACAGTTGGACGCGATCGGGACACCGAAGAGCCCCTGGACGGTCAAAAGCATCGTGACGAACACGCCGATCTCCGTCAAACCGCGAGCGTCGGCCGCCTCGTTCATGATCAGCCCCGCGACTACACCGCCCGAGACAGGGCCGGTGGCCGCGACGGCAAACTCCCAGCCGATAAACGGCGAAGCGACGAGCAGGATACCGCACGCGCCAGCGCACATGCCCAAAAATGACACAGCGACGGTCTTCCACTCTTCCTTCAGCTTGGCCGCGTCCATCATGCTGCCCATCTGAACCATCAGCAGGGCGATGAACGCCATGGAGATCGGCACCATCTTCGTGTCGTTAAAAACCGTCGTCGGCAGTCCGTTCCAGAACGACGCGAGGAAAATGCACGTACAGATGAACATCATCGATATACGCGCTTTCAGCTTCTGCGCCACCAGATTGGCGACAGCGTAGATCACGGCGAGTACCGTTAAAGCGGACAGTTGTTCCATCGGAGAAAAACCACCTTTCACAGAGACTTAAAATTTCCGCGGCGGACGCCTCTTCCGGACCGAAACGTCCGCGCAACGCCTGTATGGGAGACGAAAAAGAACCGGCCTCCCGCATGGGAAACCGGCCCTTGAATTTTTCTCGGCACGACACTTTAAACGTCGGACCCCAAGGAGATTCCCACGCGTTCGGCATCGGCGTAATAAAAGCGAAACCGCTGAAAAGAACAGACTGTCATCGCATGGTCAACTCCTCTCGGTAATAAAAATCATTTTCTGAACTTTTTTATATTCTACACTTTCGTGACATCATTGTCAAGGGCAAAAGACCATAAATTTTTAACGCGTCCCACGCGAAACGTCCTTCCGTTCGGCTAACCAAACGCCGTGGCGGTTTTGTCACGTTGGCGCGGCGGTTCCCCCTAGCGACCGCTTAAAAAGCGTCAAATAACTAGAACAACGTGTATTTGTTCGTCATGACGCATTTGCCTGTCTCGGCATCACGACCGCGCGCAGACGAACTTTTCGGCGGTCAGTTCCGTGTCGCCGCAGTCGAACCTGTAACACACAAGCGGGCCGCCCTTTCCCGCGCTGTAGTCGAGACAGGCGGCAAGGGACGTCTTCGGGATTTTCGGGGCATCGGGAGACTGCCAGTAGTGACCGAAGAACACCGGTTTACGCATGGGCCAGATTCCATCCCACGAGCCACACACAGGAGAAAGAACTTCCCTGCCTCCATCGCGCACCGTCCACATCTCCCCCGACGGTGCCGGTTCCCTCCACCAGCACAGACGGGCCTTGCTGCGCGGGTTGCCGTCCTTGTCCATGAACGGCTCGCCGATATCGGCTTCAGGTCCCTTGCACAGATTCTTCACCGCGCCGCAGACGGGATCGCCGCGGCGGACAGAACGCGGGTACAGTTCGGGAGCGAGCACGCCGGGAGAGTTCATCATGGGCCCCAGCAGAGCGATCGCACGTTCGCTCCAGCAGGCATGAACAACGCACAGTTCGTCAAGTTCCAGCCACAGCGGCAGAGTCTTGAACCACTCCACCAGTTCAGCGTGAAGCGGAGTGCGGTAGCCGGTTTCGCGCAGAAACGCTCCGTGCTGGCGACGATTCTTTTCGGAGAAGTTCTTGCGCAGAAACTCACCAGGCCGCGCAGGATCCGACGTGAAAAAACACACGGCGTTGTACTCGTGATTGCCCATGACGCAGCGTGCCGCACCAGCGTCGATCATGGCGCGAACGATGTTCACGGTGCGCACCGACTCCGGCCCGCGGTCGATGAGGTCACCCACGAACAGCGCCGCGCGCTCGGGGGACCGCCAAGCGCCGTCTCTCTTTTCGTAGCCGAGCGAGGTCAGCAGGCATTCAAGCAGTGCCGCGTGCCCGTGAATGTCGCCGATCACGTCGTAGCCCG
>CAZFNC010000020.1:0-24332 GCA_964520485.1 uncultured Synergistaceae bacterium | reverse complement strand
TTGGATGGTGAATAGCGATGGACGCCAAGAGTCTGCGTGAAATGACCGTTGAGGAGCTCATGAACAAGCACGCCCAGTTTAAGGAGGAGCTTTTCAACCTGCGTTTTCAGAACGCTGTCGGACAGCTGAAGAACACCAGCAGGATTAGAGAGGTCAAGAAGACCATCGCGAGAGTCCTTACTATCGTTCACGAAAAAGAACGGGGACTGAACGCGGGCTCGTCGGAAGGAGGCAAGGCATAAATGGAAGCGAAAACCCCTCACCGCAAGGTGAAAGTCGGGATCGTCGTCAGCGACAAGATGGATAAAACGATTTCCGTCCGCGTGACCAGACATGCAATGCATCCCGTTTACGACAAGCGCATCCTCAAGTCGAAGAAGTTCCTCGTGCACGACGCCGAGAACACCTGCCGCGTAGGGGACAGAGTGCAGTTTGCCGAGACTCGCCCGCTGAGCAGGAATAAGTGCTGGACTCTTGTCAAGATCATTGAGAGAGCCCCCGTCCTGGGCGGAACTGTCGACGAGGAGGCTTAACCGATGATCCAGCTCAATACAGTGCTTAATGTTGCCGACAACACTGGCGCCAAGCGCGTCAAGTGCATTCAGGTACTGGGCGGCAGCCGCCGTCGTTTCGGCTCGCTGGGCGACGTGATCGTCTGCGCTGTGAAGGAAGCCATTCCCAACAGCAACGTCGCCAAGGGCAGCGTGGTCAAGGCGGTTATCGTCCGCGTCAAGAAGGAGCGCCGCCGTGCCGACGGCACTTACGTGCGTTTTGACGACAACGCGGCCGTGCTGATCGACGCCAACGGCGATCCCAGGGGAACCCGTATCTTTGGACCAGTCGCCCGAGAGCTTCGCGCGAAGAAGTACATGCGCATCATCTCGCTGGCGCCCGAAGTGGTGTAGGAGGCCCGCGTTATGAGCAAAATGCGTCTGAAAAAGGGTGACCGCGTCAGGGTCATCTCCGGCAAGGACAAGGGCAAGGAGGGCAAGATCCTTGTCTCCATTCCTTCCGAGAACAAGGTGATCGTCGAGGGCGTCAGCGTGGCTTCGCGTCACAGCAAGCCCACGCAGGCCAATCCTCAGGGCGGCATCGTCAAGAAGGAGACGCCCATTTATGTCTCCAAGGTGATGCTCGTCTGTCCCGTTACCGGCAAGCCGACCCGTATCGGTCATGCCTTCCTCGAAGACGGCCGCAAGGTGCGCGTGGCCAAAGTCTCCGGTGAACTTGTCGACATGGACAAGAAGAAGTAGCGAAGGAGGCATATTATGACCGTACCCGTTCGTATGCTTGAGAAATACAAGGCGGAAGTCGTACCCGCGTTGCAGAACCGCTTTGCGTACGCCAACGTGATGATGATGCCCAAAGTCGTCAAGGTGGTCATCAACATCGGCGTCGGCGACGCCAAGACCGACACGAAGTTCGCGGACGCGGCGGCGTCCGAGCTTGCCACCATCAGCGGCCAGAAGCCGATGATCAAGAAGGCCAAAAAGTCCATCGCCAACTTCAAGCTGCGCGAGGGCGTTCCCGTCGGCTGCTGCGTGACTCTGCGCGGCACGCGCATGTGGGAGTTCCTCGACAGACTGATGAACTTGGCTCTGCCCCGCATCAAGGACTTCCAGGGTGTCTCGAGGACATCGTTTGACGGCCGCGGCAACTACAACCTCGGCCTCAGGGAGCAGCTGATCTTCCCTGAGATCAACTACGACAAGGTCGTCAAGCTGCGCGGCATGAATATCACGATTGTCACGACTGCCGCTACCGACGAAGAGGCGTATGTCCTTCTCGAGAAGCTCGGCATGCCGTTCGCTCACGCTGAATAGGAGTGGTGGAGATGGCGAGAAAAGCTCTGAAGAACAAGGCCGCGCTTCCCCCAAAGTTCTCGACTCGCGGCTATAACAGATGTCCGCTCTGCGGTCGTATCCACGGTTACATGAGAGACTTCGACATGTGCCGTTGCTGCTTCCGCGCCCTTGTCCGCGAAGGCAAGATTCCCGGTATTGTGAAATCGAGCTGGTAGGGAACCGGCTCAAAGCTCTTAGAAAGGGGAACTTTCATGTACGTTAACGATCCGATTGCGGATATGCTCACGAGGATTCGTAACGCGAACATGGTCTACCATGAGAGCGTCGAAATCCCGATCAGCAAGATGAAGCTGGGGATTGCGAAGATCCTGAAAAGTGAAGGTTACATCCGCAACTACAAGGTCCTCAACGACCCGAAGAAGCCTTTCGGCACCATCAAGATCTTTCTCAGTTACGGGCCGAATCGCGAACGTGTCGTCCAGGGCCTTCGCCGCATGAGCAAGCCCGGTCGCCGCATCTATGTCGGCAAGGACAAGCTGCCCCGCGTCATGGGCGGTTTGGGAATTGCCATCGTTTCGACCTCCCAAGGGCTTAAGACCGACGCCGAAGCGCGCATTCTCGGTCTGGGCGGGGAAGTTATCTGCTATGTCTGGTAAGGAGAGGGATTGACATGTCGAGATTAGGACGTAAGCCCATCACTCTCCCTCAGGGCGCCAGCGTTGAAGTAAAGGACAGTCAGATCATCGTCAAGGGTAAGAACGGCCAGCTTTCCCTGCCTCTGGCCAAGAGCATCAACGTCGAAGTGAAGGACGGCGTTGTCCACGTCAGCCGCTCCAACGAGGAGAAAGCCACGAAGGCCGCTCACGGCATGACCCGCGCCATCATCAACAACATGGTCATCGGCGTGACGGAAGGTTTCACGAGGGTTCTCGAGATCGAGGGCGTCGGCTACCGTGCCGCCATGAAGGGCAAGAACCTCGGCCTCAACCTCGGATATTCTCACCCTATCGAAATCGAGCCGCCCGCGGGGATCGCGTTCTCCGTCGAAGGGACGACTAAAATATTCGTCAAGGGCGCGGATAAGCAGGCTGTCGGTCAGATTTCAGCGATCATCCGCGCTTGCCGCGGACCTGAACCTTACAAGGGCAAGGGTATCCGCTACCAGGGCGAGCACATTCTGCGCAAGGCCGGCAAGACCGCCGGTAAGTAAGACGAGGTGAGCCGATATGATTAAAGTAAAAAGCAGAAACAGCATGCGTCTCCTTCGTCACGAACGCCTGCGCAAGAGCATTTCCGGCACGGCTGAGAGACCCAGGCTGTGCGTGTTCCGCAGTCTGAAAGAGATCTACGTGCAGGTTATCGACGACACTGTCGGTCGCACTATTATCTCCGTTTCCACCCAGGAAAAGGCCGTGGCCGAAGGGCTTGCCGGCGGTCACTGCACCGTAGCGGCCGCCAAGGTTGTGGGCAAGCTTGTCGCCGAACGGGCGAAGGAAAAGGGCATTACCGAAGTGGTCTTTGACCGCGGCGGGCACATGTATCACGGTCGCGTCCAAGCGATTGCCGACGCCGCCCGTGAGGCTGGCTTGAAGCTCTAAGGAGGAATTGCAATGGCACAAAAGCAGTCTGCGAGCGGGAGCGAGCTGAACGAGCGCGTTGTTTTCATCAACCGCGTCAGCAAGACCGTGAAGGGCGGAAAGAGATTCCGTTTCAGCATTCTCCTTGCCGTCGGCGATGGCGAAGGCAACGTCGGCATCGGCATGGGCAAGGCTCGTGAAATTTCCGAAGCTGTCCGCAAGGGCATGGAAGACGCCAAGAAGGACATGATCTTCGTCAAGCGCAACGGCAAGACCATTCCCCATCCTGTCATGGGACGTTACGGTTCCGCCGCGGTGCTCCTGCGTCCCGCTTCCGACGGAACGGGCGTCATCGCCGGCAGCGTCGTGCGCGCCATCATGGAACTGGGCGGCATCAAGGATGTCATGACCAAGGTCGTCGGCCGCACTTCCAACCCTGTGAACGTCGCCCGCGCTACGCTGGCCGCCGTCGCTTCGCTGCGCACGCGCGAGGAGATCATGGCTCTCCGCGGCAAGAACAGGGCACAGCAGGACAAGGCTTAGGAGGTCGCGAATCATGGCGAAACTTCGTATCGTGTGGAAGAAGAGCGACATCGGCCGTCCCGAGCGTCAGTCCCGTACCATCAAGGCGCTGGGATTCCATAAGCTGAATTCTGTGGTCGTGCACGAGGACACGCCTCAGATCCGCGGCATGGTACGCGCCGTGGCGCATCTTGTCGAGTGCACTGAAGTTGAAGAGTAGGGGAGGCATGCCTCATGAATTTGACTGATCTGCGTCCTGAACCCGGTTCGAGGCGCAAACCTAAGCGCGTCGGATACGGTATCGGCAGCGGCAACGGCAAAACGGCCGGAAGAGGCACGAAAGGCTACGGCGCCAGGTCGGGCAGCAGTATCCGCCCCGGTTTTGAAGGAGGCCAGATGCCTCTGGTGCGCCGTACTCCCAAGCGCGGTTTCAACAACTATAATTTTGCAAAGGTCTATCAGATAGCCAATCTGGGCGATATCGCCGGCATTTTCAAGGAAGGCGCCGTGGTGACGGTCAATGAACTGTGCGCTTTCGGCCTTGTCCGCAGCATGGATCTCCCCGTGAAGATCCTGGGCGAGGGCGAAATCGACAAGCCGCTCACGATCAAGGCGAACGCGTTCAGCAAGTCCGCCGCTTCAAAGATCGCCGCCGCCGGCGGGACCGCCGAGGTGATCTAGAGTGCCTGATACCTTCCGCGACGTATTCAAACTCCCCGAGCTCAAAAGACGCATTCTCTTCAGTCTGGGGATGCTCTTCGTCTTTCGTCTGGGAGCGCAGATTCCCGTGCCCGGCATCGACAAGGCTGCCATGGAGCAGCTTTTCGCCGGCAACGGCGTTCTCGGCTTTCTGGACATGTTTGCCGGCGGCGCGCTGAGAAGGTTCAGTATTTTCTCGCTTGGCGTTGCTCCTTACATCAACGCGAGCATTGTGATGCAACTGGCTACCGTTATTTTCCCAACTCTGGAACGGTTGCAGAAGGAAGGTCCCCAGGGACAGAAACAAATGACGCAGTACACGCGTTACGGGGCCATATTCTTCGCTTTCGTGCAGGCGTTCGGCATGGCGATGTGGCTGAGCCGAGCGGGGGTTCTCTCCGCGTCGGGGCTTTCTTTTGTCGTCGCCGTCGTCACGGCGGTGGCCGGCTCTGTCGCGGTCATGTGGATCGGCGAGGAGATGACCGATCACGGCATCGGCAACGGGATCTCGTTGCTGATTTTCTCCGGCATCGTTGCCCGTCTTTTCCCCGCTGTCATTCAGACGTTTTCCATGGTCAGCTCGGGTGAGATCAACGTGGTCACGCTGCTTCTCGCCCTTGTCGTCATGGTCGCCGTGCTCGCGGGCGCCGTTCTTCTTGAAGAAGGACAGCGGCGTCTGCCCGTACAGTACGCCAAGCGCGTGGTCGGCAACCGTGTCTACGGAGGGCAGAGCAGTTTTATCCCGTTGCGCGTCAACATGGGCGGCGTCATGCCGATCATCTTCGCGTCCTCGCTGCTGATCTTTCCCTCGACGATCCTGCGTTTCTTCAGCGGAGACCTCGCCGCCCGCATGGCGAACGCCTTTGCCCCTGGCAGTTGGCTGTATACGCTGCTGTACGTGGTGCTGATCGTTTTCTTCGGTTTCTTCTACACGGCGATGGTGTTCAACCCCTCCGACATCGCAGAGAACATGAAGAAGGGCGGAGGTTTCATCCTCGGCATTCGTCCCGGCAAGCCCACTTCCGACTACATCGAGAAGGTCGCCTCACGTGTGACTTTTGTGGGGTCGCTCTTTCTGGTCGTTGTCGCCCTGATTCCCGACCTGCTGACGAATCTGTTCGGCATCACCAGTTTCTACTTCGGCGGCACTTCTGTGCTGATCGTCGTGGGTGTGGCGCTCGAGATTGTGCAGCAGGTCAACAGCCAGCTTGTGATGCGCAACTACGAGGGTGTCCTCAAACGCGCCAAGGGCGGCAGGGGACTGCTTCGTTTCTAGGAGGTCTTTCCGAATGAGAATTATCCTTTTGGGACCTCCGGGCGCGGGCAAGGGCACGCAGGCGGAGAAGATCGTCGCGAAATACGGCGTCGCGCACATCTCCACGGGCGACATTCTCCGCGCCAACGTCAAGGCGGGCACGGAACTTGGCAAAAAGGCCAAGTCTTTCATGGACGCGGGCGCGCTCGTGCCGGACGACGTGATCGTCGGCATGATGCGCGGACGTCTGGCTGAGGACGACTGCAATAACGGATTTATCCTCGACGGCTTTCCGCGCACTGTGCCGCAGGCCGAATCTCTTGCGTCGCTGCTTTCTGAGATGGGTATCGCGCTTGACGGCGTGATTCTGCTCGACGTGGACGACGATACCGTCGTGGGGAGGTTGTGCGGTCGCCGTATGTGCAGATGCTGCGGGCGCATCTTCCACGTGACGTTTAAGCCCTCGGCGAAGGGCGATGTCTGCGATGAGTGCGGCGGTGATCTGTATCAGCGTGACGACGACAGAGAAGACGTCATTCGGCAACGGCTGTCTGTCTATCACAGTCAAACCGCTCCTCTTGTCGATTACTACGGCAAGGCCGGTCTTCTGCTCAGGATTCCCGGGGCCGAGGCCGGAGACAAGGTGCTGAGTCACATCGAAACCATGTTGGGGAGCCGTGCATGATCTCTTTAAAGTCTGCCGGCGATATCGAAAAAATGCGCCGAGCCGGAGCGATCCTCGGCGAGCTGCTGACGCGGCTGAAGGACTTTGTAAAACCGGGGATCACGACTGCCGGCATCGACCGTTTCGCTGAGGACTTCATCAGGAAGAACGGGGCCACGCCGTCCGAAAAGGGGTACGTGGTTCCCGGGATTTCCCATCCCTATCCGGCATCGGTCTGCGCGTCTGTCAACGATGAAGTCGTCCACGGCATTCCCAGCGACACGCGGGTGCTTTCGGACGGCGACATCGTGAGCGTCGATGTGATGGCCTGTTATCAGGGGCTTCATGCCGACGCGTGTTACACCTACGCTGTGGGTGTAATTTCCCCGCGGAGGCAGGCTCTGCTCGATGTGACGATGGAAAGTCTGGAACGGGCGATCGCCTGTGTCAGGGCCGGAGCGACGCTTGGCGACATCGGATACGCGGTGGAATCTTTTGTGAAACCCAAAGGCTACGGCATCGTTCGGGAATATGCAGGACATGGAATCGGGCGCCATCCCCATGAGGCGCCGTCAGTGCCGAACTACGGCTCCCCCGGTACGGGAGTCACGCTGCTGAAGGGCATGACGCTGGCAATTGAGCCGATGATCATGAGCGGCGGCGAGGCGCTGAAGGACGGCGCGGACGGTTGGCTTGTGTCGACCGCCGACGGTTCGGACGCGGCTCATTTTGAGAAGACGGTGCTTGTCACGTCAGACGGCGCCGAGATCCTGACTCCATGGCACTAGCCGGGATGCAGAGGGAGGTTAAGAAGATTCCATGGCGAACAAGGACGATGTGATCGAGGCCCACGGCGAAGTTGAAGAGCCCTTGCCCAACGCGATGTTCCGCGTCAGGCTGGAGACGGGACAGGTCGTTCTGGCGCATGTTTCGGGCAAGATGCGACTGCATTTCATCCGCATCCTTCCCGGCGACAAGGTGCTGGTCGAACTGTCGCCGTATGACCTGACAAGAGGCCGGATCACGTACCGTTACAAGTAGTCGGTGAACCGCGGCGTCGGAAGTCCCGCGGCGTGACATGAGGAGTGTGTACAAACTATGAAGGTTAGATCGTCTGTAAAACCCATTTGTGAGTATTGCCGAGTGATCAAGCGCAATGGCGTCGTTCGTGTCATCTGCAGTCGTGATCCTCGTCATAAACAGCGTCAGGGAGCTAGGAGGTAACCGGTATGGCTCGAATTGCAGGAGTTGATCTTCCCCGCGACAAGCGTGTCGAGATCGGCCTTACGTACATCTACGGCATCGGTCTGAGCACCGCCCGTCAGATTCTCAAGACGACCGGCGTCAATCCCGACACCCGCGTCAAGGATCTTACGGAAGAAGAAGCCCAGCTGCTTCGTACCGAAGTTGTGAACAATCATAAGGTGGAGGGCGACCTCCGCCGCGAGGTGTCGATGAACATCAAGCGTCTTATGGACATCGGCTGCTACCGCGGCATCCGTCATCGTCTCGGTCTGCCCTGCCGCGGACAGCGCACCAAGACGAACGCCCGCACGCTGAAGAACCGCAAAGGACGTTCACGTCCCGTTGCCGGCAAGAAGACCGCATAATTGAGGGAGGGAACGTTCAGTGGCTACTCGTTCAAACCGCAAAAAGGAAAAGAAGAACATCAGCAGCGGCGTTGCGCATATCTTCTCAACGTTCAACAACACGATCGTCAGCATCACGGATAAAGGGGGAGCCCTTCTGTCCTGGGCGTCGGGCGGCCTGGGGAAGCAGTTCAAGGGAGCGCGTAAGTCCACGCCTTACGCCGCTCAGATCGCTTCGCAGCAGGCTGCCAAGGCGGCGCAGGCTCACGGTCTGCGTGAGGTCGACGTGGTCGTCAAGGGACCGGGGCCTGGACGTGAATCGGCGATTCGCGCTCTTCAGGCTGTCGGTCTGCAGGTTAATTCCATCAAGGACGAAACTCCGATCCCTCACAACGGATGCCGTCCGCCTAAAAGGCGCCGCGTCTAGCAAGCGCGTTTTGGTGTTAAAGCTGCGTAGAATCCGTCGTAGCCCCGGGGGGCTGTGGAGTTATAGGAAAGGTGTGGGGATCTTTGGATATTATGCGGCCTGAGATTCAAGTTGAAGAGTGCACCGCTACCACCGCCCGCGTGGTCATCGGTCCGCTCGAACGAGGTTACGGTCAGACGATAGGTAACGCTCTTCGCCGTGTTCTGCTTTCGTCGATTGGCGGGGCGGCCATCACAGCCGCGCGCGTGGAAGGCGCGGCGCACGAATTCATGACGATCCCTGGCATGAAAGAAGACGTTATCGAGCTGTTGCTGAATCTCAAGCACGTGCCTGTACGCTCCCATAGCGCCGATTACCGTACGCTGAAGCTGGATTTCGAAGGCGGAAGCGGAGAAAACGGCAGGGTTACGGCAGCTGCTTTTCAGAAAGACGATCAGATCGAATTTGTCAATCCGGACGCGTATATCTGCACGATAGCCGAAGGTCATTCCCTTTCGCTCGAGGTCTACATCGAAAGGGGCGTCGGCTATGAGACGGCAGATCGCCCGCGTCCGCCCTATCTGCCTGTGGACGCGCTGATGATCGACGCGATTTACTCGCCGGTGCTTCGCGTGAAGTATGAGGTGCAGGCGGCCCGCGTCGGTCAGTCAATCGACTATGAAAAAATTGTGATGAATGTCGTCACGAATGGCGTCCAGAAACCCGATATCGCGGTCGGCCTCGCGGCAAAGACTCTTCGCGAGCGTTTCGACATCGTCTGTCAGGCGATCGCCGAACTGAATCCGGACGTGCCGGAGCTGCAGTCGGACGGCGAAACTAAGCCGGTAGGAAATTCCTCCGGCGGCGCTTCCGATACGCCCGATCCGCTGCTGGCCAAGCCTGTACGCGAGCTTGAACTTTCGATCAGAAGCGAAAACTGTCTGCTGCGCGGCGGCATTCACACGATCGGCGATCTGATCATCAAGAGCAAGGACGATTTGCTGAAAATCCGCAATCTTGGCAAAATTTCTCTTCGCGAGATCGAGGAGAAACTGGCCAAGTATGGTCTTATGCTCAGCGACGAAAAGACCGGTGCGGACAGCACTGCCAAGGACAAGGAGGAGTAGGTCCAGATGAGACATGGAGTTGCCCACAGGAAACTGGGGCGGAACAGCAGCCATAGAAAAGCGATGCTGACCAACCTGGTGGCGAGCCTGATTCTTCAGGGAAGCATCGAGACGACTGTGACTCGCGCGAAGGAAGTACGCCGTGTCGCGGAGCGCATTATTACGCGCGCTAAGGGCGGCACGCTTCACGATCGCCGTATCGTCATTTCGCGCATGAATTACAAGGCTGCCGTGATTAAACTTTTTGACGAAGTCGCTCCGCGTTTTGCCGAGCGTCCGGGCGGGTATACCCGCATCGTTCGTACGCGCGTGCGCCCCGGTGACGCAGCGCAGATGGCTGTGATTTCGCTGGTTGACTGACGGGCCTCGAATGGAACAACCTTATATGATCTCCCTGAGGGGTGTTGGCTATTCTTACTCCGACACGGGGAGGCCCGCGCTTGAGAACGTCAGTTTCGACGCGCGGCAGGGCGAGTGGATCGCCCTGGTCGGCAGCAATGGCTCCGGGAAGTCCACGCTGGCCAAACACCTTAACGCCCTGCTTGTTCCGAAGCAGGGCGCTTGTTTTATCCTCGGCATGGACACGCGTGACGAGAAGAATTTGTGGAAGGTACGGACAAGCGTTTCGATGGTGTTTCAGAACCCAGACAATCAGATTGTATCGACTGTGGTCGAGGACGATGTTGCATTCGGGCCAGAAAATCTGGGGCTGCCGCCTGGGGAGATCCGCGCGCGCGTTGACAAGGCGCTTGCCGTGTGCGGTATGGCTGACAAGGCGGACAAAGCTGTTTACACGCTGTCGGGCGGGCAGAAGCAGCGACTGGCTGTCGCCGGCGCACTGGCCATGGGGTCGCGTTGCCTGGTGCTCGATGAGCCGACCGCGATGCTCGACCCCGCCGGACGAGCTGAAGTCACGTCTCTCTTGCGCGGACTGCATGAGAGGGGAATCACGCTTGTGCAGGTGACGCACAGGCTTGAGGAGATCGTCGACGCAGACAGGGTTCTGGTTCTGGATCGCGGACGTCTGGCATGGGACGGCGCGCCCGCCCGCCTTTTTAACGAGCCGGCTATCGATTCGCGCTGGGGGCTTGACGTGCCGCCTCTTGTCAAACTGCGCGACAAATTGCTTTCCGCGGGGCTGATCGCAGGGGAAACGCCCCCGTCGCCTGAAGGGATCGGTGAAGCGCTGTGTCGATCGTAGTCGAAGAGCTCTGTCACGTTTACCATGAAAAGACGGCTCTGCGGACAGCGGCGCTGGAGGACGTTTCGCTGTCCGTAGAAAAGGGAAGCTGGACGAGCATCGTCGGGCACACGGGCAGCGGAAAGTCAACGTTGGCGCAGCATTTCAACGCCATTTTGCGCCCGTCGTCAGGGTCGGTGGCGGTGGACGGCATCGCCGTGCCGCAGCAGAAGTCGCGCACACGCGTTGACCTGCGTCAGCTTCGGCGCAAGGTGGGGCTGGTCTTTCAGTATCCCGAGCAGCAGCTTTTTGAGGAGACGGTGCGCGATGAGGTCGCTTTTGCGCCGCGCAACTGGGGTACGCCGGAAAGCGAGATCGCCTCGCAGGTGAGTCGCGCTCTGCTCGCTGTTGGCCTGGATGATTCATACCTTGACCGTAATCCTTTCGGGCTGTCGGGAGGCGAAAAACGTCGTGTGGCCATCGCTTCCGTTCTGGCGACGCTGCCGGATTATCTCGTGCTTGACGAGCCGACGGCGGGGCTTGACGGCAAGGGGCGAGCCGCGCTTCTGGCGCTGTTGGACAGAATTCACGGCGAGGGCACGGCAGTCGTGCTTGTGACTCACGATCTTGAAATCGCCTTTTCGCGCAGCGACAGGGTGATCGTGCTCGATCACGGGCGGTGCGTGGGGTTCGACACTCCTGAGGAGATGGCGCGGCGTCTGTATCGCTCGCCCGTTCAGGGGCTGATCCTGCCTGATGTGTTGCGCGTAGCGCTTTTTCTCAGGGAACGGGGTTTTCGCGTGCCGCTGACGTGCGACCCCGAAAAGCTGGCGCGGGCATGTCTGAGTGAGAGGAGGCGGAGACGGTGAGGTTTCTTGATAATCTGAGCTTTGGTCAGTACGTGCCGTCGAATTCTTGGCTGCACCGTCTCGACCCGCGAGCGAAGGTGTGCGGTCTGATCCTGCTGCTGACGGGTGTTTTCATGGCGTCGAAGCCTTGCGACTGGCTGATCTGGGTGGCCGCGCTGTGGCTCTGCGCTGCGCTGGCGCGCACGGGGCCGTTTTTTTTGTTTCGCTCGATCCGCACGGTACTGGCGCTGATCCTCATCACATCGGCGTTCAACCTGTTTTTCGCGCAGGGGGAGCCGATCTGGGAGTGGGGAATTATCTCCGTCAGCCGCGAGGGGATCGAACTGGCATGGACGATGGCGCTGCGGCTGATTTTGCTGGTGCTGTTCGCCAATATCCTGACGCTTTCCACAAGCCCGATGGCGCTTTCCGACGGGTTGGAGAGTCTGTTCTCGCCGCTGAAGCGCGTGGGGTTTCCCGCGCACGAACTGGCGATGATGATGACGATCGCGCTGCGATTCATTCCTACGCTGCTGAGCGAGACCGACAGGGTGCTGAAGGCGCAGTTGGCGCGGGGCGCAGATCTCGACAGGGGGACGGTCGTGCAGCGCATGAAAGCGTTCGTTCCTGTGCTTGTGCCGCTGTTTGTCATCGTGTTCCAGCGTGCCGATGACCTGGCGGTGGCGATGGAAGCGCGCTGCTATCGCGGAGGTGAGGGGCGGACGCGCATGAAGCCGTTCGTATGGCGCGCGAGCGATACGGCGGCGCTCGCTTTCTGCGCGCTTCTGATCGTCGCACAGAATGTGCTGAATCGGTATGTGGGCTGATGTTCCGCTATTCATGTGTGCTAAGCTACGACGGCGGAAAGTTCTCCGGCTGGCAGACACAGCCTGGCGTGGTCACGGTCCAGGAGTCCATGGAAGGCGCTTTGTCGCTGCTGAACGGCGCACCCGTGAAGGTGACGGGCGCGGGGCGGACCGACGCCGGCGTTCACGCGCGCGGGCAGGTGTGTTCGTTCCTGATGAACCGTGAATGGGAACCGCGAAGACTGCTTTTGGCGCTTAACGCGCACCTGCCCGAGGGAGCTTCTGCCGTGCGTGTCGACGAACGACCCATGGAGTTTGATGCGCGGCGCGACGCGGTCTGGCGGGAGTACGCTTTTTTTGTCTGGAGAGGCCCGTTCTGTTATCCGATGATTAAACCTTACGTGTGGTGGAAAAAAAAAGATAACTGGAACTGCGAACTGCTGCGTCCCGCCTGCGCGCTGCTTGAGGGGCGGCACGATTTCCGCGCGTTCTGCCGCACCGACGAACTGCCGGAAAATCCTGTGCGGCGCATGCATTTTGTGCGCTGTCTGAACAGGGGGCGTCTGACGGTGTTTCGCGTGCGCGGCGACGCGTTCATGACGAACATGGTGCGCATCATGGTCGGCAATCTTGACGCTGTCGCTTCTGGCTCGCGTTCTCTTTCATGGCTGGCGGGGCTGCTTGACGGCGCGCCGCGAACGGAATCTGCCGTCACGGCGCCGCCTAACGGATTATTTTTCTGGAAGGTTGGCTATCCGCGCTGAAATAGGGTAAAATAGACGCGTATGCTGTCACGTTTTTTTTGCCGTGTAGAGTGACGCTGGAACGTTCTTCGCGCGCAGGATGAATGAACGTTTTCGACGCTTGCCGTGTCCTGACGGGGAAAAGGCCGCGGTCCGAAGGACCGGCCCCGCGGCGCGGAAACGTGGTGTTCCGCGACCAGCTCGCGGCGGCCGACCAACTCCAGAAAGGAGGCACTATCAGTGTTTACACTGGGTAATGATATAGGAATCGATCTCGGTACTGCGACCGTGCTGATCTACGTGAAGGGCAAGGGCATCGTGCTGCGGGAGCCGTCTTGCGTGGCCGTCGACCAGGAGAGCGGACACGTCATGGCCGTGGGCTTCGAGGCCAAGAACATGGTCGGAAGGACTCCCGGAAACATCATCTCCGTACGTCCTCTTCGCGAGGGCGTTATCGCCGATTATTCCATGACCGAAGCGATGTTGCGCTATTTCATGAAGAAGGTTAATTACGGCATCCACCGTTATTTTCGCAGCCGCGTGATGATCTGTGTGCCGTCGGGCGCGACGGATGTCGAACGGCGCGCCGTGCTCGAGGCCGCCGTCGAGGTGGGGGCGCGCGACGCCTATCTGATTGAAGAGCCAATGGCAGCGGCGATCGGCGCCGATCTGCACGTCGAGGAATCGCGCGGCAAGATGGTCGTCGACATCGGCGGCGGAACGACCGATATTGCCGTGATCTCGCTGGGCGGCTGCGTTATTTCTAAGTCGCTGCGCATTGGCGGCGACAAGCTCGACGAGTGCATCATGCGCTACCTGCGCAAACAGTACAATCTGGCCATCGGCGAACAGATGGCCGAAAATCTCAAGATTATGATCGGTTCCTGTCTGCCCGAGGACGAGGAGAAGGTTGTGACGCTCAAGGGGCGCGACCTCGTGCAGGGACTGCCGCGCCAGATCGAGATTAACAGTCGCAGCGTATGCTCGGCGATCATAGAGCGTATTTCCTCGATCGTTGAAGGCGTGAACAACGTTCTGGCGATGACTCCTCCGGAACTTTCCGCGGACATCATCGACCAGGGCATCGTGCTCACCGGCGGCGGCGCGTTGCTGCGCGGGCTGCCGGAACTGGTCACCCGCAGCACGGGGATCAAGTGCGTCGTCGCCGACAGGCCCGCCGAGTGCGTGGCGCTCGGCACAGGCATGGCGCTTGCCAACATCGGCAAGCTGAACGACGGCGCTCGGGAGAGCTTTCTCTTCGCGTCACGCTAGAGAAACGAGCCGATGATCGGTTCCGTCTGTAGAATTCCTTCCATGGAGTTCAGCGGTTCTCTCGATTCAGGGAAACGTCCGCCCTGGTTTTCGCACGGACTGCGTTTCAGTTGTGTCGCGTGCGGACGCTGCTGCAGGGGCGCGCCGGGAGCTGTCTTTCTGCTGCCCGCGGAAGAGCGGGCGCTGGCCGCTGCATTCGGCGTGAACGTGGCGGAGTTCCGTGCCCGCTTTGAGACGACACGCTGGCGTTTTCCCAGTCTGCGTGAACGCGCCCTCGGAGAGTGCGTCATGCACGGCGCGGACGGCATGTGCCGTGTCTATGCCCTGCGTCCGCTGATGTGCCGCAGCTGGCCCTTTTGGCCGCGCCTGCTCGTTTCGCCGGAGGAGTGGGCGCGGGCGGCACGGCATTGTCCAGGTATGGACGTCGGAGAACTCCACACTCCGAGAGAGATTACGTCGCGACTTGCCGAGCATCTGGCATACGAACGCGCGTTGAAAAGCGCGTGGCGGAAGGAGGAACCGGCTTGGAACAAAGCCTCTGGGAACTGGTGACGGAAGTCAACTGGAAACTGGTCGTGCTCACTCTTCTGGCCGGCGGAGTCCTCTCCATTCTGGGCGACAGAATCGGCATGAAGTTCGCCAAACGTCGCGTCACTCTCTGGGGATTGCGTCCCAAATATACGTCCTCGATTCTCACGGCCTTCACGGGAACCTTGATTTCGCTGTTTGTCATCGTCATTCTTGCCATCGTCTCCGAATCGGTGCGCACCAGCCTGTTTTCCATGCACTTCATTCAACGTCAGATCGCCGACCTGACAAAGCA
This sequence comes from uncultured Synergistaceae bacterium, assembly GCA_964520485.1. Classification (GTDB taxonomy): domain Bacteria; phylum Synergistota; class Synergistia; order Synergistales; family Dethiosulfovibrionaceae; genus Pyramidobacter. The sequence continues at coordinate 9,016 of CAZFNC010000020.1, read as the reverse complement.
GCTCCAGGACAGCCGGAATGAACAGCAGGTCTCGTCGCTGATGATCATGGACGCGCAGCGGCAGCTTGACGCTAGGCAGCGTGAACTGGACAGCGCGCAGGCGCGGCTTTCCGAAACGCAGAAGGAACTCAGCGGCAAGCAGTCGGAACTCACTGAACTCCAGAGCCGCGCCGAGGAACTGCGCCGCGCGACAGAACAGCTGAGCGCTGAACGCGCGCAGTTGGAGGAGAGCGTCAGGAATGTTCGAGAGACGCTGGCTAATCTCCAGGAAGGGCGCATCGTCGCTTTTTCAGATGAGCGCCTTGCACAGGAAGTGATCCCCGAGGGCGTCTCCGATAAAGCCGAGGTGACTCGCGCTCTTGACCGTCTCGACGAACGCGTCCGTTATGAGGTGGCGCGCAGGGCTTCTTCTGTGCCCGCTACGGTGGTTGTCGATGTCGACGCGGGATCGCGTGAAAGGGCTGTCAGCAGAATTCTCGCCTACGACAGCCGCAAGGTTGTACGCGCTATTGCATCAAGGAACATCACCGCTGGCGAAACGGTGCGCGTGGAGTACCGCGTCTATGAAAGCTCGCTCGTCTTCTCGGCGGGCGAGGCGCTTATCACGCGTGTTGTGAACTTTTCGCCCGCTCCCGACAGCTCCGAGGACATTCTGAGTTTTCTGCTGCGGCGGTTGAACGTCATGTCCACCGCCAGCGGCATCATCACCGATACGCTCACCGGCATGGTCGGCGGCATTCCCGCCAACGACTTTTACGACGCCGTCGAGCGCATTGCCACGACTCCAGCGCCGCTGCGCATCACTCTTTTTGCGGCGGGGGACATCTACAGCGAAGGTCCCGTAAGCGTGAAGATTGACGTTGCTTCCGCCGAAGGCGAACCGCCCGAGGCCGACGAAGAACTTCCGCCCCTCGAAAATCCCCGGCAGGATGAGACGCCTTCCGACGACGCGCGTGCGAGTGGAATCCCCGCAGGGGGGCTGTCGGGGTTTAACCCGTGATGGACCTGAAGAGTTTCAGCGAACTTCTTTCACACGTCTTTCTGCCGAAAAGCTGTCCCCTGTGCGGAGAGCCGGGGGCGTACGTCTGTCGTCGCTGTCTTGATCGCGTGCTGTCCGGTCCGGCGCCCGCGCCGCGATGCCTCAAGTGCGGCGAGCGAACGCCGTGTGCCGCGCACGGCCGCCGTTACGAACTCAGGTCTCGCGTGTGGCACGAAGACGAGGCCCGCGAACTGATCCTCGCGGCCAAGTACAGCGGCGTGGGGCGCCTTGCTCTGATTCTCGGGCAGGAGATGGCCTGTCTGCTGCCCCCGGGCGCGTGGACCATCGCCGTCATCCCGCCTCATCGTCGAAGAAGTCTCATGCCGACGGGCGGCACGCATCTTGACTGGATGTCGCGCGGCCTGACGACCAGCGCGGCGTTGTCCGCCCGGTCTCTTCTGAGGTGGCGTTACCGAGTGCCGCCGCAGAAGGGACGGCGGGACGCCACGGAACGCCGAGCTCTGCCCGAAGACTGTTTTGAGTGCGCCGCGCCTGTGCCGGAGCGCGTGCTGCTGCTAGACGACGTGAGCACGACGGGGACCACGCTTCTGCGCGCCGCAACCTGCCTCTACGCGGGCGGAGCGCGCGAAGTGGTGTGTCTCTCGTTCAGCCTCGCATAGGCGGCACAGGAAAAATTTGCCGACACATATGAAAACGTCCCCGGACGAAGATTCGGGGGCGTTTTACATGCGTTCGCGCGGCGCGGCGGATATGCCTGAACTGTCTGCGCCAAATTTTTAAACGACCTTTGCCGAGCCGTCTTGACACGGACATCAAGCGATGGTAAACTCTGTTCAGTTTTTAACGCTATATATAAATTTCAGTTTACATCAATCGCACTCGGGGTGATCCCATTGGCGAACTTATGGGGCGGGCGCTTCCAAGGCGCCGAAAATGAGCGGATGAAGGAGTTCAACAGTTCGCTGCCGCTTGGCCGACGTTACTGGAAAGAGGACATCGTCGGCAGTATGGCGCACGCGGCGATGCTGGGGCGATGCGGCATCATCAGTCGCGAGGATGCTGAAGCCATCGTGGACGGTCTGAAGGGAATTATGGCCGACTTGGAATCTGGCGCTCTTACCATTGATGAGGGCGAGTACGAGGACATTCACAGTTTTGTTGAATTGAACCTGACAAAGCGGATCGGAGACGCGGGAAAACGTCTGCACACTGCCAGGAGTCGCAACGACCAGGTTGCCGTCGACACGAAGCTCTACGCGAAAGACGCCGCCGCGCGCGTGGAAAGTGCGCTCGACGCGCTCTGCGCCGCGATTGAGGAGGTTGCCGACAAAAATCCCTGCCTGATGCCCGGCTATACGCACTTGCAGCGCGCGCAGGCGGTGACGTTCAAGCACACGCTGATGGCGTTCTGCGCGATGTTCGCGCGGGACCGGCGGCGGTTGGAGAACGCCGTCGACGTGATGATGGAGGAGTGTCCTCTTGGCTGCGGCGCCCTCGCGGGGACGACGCACGCCATTGACCGCGCGATGACGGCGAAGGCGCTGGGATTTGGACGTCCGTGCGCCAACTTTATCGACGGCGTGAGCGATCGCGACTATCTTTGTGAGCTGACGTTCGTTTTTTCGATGATCCTCATGCACCTGAGCCGACTGAGCGAGTCGATCGTCCTCTGGTGTTCGCAGGAATTCCATTTTGTCACGCTCAGCGACGCCTACTCGACGGGATCGAGCATCATGCCGCAAAAGAAAAATCCCGACAGCGCCGAACTGATCCGCGGCTGTTCCGGCCTTGTTTACGGTTCGCTGATGGCGATTTTGACGGAGATGAAAGGGCTGCCGCTGGCGTATAACAAGGACATGCAGCTGGACAAGCGAGCGTTCATGCCGGCGCTTGACGACACGCTGACGTGCCTGGAGATCATGCGGGGCCTCGTCAGCACGATGACTGTGCACGCCTCTTCGATGAAGCAGGCGCTCAAAAGGGGTTTCCTCAACGCCACAGAGCTGGCCGACTACCTTGTCAAGCGTGGCGTACCGTTCCGAGACGCGCACGAGATTGTCGGCAAGGCGGTGCTGTTGTGCGAGGACGAGGGGTGCGCCATCGAAGATCTTCCGTTTGAAAAGCTGAAAGAACTTTCTCCCGTCATCGAACCGGACGTGTACGACCATATCGATTACGAGCGTACAATACGGCTCGGCATCAAGGCGGAAATGCTGTGAGGATCAGGATCATCAACCCCGACGCGGGGATCGACGACGAAGGTCTGGAAATGCGCTGTGCGCGTCTGCGGCAGTTTGTGCGGCCCGATACCGAACTGACGATGGTCTGCCCGCGAGGGACGAACATCTGTATCGATTCATCTCTTGACGTAGCGCTTGATTCGCCCGAGATCGTCGAATTAGCGTTGGCCGCTCAAGCTGACGGTATGGACGCGGTGTGCCTGTATTGTTTCAGCGACCCCGGGCTTGACGCCTGCCGCGAGGCGCTCGGCATACCTGTCGTCGGCGGAGCGCAGGCGAGCGTGCTGCTGGCGTCCCAGCTGGCGAACAGTTTCTCGGTGCTGACCACTTCGCTGCGTCGCGTCTCGCAAAAAAGAGTGTTTGTGCGTACACTCGGCGCCGATCCCGCCAAGCTGGCCTCTGTGCGCAGCGTTGAGATTCCTCCGGGATCGAAGATGGAACGGGAGAAGATGATCGATCTGCTGGCAGCCGCCGTGCGGAAATGCGTTGAGTCTGACGGCGCCGACGCCGTGATCCTCGGCTGTCTCTCCTTTGCCGCGATGGGGCGCGAGCTTTCGTCGCGCGCGGGCGTGCCTGTTATCGATCCCGCCGCGGCCATGGTGACGACGGCGGAATCGCTTGTCGCGCAGGGGCTGTGTCACAGCAAGGTCAGCTGGCCTGCGCCGCCTGAACGTGAGAGGTCTTGGAGCAGCGGCGTTATCGAAAGCTAAGGCGCGCGTTCCGCGGCGAAAAGTTTAATATTTTAAGTGAGGTTTGCATCATGAACATGAAGAAAGTTTTTGCGTGTGCGACAGTTTTGGCGCTGTGCGCCGTATCCGCTTTCGCGGCGAAGCCGCTTGAGGGCAAACACCTGAAGATGGCCGTCAGCCCGACGTTCCCGCCGTTTGAGTTTGAGCAGCTGAACGATAAGGGCGAGGCCGCGATCGTCGGCTACGACATCGACATGGTGAACGAGATCGCCTCGCGTCTCGGCTTCGATTACGAGATCGTGCATACGAACTTTAAGGGGCTGCTCGGCGAGCTGAGCGGCGCGCGCGTTGATTTTGTGGTCTCGGGACTTTCGGCCACCGAAGAGCGCAAAAAGAGCGTCGATTTCTCGATCCCCTATTACACCTGCCAGACGTCGATCATTCAGCACAAGGGCGCGAACATCAAGACCGTTGCCGACATGAAGGGCCGGAAGATCGCCGCTTCGTTCGGCACGCAGTACTGCGATTTCGCCGCGGCTGTGGGCGCGAAGGTAACGGCGATGGATACGGCTGCCTACAGCATGCAGGAACTGCTCGCGGGCCGCGTCGACGGCGTGGTCCAGGATGCCGCCAGCGCATCTGTGCGCATCAAATCGCATCCCGAGCTTGAGTATTTTGTGTTGCCGCAGGCGGATCTCGACAAGGTCTACAAGGAGACGGGAGCTAACGTTGCCGACAGTTTCTCCGCCGCGTTCCCCAAGGGGTCGACACTGGAGCCCCTGTTCTCCGAAACGATCAAGGCGATGCAGGAGGACGGCACGATGAAAGCGATCTACGAGAAGTGGATCGGCCCGTGGCCGTACTAGCTTTTTGCCGCGCGTGTTCGCCATGAGATTCACGTTCAAGAGAACGGCTGCCGCCGTCTTCGCCCTGTTGCTGTGCGCTTCCGTTGCCCTTGCGACGGGGGAACTGTCGGGAAAACACTACAAACTGGCCATTAACGCCACGTTCGCCCCGTTTGAGTTCGCCGCCGTTGACGACAAGGGCGAGAGTGTGATCACTGGGTTCGACATCGACGTGCTCGACGCGATTGCCGCTAAACTCGGTTTCACCTACGAGATGAAAGACATGAATTTCGCCGGTCTCATCGGCGAACTCCAGAGCGGACGCGCCGACTTCGTTATCTCAGGACTTTCCGCTACGCCCGAGCGCCGCGAGAGCGTCGATTTCTCGCAACCATACTATTTCTGCAAGACGGCGATCATCTCCCCAGAGGGCGCTCCGGTGAAGACGATGGCCGAGATGAAAGGGAAAAAAATGGCGACGATCTTCGGCACCGAGTACTCCAAGGTCGTCGAGGCATCCGGTTCGATCCCGACGCTGCTCGACAACAGCACGATGGTGACGCAGGAACTGCTCAACGGCCGAGTCGACGGCGCCGTCATGGATGCTTCGCAGGCTAAGAGCAAGTGCGAGCAGAACCCTGGCTACGTTTATCATGTCATCCCCAACGACGACCTTGAAAAGGCGCATTACGTCTCAGGTTCCTACTGCGTCGCCTTCCAGAAGGGTTCCGAACTGATTCCCTATTTCAACCGAGAGATCGAGAGGATGTTCGCCGACGGCACGATGAAGGCTCTCATCATCAAGTGGATGGGCGAGGAGTTCCTCTAGGACCTTCTCGCGCGGACTGAAAAATACGCGCTGAAAGAGCTTCCCGCGCGGTGCGCCCGAGGCTCTTTCGGTCGTTTTTTCACGCGTCGAGAAATCTTTCGCGATGGCGCCGGCATCCTCTTTCGGATACAGCGTCGCCCGCGCCTTTTGTCAAAAGAAGAAACGGAGGAAAGAGAACGAATGGAAAATAAATTACCGAAAAAAAACAGTTCAGCTCTGCTGTGGGCCGTTTTGACCGTCCTCGTCTGCGCTGTCTGTGCCTGCGCGGCCGAGACCGCTCCCGCGCGCGAATTTGAACTGCATTTTGACCGCATCTGGCCGTTTTATAAGCTGTTTTACAACGGGATGCTGAACTCCCTCAAGGTCACATGCCTTTCTCTGTTCGTCGGATCCTGCTGCGGCACTCTCCTGGCGTTGCTGCGAGTCTCGCGCCTCGGGCCGCTGTCGTGGTTTGCCGCCGTCTACACGTCGATCTTTCGCGGCACGCCGCTGATGGTGCAGCTTTTCATTGTTTACTTCGCGACGCCGCAGGTCTTCAACTATCAGATTCCCGCGATCAACGCTGTCGTCATCACTTTCGGGCTCAACTCGGCGGCTTATATATCCGAAGTGCTGCGCGGCGGCATCCAGTCCATCGACATCGGCCAGCGCGAAGCCGCTATGGCGCTCGGCGTGCCCTACCGCCCGATGATGTTCGACATCGTTATCCCCCAGGCGCTGAAGACTGTGCTGCCCGCGCTTGTCAACGAGCTGATCTCCCTGCTCAAGGAAACGTCGATCGTCGCCACCATCGGCATGCTTGACATGATGCGCGCCGCGCAGACGGCCATGAACGCCACCTATCTGGCCTTTGAGCCGTTTATTGTCGTCGCGGGCATGTACTACGTGCTTGTCATGCTGCTGACCATCTTTGCCAGAAAACTTGAGAGGAGACTTCGCAAAAGTGATCGAGATTAAGAATCTGAAGAAACAGTTCGGCGCGTTGGAAGTGCTGAAGGGCGTGAACCTGACGATCCACGACGGCGAAGTCGTTTCAATCATCGGCCCTTCGGGGTCGGGAAAGTCCACGCTGCTCCGCTGCATTAACCTGCTCGAAAAGCCCACGTCCGGCCAGGTCGTCATCGACGGGCAGGACATCACCGCCAGAGGCGTCGATATTCAGAAGGTCCGCGAGGAAGTGGGCATGGTGTTCCAGCACTTCAACCTCTTCCAGAACAAGACTGTGCTGCAGAACATGATCTACGCTCCCATGAAGGTCCGCGGTCTTTCAGAAAAGGACGCCGTGGAACGCGCCATGCAGCTGCTTGAGCGCGTCGGTCTGTCCGACAAGGCGGGCGAATACCCGTCTATGCTCTCGGGCGGACAGCAGCAGCGCGTCGCCATCGCACGCGCTCTTGCCATGGAGCCTAAAACGCTCCTCTTTGACGAGCCGACTTCGGCCCTTGACCCCGAAATGGTCAAGGAAGTGCTTGACGTCATCCGCGGATTGATGAGCACCGGCATCACCATGGCCATCGTCACGCACGAGATGGGTTTTGCCAGAGAAGCTTCGCACCGCATCTGCTTTGTCGACCAGGGCGTTATCGCCGAGGACGCTCCGCCCGCGATTTTCTTCTCCACGCCCAAGTCGGCGCGCGCCCAGACGTTTTTGGAAAAAGTCCTCTGACGGGGCGCGACCGCGCTCTGATATTTCTCTCCCGCGCCTCGAGGGAAGCTCGCTCTTGTCAAAGCGGGCGAAACTGTGCTATAATGTCTGCGTAGCCGCGGAGGGGTGTCCGAGTGGTCTATGGTGCATGCTTGGAAGGCTTGTGTACCCTTTAGGTACCGGAGGTTCGAATCCTCTCCCCTCCGCCAAATATGAAACGTCACGGTTGTGACAAGTTAAGACAAAGATAGTACAAAACCCGCCTTCAGGCGGGTTTTTCGTTATCCGAAATTTTTTGCGGTTTGACAAGTTCGGATATGCGTAGACCAATAAAATAACCCGATATCATGACAGGGAACGGTATCCGTACCATGACCGGCGGAAGCGCGGCGGAGCGGCGTGTTCGCCGTATTTATGGGATAAAATGCGGGCTCCGGAGAGTCGGAACGACTGCGACAGATAGTCTGATTATATCGCTTGATGTGAGAAGAAGTTACGGGAAGTGTGTATATGAACAACACCGTGCCCGTGCGGGGACGCGAAAGATTATAGCGTTGATGACGACGTAAATCCGCAGCGACCGACGGGTAAAAAGGACAAAAAAAGACTTCCGCCTGCCTGTTTCAGGGACAGACGGAAGTCTTTTTCCAACGGCACGAATGCGTGTCGAAACACTACATTATCTCGCGACCTCGGCGCGAACGCCGTCGCCAAGGCTCCGCGCCGTAGGCATGTTCTGGCATGAGGACGGCGCGGGACGCCCGAACTTCCTGACGAGGGTTTCATAACAATGCGGCTGCCAGCTTGACAAGGGTTCCTACTGCCTTGATACCGACTTCGAAAGTCACCATGCCTAACTCGAGAGGTGTCGGGGACTGAGTCTCGAAAGGTTCCTCGTACGCTGATCGGTTCGCGTCAATTATCGCCATTCTGTAGTTGGCATGGTTGTCGTGGGCCGCATCGTACGCTGATCGGTTCGCGTCAATTATCGCCATTCTGTAGTTAGCGTGGTTGTCGTGGGCTGCCTTGTACGCCGGGTTGTTGGGGTTTTTCTGGTTGGCGTAGTGGTTCATCTGGCTCCTCGTGTGGGTGCGCGGTGAAACGCTGTGACCTTTGCTCATAGTTTGTTTTTTCCCTTTCCGTACCGGAACGCCGCGAGTTCGCGGTGGCTGAAAAACACCTGTCTTGTCGCGGGAGGACAGGTCCGCGATCTTTCGCGCGCGAGTTCAACGCGGCCGCAAAGGGCGCGTCTCTGTCGGAAAGTCATTATAGATTCAGTCACGCATTTTCAAAGAGGACAGAGAACAAATCTCGATTATCCCCTAAAAGCCCGTTTTTCTCGTTTTTTGTCTGGAATTAAAGGTGAGCGTCGCGTATAAAGATTATATTTTATATCCACTCGATATCTTTACCGATCCGCTTTCCATGGCCAACTATTTAGTCGTGTACACCTTGAAGGACTGTACCAAAGAGGAACTGCGGCCGGCTACTTTCCGTATCTCTGCGCTGAAAAAACTGAAGACTTTAAGCAAGATCGCTTTTCTCACAGATAAAGAGAGGAGGAACCTTGAGGACGCCGTTGCCCAGCGGGGCGTACAGTCTCTCTCGTACACCGAAAAAGAAATCCGCGTGAGGTTCACTGTGAATGGGAAGGGGAAATACCAGCGCATGGCGCATCTGCGCCCCGTGCATGAAGGAGAGCCTGAGAATGGTGTTTATACGTTTAAGTGCACGCCAGACCAGGCTGAGTTTTACTTCTTTAAATTCG
>CAZFNC010000019.1:0-25659 GCA_964520485.1 uncultured Synergistaceae bacterium | reverse complement strand
GCGGCGGCATGGGAGCGGGCGCGGTGCCCCTTTCAAAGATCTTCGGCATGACGCTCAATCAGGACCCCAAGAACATCATCAACATCATGATCCCCGCCGTCGCGTTGGGCAACGCGATGGCGATCGTCGCGGGCGGCCTGCTCAGCAAACTCGGCAAGGCCGTTCCCAGTCTCACCGGCAACGGGCAGATGCTCATCACCAAAGGCGGCGACGAGGTGAAAGAAGACCCTGAGTTCCTCGCAAAGCGCGACAAACTCGACCTCAACATGATGGGGACTGGTCTGCTTCTTGCCACGGCGTTCTTCGCGTGGGGTTGTATCGTGCAGACGTTCGTTCCCAAAATCCACAGCTACGCCTGGATGATTCTCTCCGTCGCCATCGTCAAGGCGATCGGCGTGTTACCTCAGAGATATGAGATCTGCTGCTACCAGTGGTTCCAGTTCGTCATGAAGAACCTCACGGGCGTCCTGCTGGTCGGCATCGGCGTATCGTACACCGACCTCGGCCAGATCATCTCCGCTTTCTCCGCGCAGTACCTGCTGCTCGTCGGCGTGACCGTGATCGGCGCCATCATCGGCTCCGGTCTCGTGGGCCGCATCGTGGGCTTCTACTTCGTGGAAAGTTCCATCACCGCCGGTCTCTGCATGGCCAATATGGGCGGCACAGGCGACGTGGCCGTGCTCTCGGCCGCCAACCGCATGGAACTGATGCCGTTCGCGCAGATTTCCTCGCGCATCGGCGGCGCGTTCATCATGATCCTCGCGAGTATCCTGCTGCAGATCATCTAGGAACCGCCGATCACTCGGTCCGGTCGAAAAGCGAACGGCATGTGCGTACGCAGCCCCGCGGTCTCCCGCGGGGCTGCGTTTTTCCATTCTCACGGCGAATAAAGTACGGCGACTGACGCGCGCCGTGACTGAAAGATGCCCCGCTCGAAAGCGGCCGCACATAAAAGGTCTCCCCTGCGGAACAGGAGAGGACTTTTCGCACGATTTCCGCCGTACCGTCGAGGCGCGCTTAATTCACGCACATGATACTGTCGATCTGCGAGCCGTCGCGGTACAGCACCTTCGCGACCTCACGGTCGCCGCGGGGCGGGCGGCGCGGTACGCCGGTGAGACGCTCGGCGGCCGTTTTCAGGTCATGGATGTCGACCACTTTCACGCCTCCCGAGACGAGAGCTTCGCGCAGGTCAGGCCGCAACGGGTTGACTGCCACGCCCTTTTGCGTGACGAGCACGTCGACGGTATGGCCGGGCGTGGTGATCGTGGTGACGCGGTCGGTGACAATGGGCAGACGAGCGCGGATCAGCGGAGCGACAATGATGCACAGTTTGCTCCCCGCGGCGGCATCGCTGTGTCCGCCGCTGCCGCCCATGATCAGGCCGTTCGAGTCGGTGTGCACATTGACGTTGAAGTCGGTATCGATCTCGGTGGCACCGAGAATGACGGCGTCGAGACTGTCCACGCAGCACGAACGACTCGCGGGCGAAGCGTAACGCGTGGCCGATATTTCGACATGATGCGGGTTCTCGCGCAGAGAGGCAACAGCTTCAAGGTCGAAGCACTGTACGTCCATGATCGAGCGGAAGCAGCCTGAGCGGAGCATGTCAACCATGTAGCCGGTGATGCCGCCCAAGGCGTAACTGCCCTGGATTTTCTCCTCAAGCATGACGTCCTTAAGGTATTTGGCCGCCGCCAGCGACGCGCCGCCGGCGCCCGTCTGGAACGAGAAACCTTCGCGGAGCAGCCCCGAAGCGCGGATCACGTCCACGCAGGTGCGCGCCATGACGAGGCCAACAGGGTCGCGCGTGATTCGCGTCGTCCCAGAGACGATGCCCGCAGGGTCGCCGATGCAGGGCACGACGACGACACTTTCAATCCACTGTTCCTCGACCAGCGCGTTTTCCACCGGATAAGCGGCCAGGTTGTCGGTGATGACGATTGAGTGCGCGGCACAGCGGGCGTCGGCCTCGGCGTATCCGAGCGAGCCGCAGGCGCTCTTGCCCACTCGACCCGTGGCGTTGCCCATGCGGTCGGCCGTAGGCGCGGCGATAAAAGCCACGTCAATAGGCGTCTTGCCGCTTTCAATGGCCGCCGGACGCCCCCCGTGCGAGCGGAAGATCACCGGAGATTTCATGCCGCCTTCGGAGATAAAGCGTCCCACGCGGGCGCCAATGTAATTTGTCTCAAGGCGCGTGACGAGGCCGCTTTTGATGTGGTCGATGATCGGACTTTGCACGTCGAACACTGAACTTGAGTTCACTGTGAGGTTTTTGAAACCCATCGCGTCCAGCTCGGCGAGAACCATGTTCATCACGCCGTCGCCGTTGCGCAGGTGGTGATGGAACGAGATGCGCATCCCATCCTTCAGTCCGCTGCGCACGACAGCATCGCGCAGCGTGTTCACTACTTTGCTGTCCTTCACGCTCGCGCGCCTCCCCCGATAGCATCAGCCATGGCAATCGTCTGCTGAGCCCGCAACACAATAGGTTTGTCGATCATCTTGCCATGCAGGGAGACTGCCCCGCGCCCGTGCACCCTAGCCTGACGGATGGCCTCGAGCACCTCGCAGGCATAATCGATCTCCATTTGCGAAGGACTGAACGCCTCGTTGACGGCGCGCACGTGGCGCGGCGAGATGCAGGCCTTGCCGGAAAACCCCAGACTGCGGGCGAACCGCGCGTCGCGCACGATGCCCTCGTCGTCGTTCACGTCGGTAAAGGGAGTGTCATACGCGTCAATTCCGGCGGCGCGTGCGGCTGACACCAGGCGGCTCCTCGCGTAGAGGATCTCCGCGCCTTCTTTCGTGCGCGGACAGCGGAGGTCGGCCGTCAGGTCCTCGGCCCCCAGAAAAAGGGCCGTGACGCGCGGGCTGGCCGCGCCGATAGCATACGCGTTTTCAAGTCCCCTCGCCGTCTCGATGAGCGGGATCAGTTTCACGGCTCCGCGCCCGATGCCGCTTTTTTCCTCGATTCTCCCGATCTCCGCGTCAAGCGTCGTCACGTCTGCGGCGCTGTCCACCTTTGTGGGCATGATCAGGTCGGGCTTAAGGGGCACAATCTCCTCAAGGTCGTCGCGCCAGTAGGGTGTGTCGAGCGAGTTGATTCTCACCGTCAGCTCCACGCTTTGGAAGCCGATCGTCAAAATAGCGTTGCGCACGAGAATGCGCGCGGCATCCTTCTGATCGGGAGAAACGGCGTCTTCAAGGTCGAGAATGACGTTGTCAGCGCCCAGCGCGTCGCCGTTGACGATGATGTTGGGCGTGTTGCCCGGCAAAAACAGTAGCGACCGTCTCATTCGAACTCTTCCTTCGCGGCACGCCTGATCGCCGTCTCCACTCTCGCGCGGATCGTGCAGTCGAGCGCGCCTCTGTCGGTAACGCGCACGGCGGCGCCGTTCACGTCAAACCGTGCCAGCACATCGCGCACGCTCCTGTCAATGGCGTCGCCAAACTGCGCGGCGACTGCCGATTCGATCCCGATTCGCAGACCCGAAGCGGGCTCAACCTCCACCAGCGCGTCGCTTGACTCAAGCGTGCCCGCGACCGCCGGCCTGATGAGCTTCATTTTATGCCTCTCCTTTCAGGGAAACGACGTCTGACTGATAGGATACCACAGAATAGTTTTCCCCGCGCAGCCTCGGCCTTACTTTCGTGCTCTGCGAGGAAAGTTTCTGTTCCATCAGCGCTTCTGGCTTTTCAAGGGCGCCACTGTCAGAGGGATCTGAAGGTTGCCGTCGACGACGCAGTCGGAACGGAAGACGCGCATTGAACCCTCGCGAATTTTACGGCGCCTGGTCTCGCCGGGGAACTCGCCGCCGGGGAACGGAGCGTCGTCCTGACTTGAAAGTTCCATCACCACTTCACAGGCGCGCTCGGATGACTGCAGTTCCCGCAGGAACTGCTCAAACGAGGAAGGGCTGTGATCCATCTGAGCGGCGCCGGGGGGGGCGTCACCCGCGGAAGCGGACGCTCCCGTGCGTACCGTCAGTTTGCAGCCGTCAGCCGCGTCTTCCGGCACCCGCAGCGTATATGTCCGCGTCTGAGGCACCCCGCGCCATGGGCGCAGCGTCACAGTCACGTTAACGTTCTCACCCGGGCGCACTTCAGTCGAGTCCACGTGAAGACCTTCGATGAGCAGTTTACGCGTCTCCGTCGTCACTGAAAGACGGACTTTCACTCCCAGACCGTCGAGAGATTGATAAGGGTTGTTCACCACGCTGCCTATAAGCTCGCCAACGGGAAGCATGGCCGCGCTCATCACATCCTCGCCGGACGTGACCACGTCGCCCGCAGTCCAGCCGTCGGGCATCCCGTCGCCTTGTATCGTCACGTCGTAGCGCACGGTACCTCCGCTTTCACGCCCCAGAACGCGATCCGCCAAACCGGACAGCAGGTCGGGCAGCAACGCGACGACGGCGTGTTCGTCACGGATCATCTGAAAACGCCGTACAGTCGTCTTTCCCGCGTCGCGGTCCTCGACCTCAAGCCGCACGCTAACGGCGGGAGGGTATGCGCCAAAATATCCTGCGACGCCCTCGGGACGATCCTGCGCGATCATGCCGACAATTTCGCCGGCGGATGCCAGCTTGAACGGCGACTCGTAACTGCGGACAATGCCGTACACAGACGACCGCGCCACGGGATAAGCGACAGCGCCCCAGTTCTTGAAGCTGTGTCCGAACGCCACAAATCTCCCGTTTTTGTCGACGGCCGTCAGCGAACCGTTTACATCGACGCTCACGTCACCCCACGCCAGAAGAGCCGAGATGGAATCTCCCGGGCGAAGCGACTCTTTTTTGCCGCGGCTCGGACCCTTTACGCCCGAACCGCCTTCGATCACGCGCGCGCCGAGACTGCGTTCCAGCCTGCGGAGCGAACGGCGACTGAGTCCGTCGGCGGTGACAACCGTTTTCGCTCCGCGCCTTTCCGTCCCGACCGCGTCGCCGGCCTCACCGTACCGCTGTTCGTACAGATCGTTGAACTTTTGATCGAGAACGCGTTTTTCGCGCGAGCGCAACTCCCGCGCGCGGCGCTGTGAGCGCGTTTCCCGAGGCAGATCCTTATAGTTGAAAAGCCCGTTCATCTGCTCGATCGGCGTGACCAGCCCCATCTTTGGGTCTCCGAAATCCCAACCGAACGAGAACGCTCCAATCAGTCTGCCGTCAACGTAAATCGGCGTGCCGCTCATGCCGGTCGCAAGTCCGCCCGCCGCGTCGATGTCGGGGCCGGATGCGCGAATCAGGACCAGTTTTGAAGGCCGGTCCTTCTTGCTCACCACGCCGAGAATCTCCACAGGGAAACTTTTCACTTCCGTTCCCGAAAAGACAGTCTTTCCGCAGCCTTTCATGCCGGCCTTCACCTGAGAAAGAGGCATCACCGGCTCGGTCGGACGGAACGCCGCCGCGGCGGGCGAATACGATGCAAGCAGGATCAGGATCGCCGCGAGCACCGCGCGTCTCATCGCGCCCACCTCAGATAGGCCAGAATAAACGCGTCAAGATTGCCGTCGAGCACGCCGGCCACATTGCCCGTTTCCGCGCCCGTACGGTGGTCCTTGACCATCGTATACGGCTGAAGAACGTACGAACGGATCTGGCTGCCCCAAGCGTTTTCCTTTTTTTCGCCCGCGAGACTGTCCATCGCCGACTGCCGTTCGTCCAGTTCGCGCTGGTACAGTTTCGATCTCAGCACCGCCATCGCAGAAGCCTTGTTCATGTGCTGCGAACGCTCGTTTTGACAGCTGACGACGATGCCCGTTGGCAGATGCGTGATGCGCACGGCCGAGTCGGTCATGTTCACGTGCTGGCCGCCGGCGCCGCTGGAACGGTACGTATCTATTTTGAGGTCCTCGGGAGCGATGTCCACTTCCACGTCGTCGGGCAGTTCAGGCGAGACGACTACCGCCGAGAAACTCGTATGCCGCCGTTTGGCAGTGTCAAACGGCGAAATGCGCACCAGCCTGTGCACGCCGATCTCCGAACGCAGGTAGCCATAAGCCATCTCCCCCTGCACGAGGATTGTCGCGGACTTGATGCCGGCTTCCTCGTCGGGCTGATAATCCAGCACTTTCGTCTTAAATTTCCTCTCCTCGCACCAGCGGAGATACATGCGATAAAGCATGCTCGCCCAGTCCTGCGAATCAAGACCTCCCGAACCCGCGTGTACGCTCAAGATGGCGTTGCTCGCGTCATACGGTCCCGAAAGCAGCAGCGCCATCTGCTGATCCTCGATCTCGCGGCGGAATAAAGCGCTGCGTTCGTCAAACTCGCGCGACAACTCAGCGTCGTCGCCTTCGCCCAGCAGCTCGGCCAACGTCGCCAGATCGTCGTATTCCCTCTCGATTCTCTCCCAGCGGTTCAGCGACGCCTCGCGCCGCGACAGTTGAGCCGAGATCTCCTGTGCGTCCCCACCCGTCCAGAAACCGGGCGCGGAAACCTTTTTGCGCAGTTCCTCACAATCCTTCACGATGGAAGGCAGGTCAAAGGCTGTCCCGCAGTTCCGCTTTCAGCGACTGCAGTTCCTCCATCACCGTCGTCACAGGCACAAGCGCCATAAATCATTCCTCCCGAATGCACGGTGCGATTTTGAACTGTATTATAGCACCCCGCACGGATCGGATGAAAACTTTTTGCGCGTTCAGGACGGTAAAATTAAAAACCTCCCCCCGCTTGTATGTGCCCGATCCGCGGTTGACGCCTGCCGCCCCGAACCGTCAACGGGAAACGGCCGGTCCGCCCGCGCGTTCCCGAAAAGCCTCGTGTCAGGAGACACATAGCCGCGCGAGCGCCCGCTGTCTGTCTGGCGTAAAAAAACAGGCGGAAGCAGCCCCCGCCTGTTTTCTGCCTGTCATTTTCACCGACCGCCGGCAGCAGTCCGAACGGCGTTAATGCATCGGCTGTTTAACTGTGATCACACGGTCCATGAAGATACGGCTCGTTTCTGCGTTCCCGTCGTTCAGTTCGACGAGGTAGAGCGCGTCGTAGGTAAAACCGAACTCGTCGGCGTAATATCCGTCGGCATGGCGAACGATTAGGCGATCCTGCTCGTCGGCGAAGGTGTATATCTGCTGACCGTGACAGCTGAGCACGGAAACAACCGCGCGGGACAGGCGCGCGTACTGACTGAGGGTGAAGCGCACGCCATGCGCCGATTGTACAACGATCATCGTGAGATCCCCCTGAAATATGGAGCCCGCGCAGTGAGCGCGAAAAATATCCGCCGAGATTTGAGCCATACCTTAATGGAAAGGGCGCGTAAAGACGTAAAAAAACAAAAGCACCCGTGAGCGGCCCCGTTATTTTCCGCCTGTGGACGGTCTCCCCTCGGAGTTCCGCCCCGCATAACAGGCACGTCGTACTCTGTGGGGCAAGCGTCGTCCTCTTGACTCACGCGGCGAAACGCCTGAAACACAGCATTTTTCTCAAGGCTCCCGCGTGTCACTATCCGTCGCCGAAAGCGACGCGCGCATAATCGGAGCAGTCCTCGAGAATCTGTCTGTCGGCTTCTGTCGGACGTCCTTCGGCGACGCGCCGCAGGAACTCCCCCGCCATGGTGTGCGGCAGTTCCCAAAGTTTCTCAGGGATTTCGATGCCGACCCCCGTTTGCGGGTTCCACAGCACGGTCACGTGCGAGCAGTCGGGAAAAGTTTTGCAGAACGCTCTTCTCACAGACGGCACGATACTTGCCTCCTTTCGTCGGATCTTGTTTCTATTGTACAGGATTCCGCAGGAAAATTCACCCTCAATTTCTTTTTTGACGCGCATGCGTCTTTTCGTGATACACTGGTAACGATTCAGTCAAAGGGGGGAAGATCGATGGAACCCGTCGAGTTTCGCGAGATGGAACTGATCATCGCTGTCAGCCGCGAGTTAAGTTTCACGCGAGCCGCCGAAAAATGCTATATTTCGCAGCCGGCGCTGAGTAAGATCGTGCGCCGCGTGGAGAAAAACCTGGGAGCGGCGATTTTCGACCGCAGTTCTTCGCCGCTTCGGGTAACTTCCGAAGGGGAACATATCCTCGCCGCTTTCGGGCGAATGATGAAGATGCAGGACGATCTGGAACGTTTCTGTACCGATCTTCGCCGCAGGAACAACCGCGGGCTGAAGGTCGGCGCGCCGTCCTTTTTCTGCACGTATGTGCTGCCGCAGGCCGTTTCCGCGTGGCAACTCGAGCACCCCGGCTGCGCAGTACGCCTGATCGAGTCGAACGACGCCGAGCTTCGCGAACTGCTCCGCGCGGGGATTCTCGACATCGGCCTGACGGTCGAAGGAGAAGTTCCGCAGGGCACGGAGACGCGCGTCCTGGGGACGGAACGCGTGCTCCTCGCCGTGCCTCGAGAGTGCTCCGTCAACGAACGTCTCGCGCGTTTCGCGCTCTCAGAGAACGACCTGCGCCGCGGGAATGCCGCTGAAAGCACCGCCCGCGTGCCCATGAGCGAGTTCGCACACGAAAATTTTCTTTTCCTGAAAGAGGGTAACGACACCCGCGCAAGGGGATTGAAAATCTGCCGAGAGGCGGGATTTGAGCCGAATATCGTCATGGAACTGGATCAGATGCTGACGGCGTACAGATTGGCGGAGTCCGGCCTGGGAATCACGTTCGTGCGAGATTCTCTGCCCTGCCGCGCGGGGTTCTCGCCGGATCTCTGTTTCTACCGTGTCGATCACCCCGACACGGAGCGCGAGATCCGCGCGATCTTCTCCCCCATCGGTTCGGGCGCGTCGCGCCGCGAGGAGTTCATCGACTTCCTGCGATCTTTTCAGAGCGGGATGTGAACGCCATTCCTTTTCAGACACGCCGTTATGTACCGCCCGCTATTGGATTTTTCGCCTCTCGCGGTTTAGAATAGGGTCGTTGACAGAAAAATATCCCCCAACGAAAGGCGGAATTGACGATGAATATCGCACAAAAATTTGACATGCTGGGCATCGACAACGCGCCCGGACAGGAGAGCCTTCAGAAGGCGCAGACGCTCGACCTGCGCGGCGAAAAGCTGGATGGCGCGTTCGTTGACTTCTCCCACGGAGACGTCGACGCGCACAAACCTACGCCCGGAGCGTTTGAAGTCTTCTCGAACGGCTTCTTCGAGGGCGGCGCTCAGGCGTACACGCCCTATCGCGGCCGCAGAACGGTGCTTGAGCACGTGGCCGAAAAACTTTCCGCATTCAACGGCGCGAAGATCGATCCGGCCTGCAACCTTATCCTCACGCCCGGCACGCAGGGCGCTCTGTTTCTGGCCATGGGCGCGAACGTCATGCCCGGCGACAAGGTCGCGATCGTCGAGCCCGACTACTTCGCCAACCGCAAGATGGTCGAGTTCTTCGGCGGCACGCTCTGCCCCGTGCGGATGGACTGGGCTGGCGTGAGAGACAAGTCGGGCATCGATCTGGCCGCCTTGGACACAGCGTTCAAAAACGGCGCCAGGCTGTTTCTGTTCTCAAACCCCAATAACCCCACCGGCTGCGTTTACTCCTGCGATGAGATCCGCGCCATCGCCGCCCTCGCGAAAAAATACAACGCCGCGCTGATCGTCGACGAGCTGTACAGCCGTCAGATCTACCCCGGCGTGACATATACGCACACGGCCGCCCAGAAAGAAATCCCCGACAATCTCATCACGATCATCGGGCCGTCCAAGACGGAGTCGCTGAGCGGTTTCCGCCTCGGCGCGGCGTTCGGCACCGCCGAGACCATCGAAAGGATGGAAAAGCTCCAGGCTATCATGGCACTGCGCTGCCCAGGCTACAACCAGGCGGTGTTTTTTACATGGTTCAACGAGCCGGCAGGCTGGATGGACGCCCGCGTGAAGGAGCATCTGCGCATCCGCGACGACATCATGAAAGTGCTTGAAGCCACTCCCGGCGTTACCGCCCGTCCCACCGACGGAGGCAGTTACCTGTTCGTCGAGATCCCCGAACTCGACGTCAGCCTTCACCAGTTTATCCGCATCGTCCGCGAACTGGCGGGCGTGATCGTTACCCCCGGCACGGAGTTCGGGCCGCAGTTTTTACACCAGTTCCGCATCAACTTCTCGCAGGACCACGACAAGGCCGTCAACGCGATGAAGCGCCTTCTCGCCGTGATGGACCGCTACCGCAGGAACTGAGGGTGCTCTCGGACAAAAACACGAAAAGGTGGGCTTCCCGAACACGGGAAGTCCGCCTTTTTATGCGCCAAGCAGAGTCAAGACGTTCGTCAGACGGTAAAAGCACAAAATTGCGACTGACCGTCATTTTCTTCCACATGACGTAACCTGCATTGCAGCGTTCATGTACAGACGGTTTGTAATTCATCCCTTTTTGGGAACAAAAAGCTCGCTGGTTACAAAAGAAGTACCCTTATGATGAACGACGTTCATAAGATCTCCACCCTGCTATTCTTTGGACCGGATACAGACACCGCCCAAAACATGTGCATTCAGCATACTATCAACCCTCATAAAGTTCATTTTCTGTCCGAGAGTATATGAAAGAACGAACGGAAAAACCAACGTGACATTGATTTCTCCGCTCGTTCTTTATAACAAGATTACTTCTTCTTTTTCAGTTCGGCGACGGCGTCCTGGGTGATGTCGGTACCTCCGACGACGACCGCCTGCCAGTTATAGACAGTATCGTAACCCTTGGCGCGCGCCACGGTACGGATAGCGGCAAGAACTTCCTTTTCGAGCGGCTGGAGCAGTTTGCTCTCTTCCACCTGGGCTTCGCGCTGTTTCTGAGCGACGATCTGCGCCTTCTTGTCGCGGTCGGTCGCTTTCTCCGCTTCCTGTCTTGCCTCCTGCTGCTTGGCGCGAAGCATCGCGTCATAACGCTTCATCGTCTGCTCGAAACGGGGGTGGTTACGCAGGACATAGTCGGGGTTGACGAGAGCGATCTTGTCCGCGGCCGCGGCGCAGGCGGCTAAAACGAGCGTCAGCACGGAAAGCAGAGCCATCACACGGCATAACTTCTTCATGTTCTTCAATTTCCTCCTCCGTAAAACGTGATTCTTTTTTGGAAAAACCTATAGCATTTTACAGCATAACAGCTTTTCCGTCTACAACAGACACGAAAAAAAGTCTGTTTTCGTACATATTCTATCATGTGAGAGAAATTTTGTCGCGGAGCGTGGTAGAATTTGGTAAAATAAACGCGAGATTTTCGACAGAGATAAAACAATTGAGGTGATCTTCTTGAAATTTGACCCATGGTACAACCCTTTCCCCTCTCGACGGAACGTGATCTACGGCTCACGCGGCATGGTTGCCACGTCGCACCCCCTGGCCGCGCAGGCGGGGCTTGAAACGCTCAAAAAGGGCGGCAACGCCGTCGACGCGGCGATCGCCTCTGCGGCGGCCCTCACGGTCGTCGAACCGACAAGCAACGGCGTCGGCAGCGACAGTTTCGCGATCGTCTGGAAGGACGGTAAACTGCACGGCATCAACGGCAGCGGCCGCGCGCCGCTGGCCTTCACGCTGAAAGAGTTTCAGCGGCGCGGCTTTTCGTCCATGCCCGACAAGGGGTGGGCTTCGGCCACCGTTCCCGCCGCGCCGAAGACGTGGGCGGCGCTCAACGGCTCCATGGGCAGACTGAGCCTCGCCGACGATCTCGCGCCTGCCGTTTACCTGGCCGAGGAAGGCCACGCCGTCGCTCCGACGGTGGCGTTCAACTGGGATAAAAACTTCCAAAACTACAAAAAGATCATGACCGCGCCCGTCTTCAAACCGTGGTTTGATACGTTCGCGCCGGCGGGACGCGCTCCGGCGCCGGGCGAACTGTGGAGGAACCCCGATCTGGCCGCGACGCTGCGCCGTATCGGCGAAACGGACGCCCGCGACTTTTACGAAGGCGAACTTGCCGAAAAGATCCTCAGGTTTTCGATGAGTTCCGACGGGTTCCTCTGCGCCAAAGACTTGGCAACTGCCGATCCAGAGTGGGTGGATCCGCTGCCCGTCAACTATCGCGGCTACGACGTATGGGAGATGCCGCCCAACGGTCAGGGCATCATTGTGCTGATGGCGCTGAACGTGCTGAAGGGCTTTGAGTTCACGCACCGCGGCGCGCATGAAACGTTCCACCGCCAGATCGAGGCCGTCAAGCTGGCGTTTGCCGACGCAGTGCGCTACGTGGCCGACCCGCGCTTTGCCCGCGTGCCCGTCGAGGCCATGCTCGGCGACGAGTACGCGAAAAAGAGACGAGCGCTTATCGGAGACGCGGCGATCTTCCCAGAAGCGGGCAAGCCGGAAGCGAGCGGCACGGTCTATCTGTGCACGGCGGACGGCGACGGGAACATGGTCTCGTTCATCCAGAGCAACTATAAGGCGTTCGGCTCGGGGATCGTGATCCCCGGAACGGGCATCTCGCTGAACTGCCGCGCCTGCGGATTTTCGCTTGACCCGTCGCATCCCAACGTGGTCGAACCGGGGAAACGCCCCTACATCACGATCATCCCCGGCTTCCTCACCAAGGACGGCAAGCCCGTCGGCCCGTTCGGCGTGATGGGCGGTTACATGCAGCCCCAGGGACACGTGCAGGTGTTGATGAACATGATCGACTTCGGCCTGAACCCGCAGCAGGCCATCGACGCGCCCAGATGGCAGTGGAAAGGCGGAAAGACTGTCGAGTTCGAGCCGGGCTTTTCTCCCGCGGCCGTAGAGCGTCTCGCGCGCATGGGGCATGACGTCAAATACGCCGCCGATCAGGGTTCGTTCGGGCGTGGCGAGATGATCCTGCGCACTGAAGAGGGCACGCTCGCGGGCGCCACTGAACCACGAGCCGACGGCTGCGTCGCCGCATGGTAAGGCGAACGTCAAACTCCGTCTTTTCGCATCGGCGTCGATGAACCTCGCTTCAAAAAGCAGTTGCAAAATGCAGCTCAGGAGCCTCGTGCGTACGCCAAAGACGTGCCGTCTGAGGCGGACTTAGGCGTGTCCGCATCGAAAAACGGATCTGTTTCAGACGTCATTTTCACTCCTCCGCGATGGCGGAGGAGTTTTTTTAGTTTGACGGTCTTGACCTTGAGCGCGCTCCATGTGTTTAATAAGAGCAAAGATATTGAGGAGCCGGAGGAACCCATGAGAACTCTTTTTTACGCTTCGCTTGTCCTGGCCGTTTATGAGACGTTGAGCATGATCCTGCCCCTGAGCCTGCGCTTTTCGGGAAAATTGTTGCTGGCCGCGCTGTTGTTTGCCGGCGCGTTCAAAAATCACATCTTTCAGCGCTTCGGCGGCGGCATGTTCTTCGCGCCAGATCTGCCCCGATGGAGCGTGCTCTGCGGCTCGCTGCTGTACAACATGCTCGTCGTGGCGCTTGTCCTGCTGCTGGTCAAGGACGTCCTGTGGCTGCTGTGGAAGTTGCCGCCACTGCACCGTTTCTTTCCGAGCCTGCCGCTCAAGTTTCCCGCAGCAGCAATGTCGGCGTCCGTCCTCGTCCTCTCGTCCGCGCTCACGTGCTGGGGTACGTGGCAGGCGGTGCGCGCGCCGTGCGTGAAATACCGCGACGCCGCCATCGCGGGACTCGCGCCCGAGTTTGAGGGCAAAAAGGTCGCCGTGCTCGTCGATCTTCACGCGAGCGCCCTCAACCGTCGTCCGCTGTTCGAGAAAATCGTCGACAGAACCATGGCCGAGGCACCCGACCTGATCCTCATGCCCGGCGACTTCGTCGACGGCACGGTCGCGCAGCGCGCCCGCGAACTCGAGCCCCTCGCGCGTCTGAAAGCGCCGCTCGGCGTCTACGGCTCTTCGGGCAACCACGAGTATTATTCGGGTTACGATTCCTGGATAAGGCAGTTTCGCGACTGGAACATCGAATGGCTTGAAAACGAACACCGAGTGCTGTCGATCGGCATGGGAAAGCTCGTTCTAGCCGCCGTGCCCGATCCGCAGGGAGCCCGCATGGGATATGCCGCCCCCGACCTGAAAAAAGCCCTTGACGGCGCACCAGCCGGCGTCCCCGTGCTCCTGCTCTGCCACCGTCCACAGGACGCGCGTGAGAACGCGCGGTCGGGCGTCGCCTTGCAGCTTTCAGGACACACGCACGGCGGCATGATGCCCGGCCTCAGTATTCTCGTCGCCCGAGCCAACGCCGGCTTTGTCAAGGGCTGGTACGACGTGGACGGCATGAAACTCTTCAATAGTCCGGGAACGTCGCTGTGGAACGGCTTTCCTCTGCGCATTTTCGACCCTGCCGAGATCACGATTCTTGTGCTCCGCGCGGCGCGCTGACGTCGGCGTACAGCAAACCTCCCGAACTCAATGGAAACGGCCCGCGCTCCCAAACGGAACGCGAGCCGTTTTCCGCTTTACGCGCCGCGCGCGGTCATTCAAACGTACCCTTGACGAGGACAGCGCCGTCGCGCATCATCACGCGTCCGCGCGCGACAAGCGTGCGCAGCGTGAAATCGGGATTAAGCGCCATGATGTCGGCATCGTAATCCTTTTCAATTCTCCCCTTGGCGGGCAGTCCGAGCCAGAACGCAGGATTGGTTGAGGCGAAGGCGAACGCCTTCTCTGCGGGTACGACGCCATGTTTGACGCAGTCGCCGACGACGGCGAGGACCGCGGCGGGATCGCCGACCGCCATGCCGATGAGGTTCTTCTTGTCATCGAACCTGGGCATGCTGCCGTTACCGTCGGAACTGAGGCAGAAATGGCTGAGATCGGCGCCGCTTTCGACGATATGCCCCACGGCCTCCCACGTGTTGTCATGAGCCGTCAGGTCAGCAAGCCCGCCTTCCTTCACCCAGGCGATCGTGTCGTCGAGAAGAGCGGACGATCGCGCGACGTGCGTGGGCATGAAATGTGTTCTCGGCACCTCACCGCCCTTCAGTGCGGCGCGCAGAGGGTCCAACCCCGTCGGCTCGCTGCCCATGTGCACGCAAACAACGCCTTTCTTGCCGGCGAGCATGGCCGACACGCGCACTTCGGAGACGAGCGCTCGGATGGTCTCGACGGACGGGTGCGATCCGCGGTGATCGGACAGCGCCATCTTACAGCCGATGACCTTATCGATCCAGGCGATGTCGCTGCCGACAGCACCGGTGATCGTGGGGCCGGGAAGCTGATACGCGCCCGTGTAGATCCACGTGCTCAGCCCCTCGATGTCGAGCGCCCTGGCCTTGGCAAGCAGTTCGACGAGCGAACGGCTGATGCCGTCGGTGCCCAGCAGTCCCACAGCCGTGGTGACACCCGCTTTTACGAACGTAGAAAGCTGGGCCGGAGGAGTGCGCATGTTGAATCCGCCCTCGCCGCCGGCGCCGCCGAAGTGGTTGTGATGATCGACAATGCCCGGGGCGGCGACCGCGCCCTCGAGGTCAATCGTCTCAAGCCCGGGCACGTTCACGTCGAGCCCGCTTTCCACTGTTGCGACCTTGCCGTTCAGTACGAGCACGTCGACGATGCCCCTGTGCTCGGGAGCGTAGAGGTCGGCGTTTTTCAAAAGCAGATTGTTCATGGTAAAAATTTCCTCCTTAACGAATATTCGTTCCTCATGCTCTTTGCGAAAACATCTCTAGCTGTCTGAAGATCTCCCTCAAACGGTTCAACTGTGCCGTGCGGAAGGCCTCCAGCGTCAGTTGAGCGAACTCGCCGCGAACACGGGCGTTTTGGGCGAGACTGAGCCCCGGGAGAAGGTTGAGTGGCGCCGCCCAGTCCTGGACAGCGGCCCCTTTAAACGCATACAGCGCTCTGTTCAGCAGACGACAAACAGGGAGATCGTCGCCGCCGCCGAACTTCATCGCCGAGAGCGAAGCTCGGAGGCGCTCCGTGCCGTCGTAGCGCTTAAGCTCACAAATCAGCCGTTCCGCGATCTTTTCATTGTCAAAAGGGAAACGCTGCGGACGCGTCAGCCGCGAAAGGGTCAGCGCGTAGACCCGCGCGTCCGTCTCGAGAATGGCGGGGGCAATGTGTTCCATCACGTCGGCCTCAGTATGCCACCACCAGCTCATGAAACCGCCCGCCGTCCCGTGCGGAGAGCCGTCGGGAAGTGTCGACGTCCAACTCATGCAGGTGGACACGCCGATGTTTTTAAACGACAGATCCCAGCCCGTGACAAACCCACCGGGGCGAAGCGTCTGTCCCGTGAGATCGGCGACTACGGATGCATAGAGTGGGTGCAGGTCGGGACCTGAGGAACCGCGGGCGAAGTCCGTCGCACCGTTCAACCCTGGCATGTCGGAGTTGCACAGCGCCAGACAGTGACGAACGAGAGAATCGTAACGGCGCGCGGCGTAAGCCGACGATCCCGCGTAACGGCCGTTTGAATGACCCGACCACCAGCAGATCTTCAGCCCCCGTTCCATACGTCTCTCGGCAAACAGTTCGGCCATGTTCAGGGCAATTGCGTTCCCCGTGGCGTTGTCGCAGGCGCCGTAGAACCAGGAATCAAGGTGGTTGCCGAGCAGAACATAATCTTCGCTCTCGCCCTGAATATCCGCCTCGAGGACGGGAATTACGCGCACGACGTTTTGAACCTCTGTCTCAAGCTCTACGCGAAGATTACCCGATTGAGCGGCGGAAAGCAGCTTTTCGCCCTCGCCTCTCGCGACGACGAGAACGGGGATGCACGGGTAAAACGACGTTTCCCACGGTTCGGGCTGTCCCCAGACGAGATTGACGTTGCCCTCGTGGATCAGGTTTTCGTCCCCCTG
Organism: uncultured Synergistaceae bacterium; assembly: GCA_964520485.1. Lineage (GTDB taxonomy): Bacteria > Synergistota > Synergistia > Synergistales > Dethiosulfovibrionaceae > Pyramidobacter. Next base: position 9,033 of record CAZFNC010000019.1, on the reverse strand, counting down.
CGGCCACACGCAGACCACGGCGGCCGCTCCCCTATCCCCAGCGTCCATCACGGCAGCCGGAGACGTCGTTTCCGCGACAACGACTTTCCCCTCGAGATCCTTTCGCCGTTCTTCTCCGCGTGACAAAAGCAATGACAAGGGGTTATGCTCAAGTGCGGCGTTTTCGAGGCAGAGAGCTTCTCCCCGCAGGACGCCGCGTGAGGACGCGCAAAAACTCCACGTCTTGCACGGGATCGGATGTTCTCCCCCATCGGCCGTAAAAACTTTCAGGGAAGCTCGGACGGGATCGCTAAGACGGACAGGTTCGCGATACAGGGTCCACTTCACACCCGCGCGGTCTAGCCGCTCAGTCAGCATATCGACGGTTTTCGCTTCCCCCTCGCGTCCCGATCTGCGGTCAAACGACGAGATCGCCGCCGTGTCCTCTAGGACGCGCGCGTGATCGATCGCCCCCAGCAGTTCCTTCTCGTAAGCGTCGATCATGATCTCTCAGGAAGCGGCGCCTTGAAAAACTCCGCCGTGAAGTCAGTCAGATATTTGACCGTCCCCTCAAAGATATCCTTTCCCCACGCTGCGTCGGCCTTCGCACAACTGTCGTCTCCACCGCCGAACGTGCCAGTCGCGGAGAAAGCCGCCGTCTGGCGGATAATCTTCACCGTCGCGCCCCTGAAGGTGATCATGTTGCCGTAGGTGCTCTTCAGTTCCGGCGTCAGCGACCGTGTTTCCTCAGGAACAAAATTTTTTTCCTTGCTCACCCATCCCGGACGCAGAGCCATCATCACGGCGGCTTCCTGCCCGCCGCCGTGTCCTCCGCCCCAGTTCGCGTTCAGCTCGCGGGCGATGATCCACCAGTCGAGAATCGCGCCGAGACCGCCGCGTCCGTAAATTTTCAGACAGGTCGACTCCAGAGCGGGATCGTTGCCGCCGTGCCCGTTGATAAAGGCAAACTTTTTAATGCCATAGTCCATCATATGATCCGCGATCGCAGACATCACGGCCTCGAGAGCGTTCGTGCCGATGTCGATCGTGCCGTCAAACTCCGTATGGTACGGACAGACGCCGTAAGGCATCACCGGCAGAACGACGACATTCTCAGGATATGCGGCCTCAACGCGTTTCGCCATCTCGTCGGGAATCGTAAAATCTGTCCCAAGCGGCCCGATCGAACCATGCTGTTCGGTGCTGCCGAGCGGCACGACCGCGATCAGATTTTCCTTTTCGACACGACGGAACTCGTTCCATGTCATCGAAGCGAGAAACATTCTCCGGTTCCCCTCCCTGTCAATTAGATAAAAATGGGAGGCGCTATCCCCTCCCGAAGCGATCGCGCGGCGAAAGACTTCCCGTTAATCCCTGAACCGGTCAGCGCACGCCGTCCTTTTCCCTGAAACACCTCTTGCGAAAAACGACGCGTCCGCGCGGGTTATTCGCGCCCGCGCGAACGCGTCGGCGCATCGGAAGACGTCCGAAATTGAACAGACGGCTCCCCTAGAAGAAATGCCGTTTCAGCGTCGTTTCGCCGGCAGGTTTTGTGACAAGGCTGACGGCGATCATGACAACCATCGCGTAAGCCCAACAGACCATCAGCGGGTTAAAACCAAACGACCAGCTGCCGTACTTGAGCGTCATCATCACGAACAGAACCTCGCCGACGAAAACGCCAGCGAAAGCGCCCATACGGGTAGCGCGCTTCCAGTAAAGGCCAAGCAGAACGGGGGCTGTCCAGATGCCGAGCCCGCCGAAAGCGAACAGAATCAGCTTGAAGATCGTCGCGGGACGCGAGACGCCGAAACAGATCGCTATGACGCCGATCACCACGGTGACGGAACGAGAGAGCTTAAGAATCTGGGAGTCCGACGCGCCGGGATTGATGCGTTTCTGGTAGATGTCGCGCGTGACGGCGCCCGTTGCGGAGATCAAAAGCGAGTCAATTGTGGACATCCCCGCTGCCATGATGCCGGAGATCAGCAGAGAGGAGATCACGGGCGAAAGGCTCTTCTGGAGCAGAAGCGGAACGATGAAGTCGATGTCCTGCCCCGAAAGGCCGGGGACCGAGACGATGCCGTTGACACCCGACCACTCGATCATCGTCGCAGCGATCCACATTCCCAGCGTACCGAGGATCGTGGCCTTGAAGAGCACCTTGTAGTTTTTCATCGCGAAGAACTTCGTCACGAGCGTCGGCTGAGAAATAGAAAAGAAGCTCCACAGCACAATCATCGAGACGTAGTTGCCCCAGCCGTACGCGTTGCCGACGCCGGGGTGCGACATGTAGGCGGGATTCAGTTCGACAAGCTTTTTGGAGATGGCCTCGAAGCCGCCGCCGAGGTTCAGCGACACGATGAACGTCACGATGGCCGTCACGAGCATAAGCCCGCCCTGAATGACGTCGGTCAGCATGGCGCCGCGGATGCCGCCGCACATGCAGTACAGGATGACGATCACACCCATGCCGACGATGCCAACCCACTCAGGAGCGCCCGTGTAGACGCGGAGAATCACGCCCGCGCCGATCGTCTGGGCACCCATCATCGGGATCATGAAAAGAATCATCAACAGGGCTTGGAACGTGCGCAGCCCTTCGGACTCAAAGCGATCGCCGAGATAGTCGGCCAGCGTCAGAAAACCCTCGCGGTGGCCGAGTTTGATCAGCTTGCGGCCGACGAGCATGGCAGGCACGATCATCGAGAAGACAAGACCGGGAACGGAGATCGACAGCCCAGCAAACCCGACCTTGTACGCCGTCGCGGGACATCCCATGAAAGTGCTCATGCTGTACTGTGTGGCAAAGTAGGCGAAACCGGAAACGATCGCGCCCGCCTTGCCGCTCATGACGAAGAAATCCTTCAGCGTGTTCGTCTGTTTGGAGGAAATATAGCCGATCCACGCCATCAAAACGAAGTAACAGCCAAGAACCGCGCAGAAAACCGCGGGAATCGGCTTGAGCATACTTTCAACGGTCATTTCTACTCCTCCCCTTTCCCTTCCTCGTCAAACTCGTGATACTCGGGACGTCTCATCGCCTGAACGTAAAAGACGACGATCAGCGCCATCGTGATCGCAGTGTGCACCGTCCATCCGACAATGAACAGCGGCAGCCCGCCGATCGTCGGGATATACTCCGTCGCGTAGAAGAACGGGAACGGAACCATGATGACGAAGAACAGGAACCCGAAGATCAGCGCCCACGTCTTCTCAAATTTGTTGCTGAAAATATCCATACTGCATCCTCCTTGTCGAAAAAACACCGTGATCGAAACCGACGCCGCGATTCGTCTTTTGTTCCATATCACCCCCTCCGCGACGGTGCGAATAAACCATTAAGTACTATAAAATAAAAACATTGTCGTATCAATGGGCGAGAATTTAACGTTCTTAAAAATTAAAATATATTATTTCGATAAGGTGATAAAACTCCTGCATTTCTTAGAATAGCGAGAAAAACGTCATTCTTTCATCGCCGGACCCGTGTACTGATCCATGACAATGGCCAGGTAGAGGTTGAGGCACGTGCGGAAGTCACGCAGGTTGAGCCCTGTCAGACGCGCGATGCGGTCGAGACGGTAGATCAGCGTGTTGCGGTGGATGTGGAGCCTCTTTGACGTCTCGATCAAGGAAAACGAGCTTTCGCACCAGCCGCGGATCGTCTCGCGCACCTGCTCCCAGTCGGGATCGCTGCGGAAGGCCCCCGTCACGGAACGTATATAACGCGTGCGCACGGGCGCGTCGATCGTCGTGACGATGTCCTCCAGGCGGTACGTCGCGATGTCGTAAACGCCAGGACGCCGGCAGAATTTCTTGCCAAGAAAAAGAGCCTTCCACGCCTCATGATAGCTCACGGCAAGCGCGGCGATACTGCCCGCAGGAGAGCCGACGCCGACCGCGGCCTTCAGCTCAAAACCTTCAAGCGCCTGCAGCGCCTGCTTCGACTTGACAAACGCCGTTTCCGGCTCACCGCCTGCCGCGGAGGCATGCAGCACAACGAAGCGGTTGTTGCCCAGCGTCGAAACGATGTCCCCGTCGTCGCTGAATATCTTGCGGATAGACGCCAGGACGGCTTTCTTGACGTTCAGAAGGTGCGTCTGCGCGCTTTCGCTGCCCGCTTGCGCCCGCTCGCGCGTCTGAATCGCGAAGCGCCCCAGCTGATAGAGGTCGATCGCCAGGACCGTGTACTCGCGATCCCTGTCAAATCCGTACTCGGCTGCGCGCGACAGAAGCATCGCCTCGTTGCTGACGCCGGGTACGAACGACGCGATGTCCTGCACCAAATTTTCCAGCGTGCTCTCGCGGTTCGCGGCGTAGGCATAAAGCTCGCGTTCACGCAGCATCAGTTCCACCTGACGGCGAACGATCCCTGCGAAGGACCGCGCCCGTTCGGGTTCGCCGACTACGGAGACAGCGCCGACGACGCGCCCGTTCATTGACTGGACGGGACAGGAAATGCACGAGAAGTCCTGTCCGCTCACCTCCACAGCGTCCCCCGACGCGGCGGCCGTTCGTCCCGAGTCAAGCGTGTCTCCAACGTCAAGTTGCCCGCTCGCGCCCGTAACACTTCCCTCCGTGTCGGTTATGATCACGTCGAACCGGATCAGCGAAGCGACGGCGGTCGCGATCTCCTGCGCGCATTTTTGCAGGAGAGAACTCTCTTCGGCATGATACTCGTACATATTTATCACCCTGTGCGGATAGTATAAGGAACAAAGTTATTAAGCCACATCCCTTGTATTTTTACAACGGAGAAGCCGTCAAGTATACGCCTCAGTTCTCCATTTACGGCCGCTTCTTTATGCTTTTCCTGAATAAAGGAGAAAGGAGTGCGGCTCTGCTCTTTCAACGGAGAATGTGCTAAGATAAATTGTATTCTTGCCCGCACAATCACATGAAAGGATCTGATTTCTGATGACGGTAAACGCGCTTGACGTTCTGCGCGCACGCGGCTTCATCGACTGGACGACCGACGACGTGGGCGTCAAAGAACTGTTTGACAGCGGCATGGTGACGGCTTACGTGGGATTTGACCCCACGGCCGACAGTCTCCACGTCGGGCATCTGATTCCGCTGATGGGACTTGCATGGCTGCAACGGCTCGGACACCGTCCGATCGTTCTGGCAGGCGGCGGAACAGGCATGATCGGCGATCCCTCGATGAAGAGCGCCGAGCGGAACCTTCTCACAATGGAGCAGATCGCGCACAACGTAGAGCGCGTCAAGCGCCAACTAGCGCACTTCGTCAGCTTCGACTGCGGCGAAAATTCCGCCATCCTCGTCAACAACTACGACTGGCTCAGCGCGATGAACTTCCTTGAGTTCCTGCGCGACGTGGGCAAGTACTTCACCATCAACAAGATGATCGCCAAAGAACACGTCAGAAGCCGTATCGAAGACCCGTCAAAGAGCCTGTCGTTCACCGAGTTCGCGTATACGCTGCTGCAGTCGTATGACTTCTACCACCTCTACACAACGTACAACTGCCGTATACAGATGGGCGGCAACGATCAGCAGGGCAACATCACCAGCGGCATCGACTTCATCCGCAAGCACGAAGAGGGCGCGCTCGTGTACGGCGGCACGAACCCGCTGCTGCTCACGTCCGCAGGGCACAAGTTCGGCAAGACCGAAGGCGGAGCCGTTTGGCTGGACCCCGCCAAGACATCGCCCTACCAGTTCTATCAGTTCTGGGTCAACAGCGAGGACGCTACTGTCGGCAAAGCTCTGAAGTACTTCACGTTCCTGCCGCTTGAGGAAATCGGAACGCTTCTTGAACGTCACGAAAAAGCCCCCGAAAAGCGCGAAGCGCAGCGCGTGCTCGCTTACGAGATCACGAAGATCGTCCACGGCGAACACATCGCCGAAAACGTGAAACATGCCAGCGAGATCCTGTTCGGCGCTTCGTTCACTCCCGAGGATCTTGATGAGGAAATGCTCCACACGCTCGCCGCCGAAACGCCCCGCGGAAAAGTTGCCGCGCTTCCCATGCCGCTCGCCGACGTGCTCGCCGAAACGGGCGCGTGCAAGAGCAAGGGCGAAGCCAAGAGGCTCATCGCCGGCGGCGGCGTCTCCGTCAACGGCGTTCGCGCCGACGAAAAGACCGCGCTCGAGGAAAAGGACGTGCTCTGCGGTTACTATGCGCTGATCCGCCTCGGCAAGAAAAAGTACTTCATGGTCGGCCGTTCCTAAATGAGCGCTTCCACCGCAACGGTAGAATTCCTGCGCCGCGCTTTCGCCTACCCTGACTGGCGCGGACGCGCGCTCTACTGTCTCCTCCGCTGCGTTTTCGCCCTCGTCCCCATCCGCCGCAGACTGGTGCTCGAGAGTCTGAAACAGTCGTTTCCCGAACGCGACGAAACGTGGCGCAGGGCGACACTGAAGGGCATATACAGGCATTTTTCATGGATGATCGTCGAGTTTCTCGCGGCTGTCAACGATCCCTCTCTGATCGACAGGATGTTCGTCGAGTTTGAAAACCGCGAGATCATCGACGAACAGTTAAAAAAAGGAAAGGGTTGCTTTATCCTCAGCGGGCACTTCGGCAACTGGGAGATCGGAGGACCGTGGCTCCCACGCAACGGTTACCCCCTTGAGCCCGCCGCGCGGGACGCAGACGACGCGTCGTTTGCCGCGCTCATCGAGTCTTACCGCGCGCGCCTGGGGGAGCACACACTGCGCAAAGGCGCTATGAACGTGCGCGGCATGCTCCGCGACGCTCGCGCCGGAAAGTGGATCGCCCTGATCGCCGATCAGGACACAGGGGCTGACGGCGTGCCCGTGACGTTCGTGGGCAGGCGTACCACCATGGTCGAAGGCCCCGCCCTCCTCGCGCTGACGGCTCGTCTGCCGCTGATCCCTATGTATACCGTCCGTCTCGCGCCGTTCCGCTACAGGATGTGCATCAGACCTCCCGTCTGCACGGGCGAAGAAGGACGAAACAGGGAAAACGTCGCCGAGTACACGAGACGCGCCAACGCCGCGCTCGACCACATGGTGAGACTGGCACCTGAGCAGTGGTTCTGGTTCCACCGCCGCTGGAAATACGACCCCGACCACCCAGGCGTGAGGGCGCAGTAGAACGTACCTGCTTTCTGTCAGACGCGCAAAAAACGCGAAAGCGCCGCCTGTTAGACAGGGCGGCGCTTTGCCGTCTTTATCGTGCGCGTTGGGATTCCAGTACTCTTTCTCTGCTTGAACGGTCCATGTTCCCGACCGTTTTGCGCCGAACGCGGGCGTCGCGATTGGCGAGAGAAACAAAAAAATTCCCCCGTTCTCCCTTTCTCAAAAGTTTAAACAGGGGACTCGAGAAACGCCAAATCCACGCATAGCCGCCGCTAGACGTTCGTTCAATATAAAAGGAGAAAAAGCGTGAAAAGGACGGAGACTCCCGTCCTTTTCATGCTTTTTTGCGGAAACAGTTTTAAACGGTTCCGCGCCACAACGAAGCTACTTGATCTTCCAATGGCTTTCAAGAAGCTGGAGGGCGCCCGAGGTAACGCTCGTCAGAAACAGGTAGATGACGGCGACGAAGATGAACGTCTCGAACGAAGCGTAGGTGACGCTGCGCACCTGCTGACCGACCATGGTCAGTTCGCTGATAGCGAGCACCGACAGAAGTGACGACTCCTTGATGAGGGTGACGAATTCGTTGCCGATGGCGGGCAGCATATGGCGGATAGCCTGAGGCAGGACGATGATGCGCATGGTCTGCCAGTAGGAAAGACCAAGCATTTTCGCGGCCTCCCACTGCCCCTTGGGAACGCCTTCGATTCCGCCGCGCACGATCTCTCCCACGTAGCCCGAGGAGTTGATGGCGATACCGATGATGCCCGCGGTGAACGCGTTAAGGTTGATCCCCAGAGCGGGCAGACCGAAATAGATGAGGAAAAGCTGGATCATCAGAGGCGTGCCGCGCAGCACGTAAATATACGTGGACATCAGCAGCCTGAGCGGCTTGAAAGGGATCACGCGGAACGCGCCGACAATGACTCCGAGGAGCGAGCCGAAGAACACGCCGAGCGCCGACGCCTTGATGGTGACGCAGACGCCGTTCCAGAACATGTTCATGTATGGAGTCAGTACTGTGAAATCGAGCTGCATTTATTGAACCTCCTCCGTGTGAGGCGCGGCGGCGCCGTAGTGGGAAAGCACGCGCTGAAGGAACGCGCAGGTGCGCTCTTTAGCGGGATGGACGAAGATGTCGTCGGGCGTGCCCTGTTCGACGATGTGACCGTCTGCCATAAAGACGACCCTGTCGGAAACCTCCTTGGCGAAGAGCATCTCGTGCGTGATGATGAGCATCGTCATGCCGCTTTTGGCAAGCTCCGCGATGACGTTCAGCACCTCGCCGACGAGCTCTGGGTCGAGAGCAGAAGTCGGCTCGTCGAACAGCATGACCTTAGGATCGAGCGCTAGAGCACGGGCGATGGCAACCCTCTGCTGCTGTCCTCCGGAAAGCTGCGTGGGGAAAGAGTCGACCTTTTCGCCCAAACCGACCTTCGCGAGGAGCTCGCGCGCCTTCTTCTCGGATTCGGCGCGGCCGCGGCCGCGGACTTTCATCTGCGCCATGACAACGTTTTCCAGCACGCTGAAGTGCGGGAAAAGGTTGAACTGCTGAAAGATCATTCCGAGGAGTTCCGACTCGGCGGCGTTGGACATCCTGCCTGTGTCCATGCGGTGACCGTAGACGTAAACCTCTCCCGAGTTGATCTTCTCGAGACGGGCGATACAGCGCGCGAGCGTACTCTTACCGGAACCGCTGGGCCCGATGACGCTGATCACCTCGCCCTCGTCGACGGTGAGCGAAACGCCCTTGAGCACGTCGAGGGAGCCGAAAGACTTATGAAGATCCTTTACCTCAATTGCATGTGTCAAATGATCCACCTCCTGTGTAAGTGCGCCCTCATTATAAATCAACTTCGTTTTTTTTACCAGTCCCAATTTAATCTTTGTTCATTTTTTAACGTCATTTTTTAAACGACTTCGCAAATTACTCAAAAAGCGTCCGCTCAAAAAAACAGGCACGCGTCGCCGTCGGGGCGAGGC
>CAZFNC010000018.1:0-26281 GCA_964520485.1 uncultured Synergistaceae bacterium | reverse complement strand
CGGGAGGGCCCGCCGTAAACTTGAGCTGCGACGGCGTGTCGGCCAGCGCAGTTCCCGTGATAACTGTGGACACAACTACACAGAGCGCGAGAAACTTCTTCATGTAAACCTGCCTCCTGAAAAATATTTTTGCGTGGCTTCGTAAAATTTCCGCCGGCCGATGCATCGGTGAAAAGAAGTCCACCACACTGCGAAAAGTATATTTTATTTTTACGGTTTGTGTCAAGGAGCAAAATTTTCTGAGAGAATGTAAAGAAAATAATTTTTACGCGAGGCGCTGACGCGGAAAAAAAGGAACGTAAAAAAGGAATTCACAACGCGAGCGAAAAACGTTAAAATAACCGCGTTTACGCGCGCGGACAACGACAGTGGAGGCGGTGAACTGATGGTACGCGGAGTCGTTTTCGATTTTGACCTGACGCTCGTCGACAGCGCCGTGGGGATATGCGGCAATCTCAATGCGCTTGCCGAAGAAAAAGGATTGCCGCGGCTCAAACCGGACGAGGTTCGCGGGACGATCGGCTGGGCGCTGGCCGACGCGATGCGTCATTTTTGGGGAGAAGGACCCGTCGAGACGGATTGGATCCCCCGCTACAGAAAGCTTTTCGAATCACGCGGTTACGCCGGCGTGTCCCCTTACCCAGACACGGTTCCCGCGCTTTTAAAACTTGTTTCTGCGGGCATAAGGCTGGGCATCGCCACAAACCGCCTGATGCCGGAAGGGATCGTCCGCGCGGCCGGCCTGTACGGATACTTTCCGGTGATCGTCGGCATAGAGAACCTCAGGCCGAAACCGGCGCCGGACATCGTAGCGGAGGCCCTGCGGCAAATGGGCGTCCCCCCGTCTCAGGCACTGTACGTCGGCGACACGGACATCGACATGAAAACGGCCGTCGCGTCGGGCGTCGTTGGTGTCGGAGTGACGACAGGCAACCATGATGAAAAATACCTGAAAGAAAGCGGCGCGCGGTACGTGATTTCCGGCATGAACGAACTGCCGGCCCTCGTGGAGGCCATCAATGAAAAAATGCGCTGAATCCGTGAACTCTTTTCTGAAAGAGATGGCCGACTGCCCCGTCGGGTGGAACGAATGGGACGCGGATTCCGTCCGCGAGTCGGCTCTCCTCGGTCGTCCGCTCTGCGTCTGCGTCGTGAACTCGGAGAGCCGCTGGAGTTACGCCATGAAAGCGCAGTTTTGCCACGCCGATGTCGCCAAACTGCTGAACGACGACTTTATCCCTGTCATGTGCGACTCTGAAGACTGCCCGAACGTGACGCTCGCGGGAAGAGCGATGGCGCAGATCATGCTCGGTCACGCGGGCTGGCCGCTTTTCCTTTTTTTGACGCCGCGCCGCGAGCCGATCTTCGCGGCATCCTATATGCCTCTTCAAGGTGGCGACACCCGTTATCCCGGTTTTCTCGACGTGCTGCGGCGTATCAAATGGCTGTGGCTCATGAAACGCGCTCAGCTGAACGAGGCCGCAGCGAGTTACGCCGCGCAGCTGAAAGAGGCCGTTTTGCCCTTTGCGGCGCGGCTTGAGGCGGATCTAGCCGAGCGAGCTGTCTCTCGTCTCCGTGAAGAAGCCGACGACCAAAACGGCGGATGGGGACGCGCTCCCAAGTTCCCGCAGGCCTCGAAGATTCTCCTTGCCGCCTGCCTTTGTCGGCTGGGCAAGGGAGGCGAAAAACTGCGCGGTCACCTGCGCGCGACGTTGACTGCCCTCTGCGAGGGCGCGCTGTACGACCCGATCGCAGGAGGCTTTCACAGGTACTGCATGGACGCGGCGTGGCGCGCGCCGGCGCTCGGAAAGCGCACCGCGAGAAACGCTGCGATTCTGGCGGCGCTCCTGGAAGGCTGGAGGATCTTCGCGGACGAAGGGCTGCTGTCGGTTTTCGACAGGACGGCGGATTTCCTGCTTTCCGAGTTTGACCGCGGCGACGGGCTTCTCCGTGCGGGCGAAAGCGCAAGCGCCCCCGAAAAGCTTGAGAGCCTGTACCTGTGGAACGCCGGAGAGATCGAAGCCGCGCTCGGCGCTCGCGTCGCGGACCTGCGGGAGATGGTGTCGGCGCAGCGTTATCTCGACCCCGCGACGGGGGAAAAGACGGGAAAGTACGTTCTCCTTTTCTCCCACCCCGGCGCTGTCATCTCCGACAATGTTCGCGCCGTCGCGGCGCGGCTCGCGGAAGCGCGTCGGAAGCGTGAGCGTCCCCCGCGTGACACGCGCGTTTTTCTCAGGGATAACGCGTGGATGGCGGCCGTGCTCGCGCGTGCCGCGCGTCTGACGGACGACGGCGTCAGACTGGGCGCCTCGCTTCGCCTTGTCGCGCGGATCGAGGAAAACTTTGTCGGGAAGGCGCGTCTCTTTCACGCCCTGGACGGCGGGGCCGCGAGGGGGAATGCGACGCTTGAGGACGTAAGCGCCCTTGTCTGGGCGTACATCGAGCTTTACAGGGCGGATTCGCGTCGCGAACACCTCGACCGCGCCCGCGAATGGGCTGAGCAGTGCGACGCGCATTTCGGTTCCGTCGGCGCTCCGTTTCCTGTCTACGAAGTCGAACGTGAACTCCTGCCTGCCCGCGACGCGGGGGACGACTTTCTGCCTTCGGGGACGGCGATGATGACGAACAACCTCGTGTCGCTGTACAGACTGACGGGAGATTCACGCTGGCTTTCGCGGGCACGCGACATCGTTGACGCGTACGGCGGCGCGCTGAACGAATATCCGGCCGTCTGCGCGGGGCTGTCGGTCGCGGCGCTGCGGGCTGAGCGTTGTGATTAACTCTGTTCCGCGCGTTCAGAGCGCATAAGCGAAGGCGTCAAACGGCACTTTTCAGGCCGTCTGACGCCTTTGTTCACGCCGCGGTTGCGAAAAAATGAGCCGTTTTCTCAACGGAAAACGGCCCGGGCAAAAGTTACACAGAAATCGCTTCGACGGGGCAGGCGCTGACGCAGGTTCCGCACTCAACGCACGCGGCCTCGTCCACGACGGACTTGCCGTCGGCGATGGAGATCGCGCTGACGGGGCACGCGCCTTCGCAAGCGCCGCAGCCCACGCACACGTCCTGATTCACCTTAGCTGCCATGAAAAACACCTCCTCGAGAATTGTATCGCAAAAGAAGTCTACTATAAGTCGCGCCGTAACGCAAGTGTTATTTTATTGTTAGTCAGAACAAACTTGAGAGAAATCACTGCTCGGGCTTGGGGGCTCGCGAAAGAAGGGATTTCACGGCGTCGTTCATCGAGCGGCCGCCGTAGAGGATTTCGTACACGGCGTTCGAGATCGGCATCTCGACCGCCAGCTTTTCGGAGAGCTTTTTTACAGCCTTAACGGTATAGATCCCTTCGGCGACCTGACCGAGCGCTTTTGTCGCTTCTTCGAGCGTCTTTCCCTGTCCGAGCATCTCGCCCAGGCGGAAGTTTCGGGAATGACGGCTGTATGCCGTGACCATCAGGTCCCCGACGCCCGCCAGGCCGGAGAAAGTCCGGGCGCGTCCGCCCAGAGCGACGCCGAGCCTGACGATCTCGGAAAGACCGCGCGTGACCATGGCCGCGGTGGCGTTGTCGCCCATCTCCATGCTGTGCAACATTCCGGCTGCGATCGCGACGACGTTTTTCACGGCGCCGCCCGTCTCGACGCCGGGGACGTCGTCGCTCGTGTACACGCGGAAAGTTTCACGGTTGAAGAGTTTCTGCCAAAGCTTCGCGGAATCGGGATTGATCGACGCGCTGACGATGGCAAGCGGCAGGTTGCGGATCACTTCCTCGGCGTGGCTGGGACCTGAAAGGGCCGTGAAGGACGCGCCGGGGAAAACCTCTTCGACGATCAGGCTGATGAGCTTCAGGGAACTGATCTCGACGCCCTTGGCGGCGTTAGCTATCTCGACGTCACGCGAGTACCACGTGCGGAGACCGGAAAGCGTCCCTCTCAAAAACTGAGTCGGCGTCACAAACAGCCAGTACTTTGAAAAGAGCGCCGCGTCCTCGAGCGACTCTGTCGCCGATATGAGCGGGGAAAGCTCGAAGTCGGGGAGATAAATGGGGTTGTAGTGCCGTTCGTTGACGGCGGGAGCGATTTCCTTTTCAAAACACCAGATGCGGACTTCGTGCCCGCTGCGGGCGAGGCTCTGGGAAAGCGCGGTTCCCCATGTGCCCGCGCCGAATACGGAGATTTTGCTCATGATGACGGCTCCTTAACCTGTGTCAGTTTTCCATTTTCAGCATCTTTTCAGCCTTTTTGCGCTCCGTCAGGTCGAGAATGGTCTTACGGATGCGAATCTCTTTCGGCGTGGCTTCGACGAGCTCGTCGTCGGCGATCCATTCGAGCGCCCTGTCGAGGATGACAGGACGAGGCACGTCAAGGTGCGTCGCCAGTTCCTTCGTGGACGAGCGGTAGTTCGTCATGGCCTTTTTCTTGGTGGGGTTGCATGGGATGTCGTTGGGCCGTGAATGTTCGCCGACAACTTGGCCGGCGTACACTTCCGTCCCGGGGCTGATGAAGAGCACGCCGCGTTCCTGAAGATTTTCCAGCTGATAACTTGTCGCGGCCCCCGTGTCCATGCTGATCATCGATCCGCGGTTGCGGCTGACGACTTCGCCTCGCCACAGGTCGTATCCGCGGAAACGCGAGGACATGATGCCCAGACCGCGCGTGTCCGTGAGGAACGTGTTGCGGTAACCGAGCAGACCTCGGGTGGGTATGTCGAATTCCATGCGCACGATGCCGGTAGAGAGGTTGTTCATGCTGACCATCTCGGCCTTGCGCGCCGCAAGCTTTTCGATGACGATGCCCTGATAGATCTCGGGGACGTCGACGATCAGCTGCTCCATCGGTTCGAGAAGATGGCCGGATTCGTCGGTTTTGGTGATGACCTCAGGGCGAGAGACGCAGAGTTCCGAACCCTCGCGGATCATCTGCTCGACGAGGATGGCCATCTGCAGTTCCCCGCGCCCGGAAACCTTGAGCCCGTCGGGACGTCCAAGGTCTTCGACTCTGAGCGCGACGTTGGTCTGGCACTCGCGCTCAAGCCGGGCCTTCAGCTGGCGAAGCGTGAGCGGCGTCCCGTCGCGGCCAGCGAAAGGGCTGTTGTTGACGAGGAAGAACATGGAGACGGTCGGCTCTTCGATGTCGAGCGGGGGCAGAGTTTCCCCGTTCAGTTCCTCAGCGGCCATCGTGTCGCCGATGCTGATCTTCTTCGGTCCCGAGAGCCACGCGATGTCGCCCGCGAACGCTTCGTCCACTTCCACGCGGTCAAGCCCGCGCGTGACCCATAGGTGCGCCGCCTTTTCATGATTGGACGAAACCGTTTTCCAGCCTTTGTTGCGGTCGTTTTCGTCGATCCAGCGCGTCGAACTGTGAACGAAGACGTCATTGACGCGCAGTTTGCCCGAGACGATGCGGCCGCAGCCGATCTGACCGACGTAATCGCTCCACGCCAGCGTGCTGACCTGCATCATAAAAGGCTTGTCGGAGTTCGACGGAGGAGGGGGAACGCGATCGACGATGGTCTTGAAAAGGGGATCCATGCCCTCGTGCGGATCTTTTTCGAGATCGGCGACGAGCCAGCCTGCCAGTCCCGAACCGTAGAGGACGGGGAAATCCGCCTGTTCGTCCGTCGCCCCAAGCTCGAGGAACAGGTCGAAAGTTTTTTCGAGCGCGACGTAGGGCGTCGCCGCTGGTCTGTCCACCTTGTTGATGATGACGATGGGCTTCAACCCCATAGCCAAAGCGCGTGAGAGGACGTAACGCGTCTGCGGCATTGGGCCTTCGTTGGCGTCGACGAGCAGCAGCACGCTGTCAACCATCGACAGGACGCGCTCGACCTCGCCGGAGAAGTCGGCGTGTCCCGGCGTGTCGATGATGTTGATCAGGTACCCGTTCCACTCGACCGTGCAGTGCTTGGACGTGATCGTAATGCCGCGTTCGCGCTCAAGCTCGCCGCTGTCCATGACGCGTTCCGCGACCTGGGCGTTCTCGCGGAACGTGTGCGCGCCGCGGAAAATAGAGTCGATCAGCGTCGTCTTGCCGTGATCGATGTGCGCCACGATCGCCAGGTTACGTATTTTGTCGACTGAGTACATAAAAGGATCCCTTACCTCCATATCTGAAGAAACGTTTACGGACGACCTTTGAAACATGAATATTACAGCAATTTTTCTCAAAGCACAAGAGAAAAGCGCGCAGAGAAACAGAAAAAGAGAACGCGTCCGCATGGCGAAAGCGTTCTCGAAAGTCAGTGCAACTGCGTCGCGACGTAGTGGGCCACGATGAGGAGCGAAACTCCGCAGATGAAGTCGAATATGGCTTTTCCCGGACGCCCCGCGCGCTTGAAGGCAACGCCGAGACAGAAGAACGCAAAGCCGCATGCGTAGAGCACGTACGGCGCAATCTTTGAGGCGAACAACGTTATCACGACTCCTTGTTTCAGTGTATCTTTCCGATTTTTTCAAGTCAAGCTCAATCCGCGGAAGACGCGGCCGATTCAGACGAAAGCCGCGGCGAGGAACGTTACTCCGAGCAGAAACCAAAGAGCGGCCTTTCCCCATCGGCCTGACCGCGCGAAAGCAATCGCCCTGAGAAAACTCGCCAAAGCGCAGAGGCAGAGGCACGTCAACGCGGCTATCGAGACGGACATCGCGGTCACTTGCGGCTCCGATCGTCGTCCGGCTTAAGCAGGTCATAGAATTCCTGACTGTCGTTTTTTTTCGTGGAGTCCGCTTTCGCGGCGTCCTTCTTTTTTTTCTCAAGGTTGATGGACACGTCGAGGCCGACGCCTCCGTGCGACGGTTTCATCTTGGCGCTTTCCGCGTCGAGACCGAACAGCTCGAACGGTTTGCGTACTGTGTCCAAAACGGCGTTGTTAATGTTTTTCAACGTTCTCCCCGCCCCGTCGGCGATCTTCTGCATCCCCGGCGAGAGTTTGATGCCTTCGTCCTCGTCCGCGTTCAGATCGGGCGCCGTGGATATCTCGTGCCTAAAGCCAGTGTCGGGGGGGGCTCCCTTGCGACCGATGCCTTTGAAATCGAGGACTCGGGAGCGCGAAGACCTTAAATTTTTATTCGCTTCGGCGCCCGTCGCCGGAGGCGAAACCGTCGCCGCGACGGCTTGCGTTCCGTCGGATGACAAAGTGAAACACAGCGCTGTACACAGGAGGCACAGAATATATTTTATGGCGTTCAAGGCCGGATTTCACTCCTTCCGATTGTCGGATTTTATCGCGAGCGGTTCAGGCTTCGAGAAAACTCTTGCCGGAAAAGGACGGATCGCAGGTCAGGTTGACGCCGAGCTTTCTGAAACCGCCTTCGTCCCCGGGAGCGGCAATGTGCGTCATATGACATTCGCAGCCCCGCAGACTGCGCAGCCGCTCCACCGCGGCCGAAGCGGCGGGATTCGATGCTGCGCTGATGCTGAGCGCCAGCATCGTTTCCTCGAGGTTGAGCGCGAGCCTGTTTTCGGAGAGGATCTCCTTTTTGAAATATGAGAGCGAACTCAGGATGTTCGGCGGCAGAAGGTCGATGCAGTCGGGGATGTGTGCGAGAACCTTGGCCGCGTTGAGCACGACGCTTGAAGCGGAATGCAGAAGGGGGGAGTTTTTCCCCGTGACGATCGTTCCGTCGCAGAGCTCAAGCGCGGCTCCTGTGAAGACGCCGCTGTCGCCCTTTCCCCGCGCCTGTCCTTCCGCGGCTGCCTCGCGTGCGGGCAAAACGACGCGTCGCCGCTCGGGAACAAGATCAAGATCTTTCATGATCAGTTCGATTTGTCTGAGACACTTCGGGTCCGACTGGCCGAGCGCGACTTCGCATGAAGTCCTGAAGTAGCGTCGGATGATCTCCTGGCAGGAAGCTTCGCGGACCGCCGCGTCGTCGATGATGCCGCAGGCGATTCGATTGACTCCCATGTCGGTGGGGGATCGGTAGCCGGCGTCACAGCCCGTGATCCGCTCGAGGATCCGCCTGAGGATGGGGAAAGCCTCGAGGTCGCGGTTGTAGTTGACCGTCCTTTCGCCGTAGGTCTCAAGATGAAAGTGGTCGATCAGGTTCACGTCGGCGAGATCGGCAGTGGCCGCTTCATAAGCGCGGTTGAGCGGATGACGGAGTGGAAGGTTCCAGACGGGAAAACTTTCGTACTTGGCATACCCCGACCGGACGCCGCGAAGGTGATCGTGATAAATTTGAGAAAGGCAGGTCGCGAGCTTGCCGCTCCCCGGACCGGGCGCCGTGACGACGACGATCGGCCGTGTGGTGGGTATGTAAACGTTACGGCCGTACCCCTCCTCGCTGACGATGGTGTCGACGTCGTTCGGGTAGCCTTTCGTAGGGGAGTGGGTGAAAACGCGAACGCCGCGGTTTTCAAGACGGCGCCTAAAATTCAGGACAGTCTGCTGCCCCTCGAAACGAGTGATGACGACGCCGGCGATCTCCATGCCGCGCGAGGCGAATTCGTCGATGAGCCGCAGGACTTCCGAGTCATAGGTCGTGCCGAAGTCGGCTCGAATCTTTCTGCGTTCCACGTCTCCCGCGCCGAGGCAGACGATGATCTCCGCCTGATCGCGAAACATTTGCAGCAGGCGCATCTTCACGTTTGGATCGAACCCGGGGAGGCAGCGGGCCGCATGGTAGTCGAAAAGCAGCTTCCCGCCGAACTCTAGATAGAGTTTCTCGCCGTTCTGTCGGACGCGTTCCGTGATGGCCGCGGTCTGTTCCTTGAGATATTTCTCGTTGTCGAATCCAATGTGAAAGGACATGCGCGGACTGCCCTAGCGGTTTCTGCCGCAGCAGAACTTGTATTTCTTGCCGCTGCCGCAGGGACAGGGATCGTTGCGACCGACTTTGGGAGCGGATCTGACGTACGTTTCGGGAACCTCGTGTCCGTCGACGAAAAACCATGCGTCGTTGATTTTTCTGAAAAAAGCCTTTTCGTGGTGCGCAATGGTCCTGCCGCCGAGTTCGAACCTGGCGACGAACTCGACAGAGCCTTCTTTGTCGTTGACGCCGCCGTCCTCGCAACTGCGGATTTCAAGCCCCAGCCAGTGCGCTGAGCGGGACCATTTTTCCGTCGCTTCCTTGCTGACGTTTTCCCGCGTCTTGGGGTCGTGGCTGTTGATGATGAAGTCGATGTTGCCGGTCGAATAGGCAAGATAACGCGCTTTCATGAGCTCGACGGCGGTCTTCGCGCGGCGTTCGCCCTTGACGACGGGCATACAGGTGACTTCGAGGTCATGATTGGAAACGGAAGTAGAGACTGGCATCCGAATTAGAACTCCTTTCGACGGTTCTGAACTGACGTTTTTTGTCTGCCGCTGGCAAAGTCTTTCCCAATTATAGCACTTTATGAGGCTTTCGCCCTTAAAAGGCTGACGAAAACTTACAGAGGGAGCCGACTCTTTCGAGGGGAGAAGGCGCGCGGCAGCATCCCGATTTATTGCCGGCGACTGTGAAAGTGCGTTCCCGTCCGCGGCGAACGGGTGTGATGGGCGTGAACGTCGCGGGATTATCGGGCGCAGTTCACACGCGGCGTCCGTCGGGTGTCGTGAAGACAGACGCGCGGGACCTCCCTAATGCTCAAGGCGGCTTCCGCGCGCTGACGTAAAGTTTTTTTGGTCTACCGGCCCAAAAGCCGTTCAATCGTTCCGCAGATGACGTGGTACCCGATAGGCAGGCACTTTTCGTCAAAGTCGAAGCTGCCGTTATGATGCCCCGCGGCCGTCGTTGCGCCGAGGCCGATGTACGTGGCGCGGCCGCCGCGATCCTGGACGCGCTTCATCATCCAGCAGGCGTCGTCGCTTCCCGCCATCAGATGGGACAGTTCGGCGCGTTCAACCCCCGGGCACGAACGCGCGACATCGCGAACGAGCTCGCACAGTTCCGCGTCACTTGACGTCGTGTTCGCTTCGCCGCGTTTGAAGATTTCTACCGAACAGTCGTACATGGCGGCGGCCCCGCGGATCACGGAAACGGCGCGCCCGTAAACGTAGTTCAGAATCTCTTCCGTGGCGCCTCGCGTTTCGATCGACATCTCCGCGTTCGGGGGGACGACGTTCCTGCCTTCCCCTGCGCGGAGCACGCCGACGTTGACCCTGCTGGGGCCGTCGCGGTGCGGGGCGATGGCGTGCAAATTTAAGGCGGCGGAAGCCGCGGCAAGAAGAGCGTTTTTGCCCATGTTGGGTTCGCCTCCGGCGTGGGCGGCTTTCCCTACTAAGCGGGCGTCAATCTTTGTCGTGCAGAGAAAGCCGTGCGTGCCGCCGTACACAGTTCCTGTCGGTATGCCGAGACCGAGATGGACAGCGATGAAGACGTCCACGTCGTCAAGCACACCTGCCTGCGTCATCGCGTGTCCGCCCCGCACTCCCTCCTCCGCTGGCTGGAAGATAAAGCGTACCGTGCCGCGCAGCGAATCCCGATGCTCGGCGACGTATTCGGCCACGGCCAGTCCGATGGACATGTGACCGTCGTGGCCGCATGCGTGCATCCAGCCGGGGTTTTCAGAGCGGAAGTTCAGACGCGTTGGCAGGTGACGGGGATCGTCTGTCTCCTGCGTGTCCACGCAGTCCAAGTCGAACCGCAGGGCGACGACGGGACCCTCGCGCCCCGTTTTCAGTTCGGCGACGAGTCCGGTGCAGGCCTTTATCCTGTCGAGCCAGACGGGATCGGCGTCCTGGCTGAGCGCGCGAGTTTTTTCCGTCTCGACGTCGACAGCGCGCCCCATGACTTTTTCCGGCGAAAGGAACTCGTCCGCCAGACGGACGTTAAAGCCGAGACCGCTCATTGTTCCGGCGACGACAGATGTCGTCCGGAACTCGCGCCAGCCGCTTTCCGGATAGCGATGAAAGTCGCGGCGTCGCCGGATCATGCGTTCGAGACGGTCTTCGCTCAGAGTTACGTCAGGCATTTTTCAAGTTCTCCGGATCGGAATCAAGCAGCGTCAGCGCCATGGACACAAGGTAGAGGACTCCGTAAGGGAAACAGGCCGGATCGGGAAGGAACCTGTCGTTGTGGAGCGCCGGCATGTCCTCCGGCGCCGTTCCGTCCGGGCGGCAGCCGAGCCAGGCCATGGCAGCGGGCACCTTGAGCGTGTAGAAGGCGAAGTCCTCGCCGATGGGCTGAACCGGAAGGGGAGGAGTCACTCCTCCGTCTCCGAGCACGTCTCGGATCACCTCGCGTCCGATCTCTGCCAATCGGGGATTGTTCATCGTCGGCGGGTACCCGACCTGATAGTCGATCTCCGCCGTGCAGCCGTACGCCGCGGCCGTGTTGACGACGGCCCGCTCGATCCATTTTGGCAGTTTTTCGTGATCTTCGTTGTCGAAGCAGCGCACTGTGCCGTCGATGTCCACTTTGTCGGGCACGATGTTGTAGCGCGTGCCGCCGTGAATCGTGCCGACAGTGATGACGGCCGTGTGGCGCGGACTGATGTTTCGCGAGACGATCGGCTGGAGCGACATGACGACGGCCGAGGCGGCGACAATGGCGTCCACTCCCTTGTCGGGGATTGCGCCGTGGCTTGCGACACCCCTGATACACGCGCGGAGATGATCGGAAGCGGCCGAAAACGCTCCCGCCTGAAGGCCGATCTGCCCCGTGGGCAGCGTCGGCCAGACGTGAAGCGCGATGATGGCGTCAACTTTCGGATTTTCGAGGACGCCGTCGCGGATCATGCCGGGAGCGCCGCCCGTGGGGGTCATCTCTTCCGACGGCTGGAAGATGAACTTCAGCGTGCCGCGGATCTGATCTTTCATCTCGCAGAGGACGCTGACGGCGCCGAGGAGCATGGACGTATGCGCGTCGTGACCGCAGGCGTGCATGACGCCCGTATTTTCCGAGGCGAAGGGGCAGCCGGTGTTCTCGACGATGTTAAGGGCGTCCATGTCCGCTCGCAGGGCGACGCAGGGCCCCTGTTTTTCTCCCTTGAGGAGAGCGACGACGCCGTGACCGCCGACGTTCCTACGAATTTCGTCGAGAGGAAGGGCGGATAGTTTTTCGAAGACATAGGCAGCCGTTTTCTCCTCGTGGTAGCTCGGCTCGGGATGAGCGTGAATGTGCCTGTAGTACGACATATAGGTATCTCTGTATTTTTTTTCAAGTTCCGATATCCGTGGATTCATGCGTATGACCTCCTGTGCGGGCATAAAGAAAAATGCGGGGAGAACTTAATAAACGCGTCTCATGTCGTTGTAAAACGCTCTGAAACAGTCTTTCAGCGCGACGAAATCGGCCTTGCTGGCGATTTCGAGAGGAGAGTGCATGGACAGGAGCGCGGGGCCGACGTCGATGACATCCGCGCCGCGACGGGCGATAAATTTTGCAAGGGTGCCGCCGCCCGCCTTGTCGACGCGTCCAAACGAGCCCACCTGCCATGGCACGCGAGACGCGTCGAGGATCTCGATGAGCGCGGACATCATTTCCCCCCGCGCCTCGCTCGCGTCATATTTCCCTCCCGAACCGGATGATTTCATGATGACGACGCCGTCGCCGCAGATCGGCTGCTGATCGCGAACGTATGACGACTCGTAAAGCGGGTTCAGTCCGGCCGTGACGTCCGCGCTGATCGCCGTGGAAGCGGCGGCCGCCCTGCGCATGGTCAGAGCGTCGGTAGGTTCGTCTTCGGCCCGCAGCAGTTCGAGCAGGAACGTCTCAAAAAAAGCGCCGTCCGCTCCGCCGATCCCGTCGCTGCCGATCTCTTCCCTGTCCATCACCATGAAAGCGGCCGTTCTGTCAGGAACCGGATTCATCTGCAGAAAAGCGAACCACGAGGCGGCCGTGCAGATGTGGTCGTCAAGCGCGTACGAGGCGATCAGGGAACGGTCAAATCCTAATTCCCTTGCGGGCCCCGCGGGAACAAACGTCAAATCGGCGGAGGAAAGTGTTTTTTCGTCAAAATTCCAACGCGTTTGAATAAGTTTTTTCAGCGAATTTATGTTAATATGTTCACAGACCGAGGAGTCGTCAGGGGGACTTGCGGCGGTTCCCACCAGAACGTCCAGGTTTTCGCCTTCGACGGCTTCTTTCGCCGTGCGTTTGGCCATGTCCGAGTCTATGTGAATGGCCAGGTCGGGAATCGTGAAAATGGGGTCGTCATCTCTCTCGCCGACCGTGATTTCCTTGCCGCCGCCTTTTCCGTCGTGGATCTCGCCGTGCAGTGCCAGCGGTACATTGACCCATTGGTACTTTTTGATGCCGCCGTAGTACTGACAGTCGAAAAACGCAAGGTTCCCGCTGTCGTAGAGGGGGCGTTCCTTGACGTCGATCCTGGGAGCGTCGCCGTGCGAGATGACGGCGTTAAGGCCGGTAACGACGCTTTTCCTGCCCACGCGCGCCGCGGCCACTGCCCTGTTCTTCCAGTTCAGGTACACGACGTCGCCGGGCGACACGCCGACGCGTTCGCTGATTTCTTTGGCGCCCGTGGCTTTCAGCGCGGCGATCGTGTTCCTCACGATCTCCCGTTCTGTTTTATTGCGCCCGAGGTACTTGAGAAGCCCCGACGAGAGCGGCTCAAGTTCGGGCGAGTTTCCGTATATTTCCCAGCTTTGGCTGTGTCTTTCCTTATGCATGAAAAGCTCCCTTCGCGCGTCTGTCCTCGTGGATTGAGCGCTTTCAAAGTATAACGGCAAATGAACGGGTTGAACAGTCCCATTTTTTGATTTTATCGTCGGGGGAAAAATGTTGATCACGATCGAGGGAATTGACGGCGCCGGGAAGACGACGCTGGCGCGACATGCCGTCGCCGCTCTTGAGCGCGCAGGGCGGGAAGTCGTGTGGACGCGCGAGCCGGGAGACTGGAGCGACGGAGCGACAATGCGCGAACTTCTCCTCGGCGGCAGGCTGAAAAATCATCTCACCGAGGTCCTGCTCTTTCTCGCCGACCGTTGCGAGCACACGGCGCAGACGCTTCTCCCCGCTTTGCGCCGGGGGGCGGTTGTCCTCTGTGAACGCTATAACGACTCCACACGTGCCTATCAATGCTGGGGCAGAAACGTCGATCGGTCGCGGCTGGAGTCCCTCATCGGATGGTGTGGTTTCCCTGAGCCGGATTTGACGCTGTGGCTTGACATTCCCGTGGAAACGGCTCTGCGCCGCGTCGCGGAACGCGGCGGGCGCGACGGCATCGAGAGCGAGGCGTCGGCGTTTCACTTCCGCGTCGCGCAGGGCTTTCGAGCCCTCGCGAGAGAATATCCGCGGCGCATCGTAAGACTCGACGCGACTCAGCCGCGCGAACGGCTCGCGTCGGAGCTTGAACGTCTGTTCGGGGGAATGTCGCTGATATGATCGAACTTTCCGAGTTGCTGCAAAATAACTCCCACTGGCAGGAACTGTCTTCCACCGTCGCATCCGGCAACGTTCCGGGCGCCATCGGCATCGAAATCCCCGTTCCCTGGCAGGCAGAACTCGCTGTCAGGTGCGCGCGCATGATTCTGTGCGAACGCGGGACAGCCTGCGGATCGTGTCAGGCGTGCCGCGCCTGGGCGGAGGATTCCCACCCCGATCTCATCGTCGCGGGCGAGCCTGACGTTCCTTCAGGCGTCGACGACTGCCGCATGAAAAGTTCCGATTTGACGCTGACGCCAGTCGTTTCTTCCCGTCGTCTCCTCGTGTTCTACGCGCCTGAAAAAATGTCCGTCAATGCCGTCAACAGTCTGCTTAAGATCACGGAAGAGCCTCCGCCGCGCGGACACATTCTCTATCTGATGAACAAGGCGAACATCCTTCCCACGTTGCGGAGCCGCCTGTGGATGATCTCGCTTCCCGCCGCGGAAAGTTTTGCTCCCCTGCGCCCGCCGGAGGGACAAAGCGCTTGGCTGAAGTGGCTGCGCGAAACCGAAAAGAACGACGCCGACGGCTGGTATGCCGCCGCTTACGGTTATGCCGCATGGTACAGCGCCCACGGGAGGGCGGATCTGGCCGCGCAGTTGCAGCAGTTCGCCGAGACATCTCTGACGGCGCATCTGCCTGCTCCGATGTGGTCAGACATGCTTTTTTTGCTTATGAGAGGGGAGTATCCTTTTGAAAATGTATTTGACGATTTTCGGCAAGCCCCGTTACTTGGGGCTTTTGACGGGCGAGAATGAACAGGAGTTCGAAAGAGGCGAACGAATTCTCATAGAAAGTTCCCGCGGCATGGAGATCGCCGTCGTGGCCGACGAGATCACGGAGCGACAGGAAGGGCTCTACCGCTCGATCGATAATAGACAAGAGGGGCAGTCCAACGGAGACTCGGGACTTCAGGGCGTGACTTTTCTGAAGAAAGTCGGCCAGCCGGAACTGGAGAGCGAAGACGAGAACAGGAGCGACGAAGAAACCGCTCTCGTCACCGCCCGTCAAATACTGAGCCATCACGACCTTAACATCAAACTAGTCGACGTCGAGTACATGCTGGATCGCAAGAAGCTGTTTCTGTACTTTACTTCAGAACAGCGCGTCGATTTCCGTGCTTACGTGCGCGATCTCGCGCGCGAATTCCGTACCCGTATCGAGCTCCGACAGATCGGCGTCCGCGACGAGGCGAAAGTCGTTAAGGGCATCGGCGCCTGCGGAAGAGTCTGCTGCTGCAGCTACTGGCTCCACCGTTTCTCGCCGATCGGCATCAAGATGGTGAAAGAGCAGAATCTAGCGCTGAACCCTACGAAAATTTCAGGGCTTTGCGGACGGCTCATGTGCTGTATGAGCTTTGAACAGGAAAACTACAGGGAGTTGTGGAAAAAGCTTCCTTCACATGCCTCGAAGATCAAGACTGAACAGGGAACGTGGGTGCTGATAGGTGTCGATCTCGCTTCGCAGTCGTGCTTGCTGCACGGCCCGGGCGGAAACGTCAGCGTCCCTGTCGCCAAGTTCGCCAAGTTCAGGGAGACCGTCCTCGCGGGTGGTGTCTGGAGCGATGACGACGCAGGCCCCGGCGCTCACGGGGCCGAAAACGGCGCGGCGGGCTGCGACGCCTTTGCCGGTTCGTGCGAAGGGTGCGCGATCTCCGCGAGGAGAAACGGCGGTTGCAAAAACGCAGATTCTTCACCGGACGCCGAGGTTCATGACGAGAGAAAAGCGCCATTTCAGCGTGGAAAAGGAGCCGGAAAGTTGGTTCCGGCTTTAAGCCTGTCTGACGAAACGGGGGCTCCGCGCGTAGCCGATCCGCGACGCCGTTCGCCGCAGAGATCGCAGAAAGATCGCGGCGGAAAATATCGTCCCGAATTCCGTTCCAGGGCAGTCTTCCGCGCGGAGGCCGACGTTTCGGAGTCCTCAGAAAGTTACGACCGCCGTCGTCAGTTCCGCCGACGCCCTGCAGGGAGAGGACAAAACGACGACGCTCCCGAGCAGCCCGAAAACGTGTCTCAGGAGCGCTGAGCATGTCTTTTTTCGACAAGCTGAAAGAAAAGCTCGGCGGTGTGCGCCGTAAATGGAGCGACGGCATTGCCCGTCTCTTCGGTGGAAAGATCGACGAAGAGTTCTGGCTCGACCTTGAGGATCTTCTGATCGCGGGCGACGTCGGCGTGGAGACGACAGAGACGCTGATCGGCGAGATGAGAGACTCCTACCGTCGTTCGCCTTGCGGCGGAGACGAGCTGCTGGATCGTTTCCGTCGTCTGCTGACCGACCGTCTGTTGAACGTCCCCGGGATGGGGAAGCCCCTGATGTGCGGTGAAAACGGCCTGTCGGTGATTCTCATGGTCGGAGTCAACGGCAGCGGAAAGACGACGACAACCGGCAAGCTCGCGCGACTTTTTAAGGACGCGGGCAAAAGCGTTATTATCGCCGCTGCCGACACTTTCAGGGCAGCCGCCGTCGAACAGATCAAGGTCTGGGGGGAGCGCGCAGACGTGCGCGTCGTCTCGCAGAAACAGGGCAGCGACGCGGCCGCCGTCGTCTACGACGCCATCGTCGCCGCGAAGTCGTCGCGCGCCGACGTCCTTATCGTCGATACGGCAGGCCGCCTGCAGTCAAAACACAACCTGATGGAAGAACTCGGCAAGATTTACCGTGTCACCGAGCGTGAAGTCGGGCGCGACCACATCGAGAGCATCATCGTGCTTGACTCCGTCATCGGACAGAACGCCTACCGCCAGGCGGAACTTTTCAACGAAGTCGTCAACCTGACGGGCGTCATCATGGCGAAGTACGACAACACGGCCAAGGGGGGAATCGTCCTCTCGGTTGCCGACAAGCTGAAACTTCCGATCCGCTATCTCGGGCTTGGGGAGCAGGCGGAAGATCTGAAACTCTTCGCGGCCGAGGATTTCGTCAGGGCGCTTTTCTCAGGACCGCAGAACTCATGATGGAGGCTCGTCGAACATGATTGAGCGTTATGAAACGAAAGAGATGAAGGAAATCTGGTCGCTCGAGAACCAGTACCGCAGTTGGGAGATCGTCGAACTCGCCGTCTGCCACGCCTGGGCGAAAGCGGGCGTCATTCCGCCCGAGGCGATGAAAGCCATCGACGAGCGAAGCGGCTTTGACCCTGACGAGATCCTCAGGATCGAAGCAGAAGTCAAGCACGACATGATCGCTTTCGACACGAACATGGCCGATCACGTTGGCCCCGAAGGGCGCTATATCCATCTCGGCCTGACCAGCAGCGACGTCGAGGACACGGCGAGCGCCCTGCGGATCAGACAATCGCTCCAGGTCATCCTCCGCGAGCTTGACACGTTCATGAAGGACGTCATGGAGCAGGCGAGGAAGTATAAATACACGCCCGCCGTCGGGCGCAGCCACGGCGTCCACGCCGAACCCATCACTTTCGGTTTGAAAATACTGAACTGGTATTCGGAGCTTCAGCGCGACCGCAGGCGTCTTGAACTGGCGATCGATGAAATTTCCTGCGGAAAGATTTCAGGCGCCGTGGGGACATACGCGCATTGCCCTCCCGCCATCGAGGCGTCCGTCTGTGAAGAATTGGGCCTGAAACCCGACCCCGTTTCGACGCAGATCATCCAGCGCGACCGCCACGCGGTGGTCATGTTCGCGCTCAGCAGCCTCGGTGGGGCCCTAGAACGCATCGCCACAGAGATTCGTCATTTGCAGCGCACGGAGGTTCGCGAGGCGCTGGAACCCTTCGGGAAGAAACAGAAAGGTTCTTCTGCCATGCCTCACAAGAGGAACCCCATCCAATGTGAAAAAATCTGCGGCATGGCTCGGATGCTCCGTTCCTTTACCGTCGTCGCGCAGGAGAACGTCGCGCTCTGGCACGAGCGCGACATCAGCCATTCGTGCACGGAGCGCGTCATCTGGCCCGACGGGTTCCATCTCTGCCACTACATGATCCGCACACTTGACCGCGTGGTGCGGGGTCTCGACGTTTCCGTGGACAAATTAAAAGAAAATCTTGAAATTACGGGAGGTCTCGTATATAGTCAAAGAGTACTGCTCGAACTCGTCGAAAAGTTCGGCATGAAACGTGAAGACGCGTATCTCGCCGTGCAGCGCAACGCGATGAAAACGTGGGCCGGCGAAGGGCGCTTCCTCGACCTGCTCTGCGAGGACGAACTCGTTCGCGGCAGGATCGGCGGAGAGGAACTGACGCGGCTTTTCACAAACGATTATTATTTCAGGTTCGTGGACGAAATTTTTTCGCGGTTTTAAGTACTATTTATTGTTCCAATAAATCAAAGGGAGGTCGTTTAAACATGGAAAGTCTCTTCAACAACGTTCTTCTGCCCGATCGCAACATGGCGCTTGAGTTCTGCAGAGGCACGGAAGCCGCCGCCATGGCCGCCGGCCGTCTGATGGGACGCGGAGACAAGAACGCAGCCGACGGCGCGGCCGTCAACGCGATGCGCTACATGCTCAACACGGTTGACATGGACGGCGTCGTCGTCATCGGCGAGGGAGAGAAGGACGAGGCGCCCATGCTCTACAACGGCGAGCACCTCGGCACCGGCGGTGTCAACGTCGATATCGCCGTTGACCCGATCGACGGAACCCGCCTGACGGCCTACGGCGCCAGCGGCGCCATCAGCGTTGTCGCCGTGGCTCCGCGCGGCACGATGTTCAACCCCAAGACCGTGTTCTACATGAACAAGCTTGTCGTAGGCCCTGATTGCAAGGGCGTCATCGACATCAACGAGTCCGTCGAGGAGAACATCAAACGCGTCGCCGAGGCGCGCCACAAGAAAGTCGGCGACGTGCTGGTCGTCGTCCTTGACCGTCCGCGTCACGAAAAGCTCATCTCCGAGATCCGCGCCGCCGGTGCCCGTATCAAGATGATCATGGACGGCGACATCGCGGGCGCTTTGCTGACCAGCAAGGAAGAGCGCGGCGCCGATATCCTGATGGGAATCGGCGGCACGCCGGAAGCCGTCATCACCGCTTGTGCCATCAAGTCCGCGGGAGGCGACATGCAGGGCAAGCTGTGGGCCAAGGACGTGGAGCAGTACAGGAAAGGCGAAGATGCCGGCATGGATTTTGACAAAGTCCTTACGATCGACGATCTCGTCGCCAGCGACGACGTTTTCTTCGCCGCCACGGGCGTCACCGACGGCGACTTCCTCAAGGGCGTCCGTTATGAAGGCGCGCACATTTACACGAGTTCTCTCGTGATGCGTTCCAAGAGCGGCACTGTCCGCTACATTGACGCCGAGCACAGCCTCCACAAGCTCGACACGATTTCGGGGATCGACTACAAGAGCTGAGTCTGCTTAAGCCGTAAAACCTCGCGCCGCTGTTTCCTCACGCTGAAACAGCGGCGTTTCGTCTGTAACGCGCCGCGAGTTCGGTCCGTCGGGAGGGAGCGAAAGCGGCGGCATTTCTGTGCGGCAAAATTAAAATTTATATTGCGTGAGGACGCGGGGGAACCTTGAATGAGAACTTCCTATGACGTTTTGATCGTGGGCGGGGGCGTCGTCGGCTGCGCGATCGCCCGTGAACTGTCCAAGTACACGGCGGACGTATGCCTGGTCGAGCGGGAGATGGACGTTTCGCTCGGCACAAGCTGTCGCAACAGCGGCGTGCTGCACTCGGGGATCAACTACAAGCCGGGGACTCTTCGTGCGAGCCTGTCTGTGCGGGGCAACGCACTGATGGACGACTTGTGCCGCGATCTGAAAGTGAAGATCAAACGAATCGGAAAACTAACCATCGCCCTTGACGAGGGCGACTTGCCGGGACTTGAGCGCGTTTATGAACAGGGAAAGGAGAACGGAGCGCCGGGACTTGAGATCATCGGCATTGATCAAATGCGCCGTATACAACCCAACGTTCAGGGCATCGCCGCCCTCTGGTCGCCGAGCACGGCGATCATCTCGCCTTACGGACTGACGATCGCGCTCGCAGAAAACGCGAAAGCCAACGGCGTCGATATCCTCCTGAACTGGCGCGTCACGGACGCGGAGCGTTTGCCGGGAAAGAGCGGCTTCTCCGTAAAGAACGAACGCGGCGAAGTCCTGACCGCTAAGGTCCTCGTCAACGCGGCGGGGCTGTTCTCCGACTCCGTCTGCAACATGCTCGGGATCGACGATTACCGGATCTATCCGTGCCGCGGGGAGTATTATGTGCTTGACAAGCGCCTTGACGGCACGCTGCGCACGCTTCTCTATCCCACCCCCAATCCGAAAAATCCCGGGCTCGGCATCCACCTGACGCCGACGGTCGACGGGAACATTCTTATCGGCCCCAGCGCCGATTATCAGGACTCACCCTACTGGACGGGAAACACGGCGCCGACGATGGCCTCCCTCAGGGACGAGGGAGCCAGGCTGCTGCCCGATATCCGTGCATCCGACTATATCCGGAACTTTTCGGGACTCCGCGCCAAGCTCACGCCCCCCGACATCGGCGGCAACGCCGACTTTGTGATCGAAGACCGTCAAGATTGTGAAGGTTTCATCAACATTTCAGGCATCGAAAGTCCCGGTCTGACGAGCTCGCCGGCCATCGCGGAGATGGTGCGCGGCATGGTAGGCAGTCATATTGCGCTCGCGCCAAAGCCGGAATTCGTCGCCGTGCGCTCCGGCAGCGCGCTGTCTTTGAGCGAACTGAGTCCTGACGAGCGCGCCGAGATGATCGCGGAAGATCCCGATTACGGTGAGATCATCTGCCGCTGCGAGTCCGTCAGCAGGCGAGAAGTGCTCGATGCGCTGAACAATCCTCTCGGAGCGAGGACATTCGTCAGCCTGAAATACCGCTCGCGCGTCTCGATGGGGCGCTGTCAGGGCGGTTTCTGTATTCCGCGTATTGCCCGTCTTCTCTACGAGGAGTTCGGCTGGAAGTGGGAGGACTTCGTCGACCACAGCGGGAAGTCTCGCATGTTCGACGGCTGTGTCTTGAGCGGAGGTGACTGCCGATGATTCATGAAAAAACCTGCGAAGTCGCCGTTATCGGCGGTGGCCCTGCCGGACTGGCCGCCGCGATCTCCGCGCGCGAAGCGGGATGCCGTGATGTCGTTCTCGTCGAGCGCGATAAACTCTTGGGCGGCGTCCTTAACCAGTGCATCCACGACGGGTTCGGACTTCACCGCTTCGGTGAAGCCATGACCGGCCCTGAATACGCTCAGCGCGATATCGACCGTCTGAACGGGCTCGGCGTGGAAGCGCTGACCGAGTCGATGGTCATACGCCTGTCGCCGGAACGAGAACTCCTCGTCAGCCGACGCGGAGAGCTGCTGTGTCTGAAGGCCGCGTCGGTTGTGCTGGCCATGGGCTGCCGCGAGCGTCCGCGCGGCGCGCTCTCCATTCCCGGCACTCGGCCCGCCGGGATTTACACGGCCGGAGCGGCTCAAAATCTTGTCAACATGAGCAACCTCATGCCGGGCAGAAAGGTCTGCATCCTCGGCTCGGGGGACATCGGCCTGATAATGGCGCGCCGCATGACGCTCGAAGGGGCGGAAGTGAAGGCCGTCTTTGAGCTTCTGCCATATTCAAGCGGTCTGCCGCGCAACATTCAGCAGTGTCTCAACGATTACGACATTCCCCTGTATCTCAGCACCACTGTCACCGACATCATCGGTACGGACCGCCTGGAGGCCGTCCAGGTGTCCAAGGTCGACGAACGGCGGCGTCCCGTACCGGGCACGGAACGCCTGTTTGAGTGCGATACGCTCCTTCTCTCTGTTGGGCTGATTCCCGAAAATGAGCTGACGCGCATGGCTGGAATTGAGATCGATGCCGTCACCGGTGGAGCCGTCGTCGACGAGAGGTTCATGACCAGCGTGCCCGGAATCTATTCCTGCGGCAACGTTCTTCACGTGCACGACCTTGTCGACTGGGTTTCGTTGGAGGCTGCCGAAGCTGGACGTCACGCGGCGGCATGGGCGCTCGGGCGCAGAGAACCCGTCTGCCGCGTCGCAATTCGCCCCGGAGTCGGTGTGCGTTACGCGCTGCCCGCGAGCGTCAGCGGCGGAGATGATGTCTCCATCGCCTTCCGGCCGTCCGCGCCGGGCCGCGACAAACATCTCGTCGTGACGGCGGATGGCCGTGAAATTTTGCGACAGAAACGCGTGAGGCTTCATCCGGCGGTGATGGAACATTTGACCGTGAAAGCCTCCGACATGCGAAACTGTTCCCTTCTGGAGGTGTCGGCGCAATGAGTGTGCTGCGTGAATATACCTGTGTTGTCTGCCCCAACGGGTGCGCTCTTCGGGTCGAGGTCGGCGGCGGCAGCGAGCCGCGGTTCCTTTCGGTCACGGGGAACATCTGTCCGCGCGGCGCCGAGTGGGCGAGACAGGAAGTTGAAAATCCGCTGAGGACAATTTCCACAAACGTGGCCGTCAAGGGCGGCACGATGCCTGTCGTCAGCGTGCGAACGCTTGACGCCATTCCGCTTTCGCGGATCAAGGACGTCAGGGAAGGCCTGAAAAAGCGGGTACTTCAGGCTCCCTTGCGCATAGGCGACCTTGTGGACGATCATCCCGCGGGTGTTCCATGCAGGGTCGTCGTCACGCGGAACGTTCCTGCGCGCTGAATTATCTATATCGGCTTTCAAGACTGAAAACATTTTCACCGTCTTTTCCTCGGTAAAAAGATTGACGGAATGCGGCGATACTGTTAGAATTATCGATATGTTTTTGCCGACGCGGGCAAAATTTTCAAGGAGGCGAGACGGATGCAGAAAGCTCGTGGCGTTTTTTCAGGCGGTATCATTATTATAGCGGCGGCTGATGCATCGTGGTCTCTTCCTCTGACGACGGTCTAGTTTGTCGTGCTTTGATACAGGGAGGAGGAGCGCGAAGCTCTTGCCTCCCTGTTTTTATCTAACTGTCGGATGATTTTCGCTCAAACAGGCGCAAAAAAAATTAGCTGGTGAGGTGACTCTGTATGACGGTCGATTACAAATCGACGCTCCATCTGCCGCGGACGGCGTTCCCCATGAGAGCCGGCCTGTCGAAAAAGGAACCTGAAACAGTCAAGTTCTGGGAGAACAACAAAATCTATCGCAAGATGCTCGAGATGAACGCGGGCGGACAGACTTTCATGTTCCATGACGGTCCGCCTTATGCCAACGGCGCGATCCATATCGGACACGCGTTGAACAAGTCTCTCAAGGATTTTATCGTCAAGTATAAATCGATGCGCGGATATTACGCGCCCTATGTCCCCGGCTGGGACACGCACGGGCTCCCGATCGAACTGAAAGTGCTCAAGGACGAACACCTGAACAAAGACACGACGCCCGCGCTCGAACTGCGGTCCAAATGCCACGATTACGCGCTGAAATACGTGAACATTCAGCGCGAAGGCATGATTCGCCTTGGCTGTTTCTCGCTATGGGACGAGCCCTACCTGACGCTGACGCCCGATTTTGAGGCGCGAGAGCTGCAAACGCTTGCCGCGATCGTCGATAACGGCTATGTGTACCGAGGCACGAAGCCCGTTTACTGGTGCATCGACTGCCAGACTGCGGAAGCGGCCGCGGAAATAGAATACTCAGACGAGACCTCTCCTTCCGTTTTCGTCGCCTATCAGATGGACGATGACGTCGCGGAACGCTTTCCCGTGC
Source organism: uncultured Synergistaceae bacterium (assembly GCA_964520485.1). Lineage (GTDB taxonomy): Bacteria > Synergistota > Synergistia > Synergistales > Dethiosulfovibrionaceae > Pyramidobacter. The sequence goes on along the minus strand of CAZFNC010000018.1, from coordinate 2,369 downwards.
TGAAAGGGCGCGACGTCAACGTCGTCGTTTGGACGACGACGCCGTGGACCCTTCCCGCCAGCCGCGCTGTCACGCTGAACGCCAATTACGACTACACGTTTTTCGAGGTCGGCGACAAGGTTTATCTCATCGCCGACGCGATGGCCGAGTCCGTCTCGCGCGATACGCGCCTCGACTTCTCAAAGCGTCTGCTGACGGTCAAGGGCAAAGATCTGGAACTGCTCAACGCCAACCATCCTATGTACCCCTGCAAAACGCCGCTCGTTCTTGCCGCATACGTCACGCTCGATGCGGGTACCGGTTGCGTCCATACCGCGCCCGCTTATGGCGTTGAGGACTTTGAAACTGGGCAGAAGTATCATATCGAAAATTACAACCCTGTCGACGCGACGGGGCATTACAAAGCCGATACGCCGTGCGTGGGAGGTATGGACCTTGACTTGGGCGGACGGCGCTCGCTTGAACTGATCGAACAGGCGGGACGTCTGCTGGGCCTTAAGAAGATTTCCCACAGTTATCCGCACTGTTGGAGATGTCATAAGCCCGTTATTTTCCGTTCGACACCGCAGTGGTTCATCGACGTGGCGAAGTTTAAAAAGAAAGCCCTCGACGTGATCGACAATGAAGTCAGATGGATCCCGTCATGGGGACACGATCGAATTTATAATATGGTCTCCGAGCGGTCCGATTGGTGCATCAGCCGTCAGCGCGTCTGGGGCGTTCCCATCCCTGCTTTCGAGTGCGAAGACTGTCATGAGACGATCCTGACGGGCGACCGTATCCGTAAAGTGGCGGAAAAAGTCGCCGACGAAGGCTCCGACGCATGGTGGGCCCATACCCCTGAGGAACTCCTCGGCGATCTCTGCGTATGTCCGCATTGCGGCGGGCATCATCTCCGCAAGGGCGAAGACATCCTCGACGTGTGGTTTGACTCGGGCGTCAGCCACTTCTCGGTGATGGACGTTCCCACGCGGCCTTACCTGTCATGGCCGACTGATCTCTACCTGGAAGGCGCGGATCAGCACCGCGGCTGGTTCCAAACGTCCCTGCTCGCTTCCGTGGCAGTGACTGACAAGGCTCCGTACAAGGCGGTTCTTACGCACGGATTCATCGTGGACGAACAGGGACGCAAGATGTCCAAATCGCTCCAGAACGGCGTCGCTCCCGAGAAGATCACAAGCCGCGACGGAGCCGACATTCTGCGACTGTGGGTCGCGTCCGCGGACTACCGCAGCGATATTCACATCTCGGATGGCATTATCAAAAATCTCTCGGAGGAATACCGCCGCATCCGAAACACAGCGCGATTCATGCTGGGCAATCTGAACGGTTTCAACCCAACAAAGGACGCCGTCGCGTTCGACAAAATGCCCGAATTCGACCGGTGGGCGCTGTCGCTGCTCAACCGCGCTATCGATCGCGTGACGGCGGGGTGGGAAGAGTACGACTTCCACATGCCTGTGACGGTCATTCATCAGCTCTGCGTCAACGATCTCAGCGCTTTCTATCTTGACGCCAGCAAGGACCGTCTCTACGCGGACGCTGAAAACGGTCTCGGCCGTCGTTCCTGCCAGACGGTCATGTGGAAAACCGTCAACGCGTTGGCGAGAATGCTCGCACCCGTGCTCAGCTTTACTTCCGAGGAAATTTGGCAGCAGCTTCGCGCGATCGATTCTTCACTGCCTGTGAGCGTTTTCCTTTCGAAGTGGCCTGAACCCGTCGCGGCTGAGCGGGACGATGCTCTGATCGAAAAATGGGAGAGGATCAAGTTCCTCCGCAGCGCTGTCAGCAAGGCTCTTGAGGCCGAACGCGCCGCCGGCAAGATCGGACAGGCACTCGAAGCGCGCGTTGTCGTCGCCGCTCCCGATTTTTATAAAAGCGCGCTGAGCGCCGACGACTGGGCGATGGTCTGCATCACTTCTGGATTTGAGTTCCGTTCCGAGAGCGTCAAAAGCGATGAGGAGATCGCTGTCGAAGTTCTTCCCGCAAAAGGCACGAAATGCCCGCGCTGCTGGAAGTACGAGGAATCAAGTCATCCCGACGGTCTGTGCGACCGCTGTGCGCACGTCGTCGAAGGATAGAACCCGCGCGAATTTTGCGACTTAAAGATGTCCCCCGAACGCGAGATAAAAATGAAACTTCAGTCCGCAGAGTATGCGTGGCTAAATCCCGAATTTATCTTTTTTCATTTCGGGGGTTGCATTTCCGAAAAAGCGTGGTAGAATATCCTTTGTCGCGTGAAAAAGACGCGGCAAAGCACCTTGATAAGTGAATATGGCGAGAAGATACAAAACGTGTGGACTCGATCAATTTTAACGAGAGTTTGATCCTGGCTCAGGATGAACGCTGGCGGCGTGCCTAACACATGC
>CAZFNC010000017.1:0-27053 GCA_964520485.1 uncultured Synergistaceae bacterium | reverse complement strand
GCCACGTCCGGCCACGCCGAAACCGTGGAAATCCTTCTCAAAGCGGATGCGGACGTCAACGCGAGCAGCAATGACGGCACAACGGCGCTGATGGCCGCCGCGTACGGAGGTCACACCGAAATCGTGAAGATCCTTCTCAAAGCCGACGCGGACGTGAACGCGGGCAATAATAAAACCGGGACGGCGCTGATGGTCGCCGCCGTATACGCTCACGCCGAAATCGTCAAAATCCTCCTTGAAAATGGCGCGAACGTGAACGCAACCGATAATGATGGTCTGACGGCGCTGATGGTCGCGGCCGGAACCGGCAACGCCGAAATCGTGGAGATCCTTCTCAAAGCCGACGCTGACGTGAACGCGAGCATTAATGGCGGCGCGACGGCGCTGATGGCCGCGGCCAAAAGAGGCAACGCCGAAATCGTGGAAATCCTTCTCAAAGCCGGCGCGGACGTGAACGCGCGCAACAAGGACGGTCACAACGCGCTCTGGTATCTGACACAGAACAAGGATCTGTCGTCGGAGGAGAAGAAAGCTCTCGCCGATAAACTCATGCGGTAACGCGGAAAATAGCGTGTACGAACAAGACGGGGCCGGCGGCCGCGAAGGCCGTCCGCTCCGTCTTTTCGGCGCATGCCGGCATCTTGATTCTCCGCGCGGAGTTCTTTTCCCTGACCTCGAGGGATCATTATCGTGAAAAACTTGATATAGCCGCTATCGGGAACGGAGATACATGGAGGCAGGGAAAAGAGCCTGTACAATGCGGAACGTGACCGCGATAGAGCGGTCTGTCACCGCCCCGCCGACGCGGAAAAGGCTCGCGGCGTACGCAGGGGTCTCCGGAGACGGAACGTCCGCGCCATTCGCTTGCCGCGCAGGCAAACCACTGCAGCGCGCTGATCCGGTAGAACCCTGAGCGGGAGCACGTTGGCCTGCGCGCCGACGACGGCATCTCCGGCACTGGGACGAAGAGCAGGAACGAATTTCTCCGTTTAAACACCGTGCGCCGTCTGAAGGAACTGGGACTCTCCGTCCGCTTCGAGAAAGAGAGCATCGATACGCTTCTGCCGGACGGGGAACTGCCATGCGAAACCGGATATGTCACAGCGCCGTCGGGATACACGGTCCAGAAATCCATTTCGCGCGCGATGTCAAGCCAGACGGGGGAGTGTCGCATAATCACTACGCGGTTTCCGCTGAGGGGCGGGGCGAGTTGTGTCAACGCTTGAACTTCGATTTCCACGAACAGAAAAGCTCGCGTCCGCAACCCGCGTCGTCGATGAAGACGCGGGTGTTCGCCGGAAGCGCTGTCTGGGCCGGATTGCGCGGCGCATATTCCGGCCACGGCCGAGAACAAAAAAAGACACAACTGCGTTGCACGCCTTTGTGTCTTTAATTATTTTATTGGGCCCCCGTAATCTCTAAATTCAAGCCCCAACACAGTTCAGACAGTTTCTAAAAATGCTGCCGCTCAGGCAAAGACGCCCATTACAGAGATTATGGCCAACATGACCGCGCCGACCACCATCAGGATACCCATCAGCGGCAGAGCATACTTGACCCAATCTGTATAGTCGACTTCCGCGAGCCCCAGAGAGCCGCACAGAGGGCCGGAGACAGGGGTCAGGGTATTGGTAAGCGAGTCGCCGATCATATAGATGGTGACAAGCAGGCCTCTGGATATGCCGAGCACATCGCAGATGGGGCAGAGCAGCGGCATGATAACGGCGGCCTTGGAAGAGCTGCTGGGAATCAGCAGGTTGAAGAGCAGAATGAAGATATAAATAGCGAGGGCCGCGCCGACGATACCGAGTTTGCCGAAAGTGTTGGAGGCAACTTCAGCCAGCCAGTAAACGACGGTACTGTCCGTTATGATGGTGCCTACAACTTTCGCGAGACCGAATACCAAGCAGATGCCGCCCATGCTCTGCGCACCTTTGAAGTAAGTCTGCGCGGCCTTGTTGGCAGGCATACGGCTGATGGCGGCGGAAGCGAAAGCAAGCAGGATCACGAGCGCGAACAAGTAGTCCAGATTCCAGCCCCATATCGAGTTGCCGAAAGCGTAGAAAACATAGGTAGCAAACAGCAGCACCGCGAGGACGATGGAAGTGACCGGCAATTCCATAGCTTTGATTTGGCCCATATCTTTTGCCTCGGTCAGCACACAGCCCAACAGGCTGCGGTTCGGGTCGCGGTAAATCTTCAAAGCGTATCTTGTGCAGTAGAGCGCGTTGATGGCAGTGAAAACGATCCAGATAGGGATACGAACGGTCATATCGGAGAGGGGCTGCACCTCCGCCATGGTCTGAACATTGATGAGAACCGTGGATGTGATGGACGCGCCCTGGCCGATGAGGTAGGCCAAGTAAAACATTGCCATGGCGCATATGCGGTCTAATTTTAACTTGCGGCAGATCAAGACTCCGACGGTAACAAAAACGATCAGCGAATCATTGCCGGCGAAGGCTCCGAGAAGGGACATCAGCACAACGATGCTCGGGACCAGAATTTTGACGCTCTTATCCTGCAGCTTGTATACAGAATAGTTCATGATATTCTCAAAACACTCGGTGGCGAGCACAACGCTGATAGCACCGCCGATGACGAGCATCTGGGAAATCATGGTTCCCTGCGCGATAATGCCGCTGCGCACACTCAGCAGAGCCTTCCAGGGACTAAATGGTATAGCTTTGACAGGGGTGAATGTGCCGGCGATAACCTTGCCTGCGCTGTCCAGCTTATAGGAACCGCCGGGAAGAACATACGTCAGCAGAGAAAATACGACGATGATAATCGGAAACAATACCAGAATATGGGGCATTGTTATCTTTTTTACGCGGTCCTTTTTGTTTTCCATAATCAGTTTTCCTCCTAAGGATCACATGGATGCCAGAATGCAGGCCGTCAGCCTGGTTCTCTCTTTGACAGAAGGCACGCTAAAGCTCTCGTCAAGGGCGTGTATCTTATACATGTGCGGTCCGAGTCCGTCGATACAGGGGATTCCCATGGTCGCGAAGACACCCGCGTCTCCGCTGCCAGCGGAATGCTGCTCGGAAAGCGTTATGCCCATTTCCTCTCCGATTTTTTTGACAAACTCATAAAGCCTGACAGTTCCCTCAATACGATCCATGGCGAACGCGACTTTGTTCTCGTGTACCTTGATTTCCGTGGTGCAGCCTTCGATGTAGGGCTGCTTGAGTTCTTCCAGCCTGGCCAAGATGCACTCTTTGTCCGCCTCGTTCTGGAAACGGACAGAGCCCTCAGCTCTGGCGTAATTCGGCACGATGTTCATGGCCTGTCCACCGTCGCGAATGCCGCTCATATTGAACTGGATGCCCCGCTCGTCATCGTTGTGCTCGTAGAGATAAACGATTTTCTGCGCCAGTTCTATGACCGCGCTTCTGCCGTCTTTGTAATTGGCGCCGGAGTGAGCGTTTTTCCCATGCGTCTCTACGGTAAACGTGATATGACCCTTGCGGGAAGTCAGAATGCCGTCGTCATCTCTGGCCGGTTCAAACACCAGCGCGGCTTTGGCGCCTTTTGCTTCCTCAATCAGATGAGGCCTGCACTCGGGGGAGCCGGTTTCCTCATCGCAGTTGAACACAAAGCGAAGTTCCTTGTCGGGGAGCAGTCCCTTTTTCTGCAGAATCTCCACGGCAGAGATGGGCACAACCAGGCCGCCCTTGCAATCAACCGCGCCGAGACCGTATCCGATATCCCCCTCGATATGGAAGGGATGAGCGGCGACGTCGCCAACTTTGAACACGGTGTCCAAATGACCGTTCAGCACAATTTTGCCGTTGGGGTTGCCATCATTCAGCGTTGCGACCACCATCACGCCCATGGTGGGCGTCTGAATATGACGGATCACAATTCCGTCAATCTTCTCCAGCAGGGTGTCAATGATTTTTACAACCTCTGCGTTCCCCTTTAGGTTGCCGGTCCCACAGTCGATTGACGAAAGAGCCTTGATAGCGTCAAGTTCTCTCGTCGCGCAATCGTTAAGTTCCGGTTCAATCGATGCCAGAATGTTTTTTACGCTTTTGCCCATACATCTCACCTTCCGTCGAATGTTAAATTCCTGATATCCCGTCGCTTAATCCTTGACTGATTCCCCCTCCCTTTGGCAGGAAAACTCTGAAAAAAATCAGCGAAGGTGAATCGTGAGGTTTTTCGCTACAGACAGGAACGGTTTCTCAAGAATAAATAATTCCATTGAATTTCAGTCTACCATCACACTATATTTCTGTCAAATGAAACTTGGATCAGTAAACCTGGGTGATTTTGTAGGATTTACAATGATTATGCGTCGCTCTTAACACGTTCATGCCCGCTAGTTACAGTTTTTCTCGCCCTAACTGTTCTTCAGTCTCCCCCGCCTGAATCGGAACGAAGCGAGGAGTGAAAAAGGGAGGACAAAGCTGCGGCAGCGGCGCGGCAAGCGAGAAGCGCGATACGGGACTCTGAAACGGTCGCGAGGACGGAAACGGTCAAGGCGGGGTAACCTGCAACTTTTCTTACAGGCTGTCCCGCCGTCGTTTTCACAGTCTGAGAACTTTGGCAGCCGCGGTCTTGGATAGATAAGCCGGACTCAGCCGCGACGGGATTTTTGCCGCTCAACTGTCGTCAGGCGTTAAAAATCCCTGTTCTAAATCGTCGGGGAATTTGAATTTTTATCAGCGTCACGAAAGACACGACACGATGCTTGTTGTCGGAGTTTTTGACGCGCCCCGCGCCGAACGCCTTGCGCAAGACGGAGGCTCCCGCGCGGATTTTTGAGGGATCGACGTGAAACGCCTGTTTTTCTAACGCCGCGCGGGAAAAATTTTTCTCGCGCGGCGTTTGCGACTTGACAGCGGCGGGGGCGCGCGTTAAAATTTCTTTTGTTCGATTGGGAACGGAGAGATGGCCGAGTGGCCGAAGGCGCACGCCTGCTAAGTGTGTATCCGGGTTCCGGATCGAGGGTTCGAATCCCTCTCTCTCCGCCATCGCGCGCCACTAGCTCAGCTGGATAGAGCGTCTGGCTACGGACCAGAAGGTCGTGGGTTCGAATCCTGCGTGGCGCGCCAGTCAACACGGGAAAAAAGGGAGTTCCGCGCGAGGGGCTCCCTTTTTGCGTATTTTTTTCGGCACTTCCGCGGTGCGAAGCGAGGAGACGGATGGAAAACGACTTTTTTTACATGAATCGCGCGCTCGCTCTGGCCCGTGCGGCGGCGGAGGAAGGCGAGGTTCCCGTCGGCGCGGTCGTGATCGACGGCGGCGGGCGGATCGCGGGGGAAGGTCGCAACCGCCGCCGTCTCGACAGCGATCCCACGGCGCACGCGGAAATCGTCGCCATGCGCCGTGCCGCGAAAGCTCTGGGCGGGTGGAACCTGAGCGGCTGCACGCTGTTCGTGACGCTTGAGCCGTGTCCGATGTGCGCCGGCGCTCTCGTGCAGGCGCGAGTTTCCCGGCTTGTCTACGGCTGCGCGGACCCCAAGGCGGGCGCGTGCGGCACCTTGATGAACATCGTCCGTGACGCGAGGCTCTTTCACCGTCTTGAGATCGCTTCGGGCGTCCTTGAGGAGGAGTGCCGCCGTCTGCTGCAGGATTTCTTTATCGAGTGTCGGCATCGGCGGAGGGAAGTTTCGCCGGGGGAGTGAGGGCGTCCGACGTGTGCACGCCGAAATAAAGCCTCGGAGTCGGCGTCCAGAAATCGCTTTCGCTGTGCCCTTCGAGGGCGTGGAGCACGCAGCGGCGCAGGTCGGGAAAGCGGCGCCCGAGGTCGGCGCAGAGCGTTTTCACGCGCGCTCTCTCGGTGGCGCCCGCGTATTTGCAGCAGTGCTGCGAGGTGGTCACGCCGAGTCGCTCCAGTTCGCGGAGGATCTGGTGTTCCGTGAGGTAGATCATCGGTCTGATCAGCCATATGCCGGCTCTGTCGTGCAGCAGCTTGGGCTGAAAGGCGCGAAAACGTCCGTTGCGGAGCAGGTTCATCAGCGCCGTCTCGACGACGTCGTCGAGGTTGTGGCCGAGGGCCAGTTTGTTGCAGCCGAGTCTTTTCGCCGCCGCGTTGAGCAGGCCTCGCCTGAGGTTGGCGCAGAGGCTGCACGGGGATGCTTCCCGCTTTTTCTCGATGACGCTCTCGATGGCGTACGGAACGACGGTCAGCGGCACTCCGAGCGAGTCGCAGACATTTCTCACGCCGTCTGTGTTCCACGCGCCGCCCGTCATGTCGACGCTGACGGCCCTGAGATCGTACTTGACGGGGCTGTACGTCTTGATGTCGCTGAGGATGTGAAGCAGCATTAAACTGTCCTTGCCGCCTGAGACGCCGACGGCGATGCGGTCGCCGGGGACGATCATGTCGTAGCGGTAGACCGCCTTTCCGACGAGGCGTCGCATTTTCGCGCCGATGTGCGGAACATCGGGCTTGGGCGCGGAAACGTTCATGTAATTTCCCCCTTTGCTATAGGCTTTTCATTCTAGCACAGTTTTTGCAAAACGCCGCGTCCGGCGCGGCTCCGATGTGCTAAAATGAAATGTCCATGACTGTTTCGCAGGGGGTCGGCATGCGTTTTTTCATCGATGGTTGCGAGTGGAGTTTTCCGCATATGGATTCGCTTTCGCGTCAGGAGCTGCTTGACGCGCTGAGAGAAAAGGAGGCGGCCGAAGATCGCCTGATCGTCGACATGCTCTGCGACGGGGAGTCGCTGAGCGAGTCGGAACTGTTCGCCGCGCCCGAGGGGATCGACGTTGACATCATCACGAAAACGCCGTGGGAACTGGGGAAGGATCTTCTTGAGGAGATAAAAAACTCTCTGCTGAAGGTGTTCCGCGCCGTCCAGGGGGCGCTTGACGCGCCGGGCTTTGACGCGTCGGGGCTTGAAGACGCCTTCCGCGAGCTGGACTGGATCGAAGAGGTGTGCGAGGGGCTGGCGGACGCGTATCCCGAATATGAGGGAACGTTTCCCGACGCGTCGCCTCTGCGCGGGGAACTGGATGTCCTTCAGAATCTTCTCGCCGACGGGCGGTACGCCGACGCGAACGCCTGGCACGAACGCGAATGGAAAAAGGAATCGCTGCCGCCGTTTGCGGAGCGGATGAACGCGTTTCGAGACTGGCTCGAGGAGATGGAGCGCCGCGAAAATTGAACAACCGGGAGGACGACGTATGAGTCTGAGAAAGGGTCTGGCTGTCTTTTTGTTCCTGACTCTCGGCGTGAGCACGCTGATTATCTGCAGAAGCGTTGACTGCGACGCGCTGAACGATTTCATGAACATGGACAAGTCGTACATTGTTTACGCGCTGCTCGCGGTGTTCGCGGCGTGGAGCTGTGACGCCGCTCGTTTCTGCCTGACGGCGCGCGCGATGGGCTACCGTATCGGGTTCCTGCGGGGTCTGGTGCTGACATGGCTGCACTACTTCGGCTGCGCGCTGACGCCGATGCAGGTGGGAGGCGGTCCGTTTCAGGTCTATGTGCTCTACCGGTCGGGTGTGCCCGTGGGGTCCGGCATCGCCATTACGCTGATACGCACGCTGTTCAGCACGTTTCTGCTCAGCCTGGCCGCGCCGACGGCGTTCGTGCTGGTGCCGCAGCTGCGCGAGGGCGGTGTGCTCGTGAAGGGCGTGTTCTACTACGTCGGTTTTCTCTCGCTGGTGATGTGGGTGGTGTTCATCCTCAGCATCGTCAAGGCGCGCGTGATCAAAAAATTCTGCGGCGCCGTCCTGCTGTTGCTGGATCGTTTCAAGCGCTTCCGCCGGTTCAACTCGCGCCGCATCTACCACGCGGTCTGCGCCGAGGTCGACAGCTACTCCGAGAACGTCAAGCGCATGGTCGGCCCCGGCCTGCCGTACTTCCTCGCCGCTTTTCTGCTCTCCGTGGGACATCTGCTGGCGCTGTTTTCTGTGCTGCCGATCCTGATGCGCTCGCTGGATCTGAAAGTCGATTATCTCCACGTGGTTCTCGCGCAGTCGATGTTCATGTTTGTGCTCTATTTCATCCCCACGCCGGGCGCAAGCGGCGTGGCAGAAGGCGGAGGCGCGGCGATCTACGGACTTCTCATGCCCGCCAACATCGCGGGCGTCATGGCTGTCGTGTGCCGTTTCTTCACGGAGTATCTGGCGATTTTCATGGGCTGTATCGTCGCCATCCGCATGATCGGCTGGGGCACGGCCGAACGCATCATCAGCGGCGGGAAGGACGAAGTGATGAAAGGTGAGTGTGAAGAATGACGAATTGGCTGACGGCGCTTCGCTCGTGGGCGTTTAAGTACAGGGGAGGTGTCTGGACGGCGCTGTTCGCCGTGATCCTGGCGGTGGCCCGCCCCCTGCGGGGGCGAGTGGCGGCCGGGGTTTTGCTCGTCGCGCTGGGTCAGCTGACGCGTTTCTGGGGCGCCGGCTGCATCGTCCGTTATCGCGGAGAGGAGGTCGGGGCCGAGCGTTTGGCGACGTGGGGGCCCTACGCTCTCGTCCGCAATCCGCTATACGTCGGCAACGGCCTGATCGGGCTGGGTTGGGGCTGGATTTCGGGCAATCTCGCCACGGTCATCTTTCTCGTCACGTTCTGGGTGCTCTACGGGCTGCTGATCGTGCCCCACGAGGAGGCGTTCCTGCGGGGCAGGTTCGGCGCCGAATACGAAGATTACTGCGCGCGCGTGGGACGCTTTTTCCCCAGAAGCCTGTCGCGAGAGACGTGGTCCCGCGTGCGGGCCGGTTCATACGACGCCTCGATCCTATTGAGAAGCGAGATTCACTCGCTGTGGGTACACGTGCTCGGCACGATCCTGATACTCTCGCGGTTTTTCTGGTAAGGGGGAAAGGGCTGTCAGGGTCCTTGCAATCCCAATGAAAGTACTATAAAATAGATTGTCTTAATTTATGCGCGGCAGCGCACCGAATTTCAGGAGGTCGGCAAAAGTTATGGCAGATATCGTCGATACCAGTAAATTTTATCCGGGAATGAAGCTGAAATGGCAGGGCGGCCTGTGGGAGGTCGTCGAGTGCCAGCATCATATGAAGGGACGCGGCGGCGCCGTTCTGAAGTGCAAGCTGCGCAACCTTGACACGGGGAGCATCTCGGAGAACAGCTTCGTTTCGGGCAACGACAAGTTCGAGCGCATCGTCTTCGAGGAAAAGCCCGCGCAGTACAGCTATAAAGACGGCGACAACTATGTGTTCATGGATATGGAAAGCTATGACCAGGTCTATTTAAGCAAAGATGTTCTCGGCCCGGCCCTGAACTACCTGACGGACAACCTCGAAGTCAGCCTTGACATGTACGAGGGGCGCATCATGGGCATCACGCTGCCCAACAGCGTCGTGCTGAAGATCGTCGATACGCAGCCGAACTTCAAGGGCGACACGGCTTCCGGCGGCGGCAAGCCCGCGACGCTGGAGACGGGGATCGTCGTGACGGTGCCTTTCTTCGTCGGCAACGGGGAGAGCATCGTGGTCGACACGAGAACGGGCGAGTACGTGGAGCGTGCCAAGAAATAACGCGGGCGTCCGGCTTTCAGGGAGGAATCTGTTATGAGTGCGCGAGACCGGATTGCTTCTGTCAGGAGGCTGCTTGAAACGGACGCCGCGGGAGGCATATCGAGAACCATCTTGAGCGCGCTGGTCGACGTGCTGGACGATCTGGCCGAGGAAAACGAGAGGTTGCGCGAACGTCTCGCAGAGCACCAGTCCGCGATCGACGACCTGAACGACATATGCGTCCTGCTCGACGACGAGGTCTCGGATATCGCGACGGTTCTCGATTTCGACGCGGAAAAAGACGGCGGCGAAGATGAACATGAAGATGTCGATAAGGACGGGGACGGCTTTTCGGATGAGGATTCTCTCGGCGACGCGGGCGGTTTAACGTGTTCCGATCCTCTCGTGCCCGACGCGGCTCCAATCCTCCCGCTTCACGACGATGAGCGCGCGCGCTGACGAGATCGAGCAGAGCCTCGAGCCTGAATATTCCGCAGGGTTCAACCTGGATAAGGCTGTCGAGGAAGCGAGCGCGGAGGAGGAGGCCGGCGACGGCAAACTGCATATCTCCGAGGACGTGATCCAGGAGATCGCCGTCCGCGCTCTCTCGCACGTCGATTCTGTCGTCCCCGCAAGCTCCGGCTCGTCCGTTCTCGGTTTGGGCCGGAAGGGGTTCGAGGGCGTCAAAATCTCCCTTGTCGAGGAAGAACGTCAGTCACAGATTTCTGTGGACGCCTACGTGCTGGTGCGCTATGGCAAGCGAATCCCCGATGTCGCCTGGGATCTTCAGGAGTTCCTGAAGAACGAGCTTGAAGGGTGCACGGGGTACGAAGTGAAGGCCGTGAACATTTTTGTCCAGGGCGTCTATTTCGGCGATCAGCCTCAGAAAGAGGACGTGACCGCAGGGGAACCCGATAACAAGGCAGTTCCTGCGCCTGCCGGAGAGTGAAGACAATCAGCCGGCTCGACATCGGGCCGGCTGATTTTGCGTGTATCGCGGGAAGAGGGAGAACGTGGCGTATCAGGACTTTGGAAAAACGCCTTTCGGTTTCGTCAAGATAGATACGCAGGCGATCGTCTCGCTCGTGTCGCGGCATCTTCCCTCGGGAGCTCTGTGTACGGCCGTGCGGATGAGGCCCCATGACCGTCTCTGCCTGGTGGTGATCAGCGATCGCCGCGAGTTCTGGAGCCGCGAGGACGACCTTCGCAGGGCGCGCGCGATCACTGATGAACTGCGGCTCGCGGGCATGGAACTTCCGCGTTTGAGATGGATCCGGACGGGCCGGTCTTTCGATCAGCCGTCTCTGGAGGAACGGGGGCTGTTTGCCGAGCCGAGTTTCTGGGGCAACGCGGCGTGCGCCCTGTACGCCTGTTTCGCGCTCTCCTGGGGAAAACTGATCGTCTATGTTTTCGTCGCGCTGGCGAGCTGGCTGACGGCTTTCTGGCTGACGTCCGGCGGGGGTTGGAGACGTCTCAGGGGCTTTTTTCGTTTCTGAGCGAGGAGATAGCTGCGCGAGGTGACTTTATGACGGACAAAAACGTTCAACTTCGCCCGAAACGGGAGAAGAAACACGAGGCGCGCGTGCGCCTTTTTCAGATGCTCTGCGCGCTTGACCTGCGCGGGGAACTTTCGCTCGCTCAGCCGGAAATCGAGTCCCGCTTTGAGGAACTGTACGTCGTGCCCGAGGACGAAGTGGCTTCTCCCGAGTCCGTCGGAGAAGACGGGACGCGGGAGAACGCTGACGCCGTGTGCCCGCGCGTCCCGTTCGAGGAGTTCCGCAGGACGTGCGCGGCGGCTGCCAGGCTGCTTTTGGCGAGGCCGGAGATCGACGGTCTGATCGAAAAAAATCTGATCGACTGGAAGATCGACAGGATGACGGTTGTTGACCGAGCGCTGGTCCGGCTTGCCGTCTTCGAGATCTATTTTGACAGGAGCGTGAACGTGTCCGTGGCTCTGAGCGAAGCTGTCCTCATCGCCAAGGAATTCAGCGGCGACGAATCGGGCCGCTTTGTGAACGGCGTTCTCGCGCACATCGCAAGGACGGTGCGGCGATGACGGCGCGCGCGTCGGGTTCGCGGCGAGAGAGCAGAACGCTTTCTGTTGACGAAGTGGTTTTACGGGTCAGGAATCTGATCGATTACGACGAGACGCTGGCGCACGTCACTGTGGAAGGCGAACTGACCGACTTTAAACGGCACGTCTCGGGACACGTGTATTTTACGCTTAAGGGGCTGAACGCGTCGCTGGCCTGCGTGATGTTCAGGGCCGAAGCGGCGGGGCAGCTGCTGTGGCCCCGCGCGGGCGACAAGGTCGCCGTCGTGGGGAGCGTACGTTTATACGAGGCGCGCGGCGCCGTGCAGATATACGCGCGCAAGCTGCTGCCGCTCGGCGTCGGGGCGGCGGCCAGGGCGAAAGAGGAGCTCCGTCTGAAACTGGAAAAAGAGGGCCTTTTTTCGCCGGGACGCAAACGACCGATCCCATCTTACCCGAGAACGGTCGCCTGCGTCACTTCCGGCACGGGGGCGGCTGTGCGGGACGTCATCAAGCAGTACCGTATGCGGTACCCTGTCGCGTCGCTCGTCGTCGTGCCCTGTCTCGTCCAGGGAGTCCGCGCGGCTGAAAGCGCCGCCGCCGCTCTGAGGCGCGCCGCCGGCATTCCCGGTGTCGAGGCGATCCTTCTTGTGCGCGGCGGCGGCGCCAAAGAAGATCTGAGCCCTTTCGACGACGAGGAGCTTGTGCGCGAGGTCGCCCGATCGTCCGTCCCCGTCGTGACGGGGCTGGGGCACGAGGTTGACGAATCGCTCTGCGATCTGGCGGCCGACCTAAGGGAGCCGACGCCGACGGCCGCGGCGGCTTCGGTTTTCCCCGACAGGAACGCGGAGTTTGTCGCTCTGATGTCGCGTTCCGCGCGCCTGTACAACGCCGCCTCGGACGCGATCCGTTCCCGCGGCCGCAAGGTGCGGGACGACGCCGAGGCGTTGCTGAGGAGCGCCGGCAGGGCCCTTGTCAACTCGACGCAAAGCCTTGACGCCGCGGCCGACAGGCTGGACGCGTCTTTTTCGCGTCTTGTCGAAATCGCTTCCGCCAGGCTTGACGAGCTTGAGAGGTCCTTGAACAATCTCTCTCCGCGCGCACTCGCGCGGCGCGGTTACAGCTTTGTGCTGCACGACGGGCGTCCGCTGACTTCGGCGGGAGAGGCACGGCAGGGCGGTCTCGTGACCGTCCAACTTCTGGACGGCGACGTTTCCGGCACCGTCGGATCGGTCACCCCTCGCGCGCGGTCACTTGATCTCGGCATTTCACAAGGAGAATGAACCATGGAATATAAAATTGCCGATCCTTCGCTGGCGTCGGCCGGACACGCGAAAATCGACTGGGCCTGGCGGTCGATGCCCGTTTTGCGCGCGTTAAAAGAACGCCGCGGAAGCTCCCGTCCTCTCGCGGGAGTGCGGCTGTCCGCGTGTCTGCACCTGGAGGCGAAAACGGCTTGTCTGCTGCTCGTCTTCAAGGAATTTGGCGCGGAAGTCCGCGCCGCGGGAAGCAATCCTCTTTCGACGCAGGACGACGTCTGCGCAGCGCTGGTCGACTCCGGCGTTTCTGTCTTCAGTCGCCACGGCATGACTCCGGACGAGTATCGCGAGAATCTGCGCGACGCCCTAGCGTTCGGCCCCGCCGTTATCGCCGACGACGGCGCCGACCTCGTGGCCACACTGCTGTCGGAGAGGCGCGATCTCTCTTCCGGCGTCAAGGGCGCCTCCGAGGAGACGACTTCCGGCGTCAAACGGCTGAAGGCGATGGAACGGCAGGGCATGCTGCCTTTTCCCGTCATCTCCGTCAACGACGCGTACAGCAAATACCTGTTTGACAACCGCTACGGCACGGGGCAGTCCGTATGGGACGGCTTTATGCGCACGACCAACGTGCTTGTGGCGGGGAAAAACGTCGTCATCGCCGGATACGGCTGGTGCGGACGCGGCGCGGCCATGCGGGCGCGGGCCCTGGGTGCCCGCGTGATCGTCACGGAGGTCAACCCTCACCGTGCCTTTGAGGCCGTGATGGACGGCAATGAAGTGATGTCGATGGCGAAAGCTGCTTCCATCGGCGATATTTTTCTCACGTTCACCGGCAATGTGCGCGTGATCCGCCGAGAGCACATTGAGGCGATGAAGGACAACGCGATTCTCGGCAACGCCGGCCATTTCGACGTGGAGATCGACAAAAAGGCTCTTGCCGATCTCGCCGTCCGCAGGGTTCGGGCGAGAGAGAACATCGAGACGTTCACGATGGCCGACGGCAGGCGCATCAATCTGCTGGGCGAAGGCAGGCTGGTCAATCTTGCCTGCGGCGACGGCCACCCGATCGAGATCATGGACTTGAGCTTCGCGCTGCAGCTTGAGTCGGCGCTGTACCTGAACGAACACGGACGCGAGCTCGAAAAACGTCTGACGGACGTGCCCGCGGCGATCGACAGGGACGTCATGTCCGCCAAGCTCTCCGCGTCCGGCATCGCGCTTGACGTGATGACAGAAGAACAGCGCGCCTACATGGCGGACTGGCGAGAGGACTGACGATGTCTGTCCTGTTTCGCGATGTCTGGCTGCTTGACGGCGCGCGCGAGAGCGCGACGCACGCCGACCTTCTGGTGCGCGGCGAACTGATAGAGACGATCGCGCCGCCCCGCACGATCGGCGGGGACGGGTGCGATGTGGTCGACGGGCGCGGCGGGTTGCTCCTTTTGCCCGGTTTTTTTAACGCCCACTGTCACGCGGCGATGACGCTGCTTCGAGGACTCGGCGAGGAACGTCCGCTGATGGAGTGGCTTGAACAGCGTATCTGGCCCGTGGAAGCGCATCTCGACGGCGGAATCGTGTACGCGGGAACGGTCCAGGCCGTTTGCGAGATGGCGCTCGGCGGAGCAACGGGTTTTGCCGATATGTACTACTTCATGGATCAGGTCGCGCGCGCCGTCAACGAGCTGAAGGTTCGATGCTGCGTGGGCGTTGGCGTGGTGCGCGATCCAAGCGTCTTCCGCAGGACGCTTTACCGCGATTACGCCGACGTCGCCGGCCCGAGGATCATCAACAGCGTCGATCCGCACGCGCCGTACACGGTGTCGTTCGACTTCGTGAGCGAGGCGGCCGCGGAGGCCGTCAGGCGCGGTCTGCCGCTGCAGACGCACTTTCTCGAGGCGGAATGGGAACGGGGCTATCTGACCGATACGCTGAAGATGACGCCTGTCGAGTATCTCGAGAGGACGGGACTGAGCAGGGTTCCCCGTCTCGTTCTGGCCCACGGCGTCCAGTTCCGCGAGGACGAACTGGAATATCTGGCCGCTCACCCCAATATCACGGTCGTTCACTGTCCCGCGTCCAATCTCAAGTTAGGCAGCGGCGTCGCCCTTCTGCCGAAGATGCTCGCGGCGGGCGTGCGCGTGGCGCTGGGCACAGACGGCGCCGCGAGCAACAACAGGCTCGACGTGTGGAGCGAGATGCGCCTTGCCGCGTTGATCCACAAGGGCGCGAACCGCGATTCCATGGCGGTGACATCGCGGGAGGCGCTGCGCTGCGCGACGCTGGAGGGCGCCCGCGCGTTCGGCTTTGATCGCACGGGGCTGATCCGCCCCGGCTGGAACGCCGATTTGACGGCGGTCGACCTGAACGCTCCCCACTATATCGGCGCGGACGAACAGAACCTGTGCGGCTACATCGTGAACGCGGGTTCTTCCGCCGATGTGCGCCACGTGATGTGCGGCGGCGACTGGATCGTGCGCGACCGCGTCTTCACGCGGCGGGACGTCCGATCCGTCATGGAGGATTCGCGAAAGCAGAGAGCCCGTCTGCTCTCCGCTCGTTCCCAGGCATGAAAGCGGCGTCCCCGCGAGGGATGCGCGCGAACATTTCAGTGACACAGGCAGGAGGTTTCAACTGTGCAGTACCGCAGCGGCAAGGAAGTACGCGATTTGTTTCTCAAGTTCTGGGAGTCGCATGGCTGTCACCACTACAAGAGTTTTTCCCTGGTTCCCGACGATCCGTCTCTGCTGTTCACGATCGCGGGCATGGTGCCTTTCAAAAAGTACTATCTGGGGCTGGAGGAGCCGGAATTCCCCAGTGCCGTCACCTCGCAGAAGTGCGTCCGCACCAACGACATCGAAAACGTCGGGCACACGGCCCGCCATCACACGTTTTTCGAGATGCTCGGCAACTTCTCCTGGGGCGGCTATTTCAAACGCGAGTCGCTGACGTGGGGATGGGATTTTCTCACGAACGTGCTGGGGCTCGACGGCAGTCGCATGTACGCCTCGATCTTCAAGGACGACGGGGAAGCGTTCGACATCTGGACGAAAGAGATCGGTCTGCCCGAGTCTCACATTGTCTTCAACGGAGAGGACGAGAATTTCTGGTACATGGGCCCGCAGGGGCCGTGTGGCCCGGACTCGGAGATCATGTACGACCAGGGCGTGGAGTTTTCCTGCGGCCCTGACTGTCACCCCGGCTGCGACTGCGACCGCTTTCTCGAGATCTGGAACCACGTGTTCACGCAATACGACCGTCAGGCCGACGGCAGCTACAAGCCTTTGCCGCGCAAGAACATCGACACGGGCATGGGGCTTGAGCGGCTCGTGTCGCTCATTCAGGGCGTGCGTAACGACTTCGAGACCGACCTGTTTACGCCGATCATGAAGAGGGCTGGCGAGATCGCGGGCATCAAATACGGCGACTCCGCGCAGGGAGACCTGGCGCTCAAGGTGATCTCCGATCATGTCCGTTCCGTGACGTTCATGATTGCCGACGGCATCCTGCCCGCCAACGACGGGCAGGGTTACGTGCTGCGGCGCCTGCTGCGCCGCGCGTCGCGCTACGGACGTCTGATCGGCATCGACAGGCCCTTCATCAACGAAGTCATTCCCACGGTCATCGCCGAGATGGGAGACCCTTACGCGGAACTGATCGAGAATCGCCTGACGATCGAGAAGATCGTGGAGGTCGAGGAGAACAGTTTCAGCACCACGATCCGCCAGGGCAGCGATCTGCTTGACGTGGAGGTGAAAGCCGCGCTCGCTTCAGGAAAGAAGGTTCTGGGCGGCGACGCGGCGTTCCAGCTGTACGACACTTTCGGGTTTCCGCTTGAGCTGACAAGGGAAATCTGCCAGGAGCGCGGCGTGGTCGTCGACGAAGAAGGTTTCAGGGCCGAGATGGAGAGGCAGCGCGAGCGCGCCCGCAGCTCCAGCAAACAGATCGCCAACAACGTCATCAAGGGCAGCGTTTACAACGAACTCTTCAACGAATACGGTGCCACTGGGTTTGTCGGCTATGAGAAGGGCGAATGTGCCACGCGCGTGCGCGCGATCGTCAGGGACGGTCGGAACGTCGAACGGCTGAGCGAGGGCGAGGAAGGCGTCGTACTCCTTGAAAGTTCGCCGTTCTATGCCGAACGCGGCGGGCAGGTCGGCGACTCCGGCGTGATTCGGGCCGAAGGTGTGGAGGCCGTCGTCGGCGACTCCACGCATCCGTTCGGCGAACTGAACATGCAGTCGGTGAAGGTCACGCGGGGATGCCTGAAAGTGGGTGACGAGGTGATTGCCTCCGTGGACATGGAGCGTCATCTGGCTATCGCCCGCAACCATACGGCGACGCACATTCTGCACGCCGTGCTTGGCCGTGTCCTCGGCGGACACGTGCGTCAGAACGGTTCTCTTGTCACGGACGCTTTCCTGCGTTTTGACTACACTCACTACGAAGCTCCGAGCGTCGAACAGATCGAGGAGATCGAACGGCGGGCGAACGCGGCGATCCTCGCGGACATGCCCGTCTCGACGGTCGTGACCGACATTGAGGCCGCCAGGGCGACGGGAGCGAAGGCTCTGTTCGAGGAGAAGTACGGCAAGGTCGTGCGCGTCGTTTCCGTCGGCGACTTCTCCAAGGAACTGTGCGGCGGCACCCACGTTTCTTCGAGCGGCGTCATCGGCAGTCTGTCCATCGTAGGCGACGAGAGCATCGGTTCGGGCGTCCGTCGCGTCACGGCGGTGACGGGCATGGGAGCCGTGCGCATGAACCGGCAGCTTCGCCGCGTGACGGACGCGCTCTCACAGAAGCTGGCCGTTAGGCCCGAGATGCTCGTCCGGAAAGTCGAGAGCATGGAGGAGGAACTCAAGGGGCTCAAGCGTCAGATCGAGACCCTGTCGCGAGCTAGACTGGCCGACAGCATCGACAGCGTCGTCGCGAAGAAGTCGCTGCCCGGGGGCGTCAACCTCTACGTGGGCCGTGTGGACGGGTCCGACATGAACCTGCTTCGCGAGTCCGGCGATAAATACAAGGACGGCGATCCGAACGCCGTGTTCATCGTCTTCTCAGGGGCGGCGGACGGCAAGGTGCAGCTGCTCTGCATGGTGGGCAGCGAAGCCCTGAAGAAGAAGCTCCACGCGGGGCGCATCGTCAAGGAACTCGCGGCGATCGTCGGGGGGAGCGGCGGCGGACGGCCCAACATGGCGCAGGCCGGCGGCAAGGATCCGTCGAAGATTCCCGAGGCCGCGAAGGCCGCAGCCGGCATCGTGACGAAGATGATCGGAGCTTGACGTGCCCCGAATTGTCTGCCTTGACGTCGGTACGGTCCGGATCGGTGTGGCGGTCAGCGATCCCCTGGGCATGTTTGCTCAGGGGATCGCCGTCTGGAATGCAGACGGACCTTGGCTTGACGAGCTTGAACGCACGTTCGTCCGCTACGATACGGGCTGTCTTCTCATAGGGCTGCCGATCCGCGAGGACGGCACCATCGGTCCTTCGGCGCTGCACGTGCGGGAAGTCGCCTCTCAGATTCAGGAACGCTTCCCGTCGGCGACGATCAGGTTTTCGGACGAACGCTACAGCACTCGCGTGGCGACGGGGTATCTCCTCGAAGGCAACGTCTCGCGCAAAAAACGCCGGAAGTCCGTCGACAAGGTCGCGGCGGCCGTCATACTTCAGGATTACCTTGACAGGGAAGGAGCTGAACGCTTCTAGATGGGCGAAAAAAGCGGATCGCAGGGGGCTGCGGTGAAGATGACGCCGATGCTGGAACAGTATTACTACTGGAAGAACAAGTATCCCGGCTGCATTCTGTTCTTCCGCATGGGCGATTTTTTCGAATGCTTTTTCGACGACGCCAGGCTGGTCTCGCGCGAACTGGACATCGCCCTGACGTCCCGCGATCAGAACAAATCCATGCCCATGGCCGGCGTCCCGCACCACGCGGCGGAACAGTACGCCGCGCGCCTGGTCGAAAAAGGTTACAAAATTGCCGTCTGCGAGCAGATGACGCCTCCCGACGGTCGGACGCTCGTGGAGCGCGAAGTCGTCAGGATTTTGACGCCGGGCACGTTTATTCCCGAAGAGGGCGTCATGAACTCGTCCCTCGCGGCGCTGGTTGCGCAGGGAGACCGGTGGACGATCGGTTTTTTGACGCCCGCCGCGTCGAACGTGCTGGTGGGGACGTTCGAGAAGAACGAGGCCAAAAGCGTCCTTATCTCCTTTGCGCCGCGTGAGATCCTCGTGCCGCGCGGCAGGAAATACGAAGGATTGCCGGAGACGGGACAGGGGTGGGCGTTTTCGGAGGCGCCCGCCGAGGACTTCGATCCCGAAACGGGGCTTTCGAGGCTGTGCCAGTTGTGGAACCTGAGTTCGCTAGAGGGGTACGGGCTGCCGCGCGGAGATCCGCGCATCGGCGCGGCAGCCGCGCTGGTTTGCTACGCCGAGGAGACGAGTTTTTCCAAGGCGCGCCATATCCGCGGCATCACGCGGATCATGCCGGAGGGGTTTCTCCACCTCGACTGGAACACGCAGACGAACCTTGACCTCTGGAGCGGCGAGATCTCTCTGTTCACGTGCCTGAACGCCTGTTCGACACCTTTCGGCGCAAGGCTCCTGCGCGACTGGATCGCCCGCCCGCTGAACTCGTCACGGCGGATCAACAGCCGTCTCGACGCCGTCGAGTCTCTGTACGGGGACGGGGAGACTTCGCAGCGGTTGGGCGATCTTCTTGAAAAATGCCGCGACGTTGAGCGCGCGATCGCCAGGCTGCACATGAAAAGCACGAACCCGCGCGACTTGGGGGCGCTGCGCGATACACTCGACGTGCATCCCACGGTCGCGGAAGCGCTGCACGGCCTGTGTCCTCAAGCGGAACTTCCCGACCCCGCGGAGTTATCCTCCCTGCGCGAGCTGCTTGACAGCGCCCTGCTGAGCGATCTGCCCCGCGCGCTGGGGGCTGGGTCGCTTGCGGCGCCCGGCTACGACGAGGAACTGGATCGCTGGAGATCGTTCGGCGACAGCGGCGAAGAGTGGCTCGACGACTTTGCCGAACGCGAGAGAAAACGCACGGGACTCGCGAAACTGAAAGTCGGCTACAACAGGGTGTTCGGTTTTTACATCGAAATTCCGCGCGCTGCGGCCGACAAGGCGGCATTGCCGCAGGAGTACGCGCGCCGTCAGACGCTCGCGAACGCGGAACGCTTCGTGACCCCGGAACTGAAAGAGTATGAGGAACGCCGCCTCCAGGCCGACGCGAAGATTGCCGAGTGCGAACAGCGCATATTCGATGAACTGACGGCGAAATGCCTGGATCGTACCGACGCGATCCAGCGCCTGGGACGCGCTCTTGCCCGTCTGGACGTGTTGAACGCGTTCGCGCGCATCGCGCGTTCGCGCGGTTACTGCCGTCCCGTGCTGACTGAAGAACGCCGCCTCGAGATCCGCGAAGGGCGGCATCCGATGGTGGAACTGGCGCTGAGGGGTTCTCCCTGCATTCCAAACGATCTGACGCTCGACCTCGACCACCGCACGGCTATCGTTACGGGGCCGAACATGGCGGGTAAATCGACGTACCTACGCATGGCGGCTGTGATTCAGATCATGGCGCAGGCGGGGTGCTTCGTCCCCGCGGCTTCCGCCGTTCTTCCCCTGACGGACAGGCTTTTCACGAGAATTGGCGCGCACGATGAACTGGCGCGTGGCAACAGCACATTTATGGTCGAGATGCTTGAAACGTCAAATATTCTGCACAATGTCACCGACCGCAGTCTGGTCGTCCTCGACGAGATCGGGCGGGGGACTTCGACGTACGACGGCATGAGCATCGCGTGGGCGGTGATCGAATATCTGCACAGTCTGTACGGCGTGAAGCCGTTCGTGCTGTTTGCGACTCACTACCACGAGCTGACCGATCTGGAAAAGTCCATGCCCGGTCTGTTCAACCTGAGCATGGGGGTGGAGGAGACTGCCGAGGGCGTGAGGTTTTTGCACAAGATACAGCACGGGCCGGCCGACCGTTCATACGGCATCGAGGTGGCCCGCATCGCGGGTCTGCCGCGAGTGGTGCTGAAGAGGGCGCGCGAGGTGCTCGAAAAGCTCGAGGAGGAGAAGGGAAAGGCGGCGGGCGGCGCGGAAGCATTTGCTCCGTCGGCGCAGGTGCGTATGTTCGATGTGTCGGGCGACGCGTTTATCGAGGAGGTGGCCGCGATGGACCCCGACGGGCTGACGCCCAAGGACGCTCTCGCCGCGGTCTACGGCCTCGTCGCGAGGGCACGAAAGCTGAGGTGCGAATGATGGCGATTCAACGGCTGCCCGAGGAGTTGTCGCGAAAGATCGCGGCCGGAGAGGTGATTGAACGCCCTCTCTCCGTCGTGAAGGAACTGATCGAAAACAGCATCGACGCCGGCGCCCGCGCCGTTGAAGTGGAACTCGTCCAGGGCGGCAAGGTGCTGATCTCTGTGAAGGACGACGGCTGCGGCATCCCCGCGGAGGAACTGCCTCTGGCGGTGGAGAAACACGCGACGAGCAAGATCAGCGCCGAGGAGGACCTTGACGCCATCGCCACGCTCGGCTACAGGGGCGAGGCGCTGTCCAGCATCGGCGCCGTCAGTCGGTTTGAGATATACAGCCGGCGCGCCGGGGATCGCGAGGGCGCCGTGCTGAGATACGAAAACGGCGCCGCGAAGGTCTCCGCCGTTCCGCTCCGTCCGGGGACAACCGTCGTCGTCAGGGATCTGTTCTACAATCTTCCCGCGCGGCGCAAGTTTTTGAAGTCGGTCACGGCGGAGTTCCGCCGCGTCCTGAAACTGATTCAGGATTACGCGTTCGCCTATCCCGCGATCGCCTTTACGCTGATCCACGGCGGCAAGACTGTTTTCGCGAGCTCCGGCGGCGGCAGCCTCAAAAAGCTCCTCGCGCAGACGTGGGGGGAGGAGCCGGAGATTTTCTCCTCGCGCTGCGAGGGCGGCCGCGGAAGCTGCGCTCTCTGGTGGCAGGACTGCGGCGTACAAAGCCGTTTCCAATTGATTTCATTCGTGAACGGGCGTCGCGTCGGCGATCCCGTGATCCGTTCGGCCCTGACGAGTTTTCACTGGGCAGCGCGGGGCAACTGGCTGGCGATGATCGTTTTGCCGCCGGAGGACGTCGACGTCAACGTGCACCCCGCGAAGTCCGAGGTGTTGTTCCGCCATTCGGGCGAGGTCTACGACCTAGTGCGCAAGGCGGCCGTGAAGTTCTCGCGCGAATATGCTTCCGCGCCCGTTCCGGCGACCGTTTCAGGAAGGGACGACGGTTTTGCCTTCACGCCGCAGCGGCGGGGAGACGGCGCCTCAGCGTTCTCGCACATGCCGCCGCGCGAAGCGCATCCTTTTTCGCGCGTGGAGCCGCCGGTTTTTCGCGCCGCTTCGCCGAATTCGTATCCGGATCGTCAGGCGGAACTCGCGGGCGGGCGTCTGCCTTTTTTGCCGCAGCCGCGGGAGGTTTCCGGCGAAGATCCGCTAGCGCCCGCGGATGACGGTGTTGTCTACATGGGGCAACTGCGCCAAGGGCACCTCGTGTTCGCCGACGGGGATGGGCTTCTGATTCTCGATCCCCACGCGGCCCACGAGCGCGTCAACTTCGAGAGGATTCTCAAAGAATGCGCGCGGCCGGGCGGACAGCAGCGTCTGCTCACGCCCGTTTCTCTGCCTCCGACGCTGGCGCATGACGCCCTTGCGCACCGCGAAGAGCTGAAAGAACTCCGTTTCGAGGTCGAGGACGACGGTTCTCTTTCATCGCTGCCGCTCCACGCGAAAGCGGCGGGGATAGGGCCAGTGGAACTGCTGCGCAGCGCGCTTGCCGCGATCGGGGAGAGACAGGAGAATTCTCAGTCGCTGCTGCGCGCTTTCGCGACGAAGGCGTGCAAGGCTTCCGTCAAGCTGACGACGAGATTGGCCGCTCCGGAAGCGCTGCGTCTGCTGGAGGATCTGAACGCGTGCGACGAACCGAACGCGTGTCCTCACGGCCGGCCGACGGCGCTGCGCATGACCGGAACGGCGCTCGACAAATATTTCGGGAGGCAGGGGCTGTGAACGCGGCTAAAACGCGCGTGCTGGCCGTGATCGGCCCTACGGCCGTGGGCAAGACGGCGATGAGCCTGGATCTCGCGCGGGCGCTGAACGCCGAAGTGATCTCCGTCGACTCGCGCCAAGTGTACCGTTACATGGACGTCGGCACGGATAAGATTTCCTCCGAGATCAGGCGCGAAATTCCGCATCACCTGATCGATGTCGTCGATCCCGATCAGGTTTTCACGGCGGCCGATTTTGTGGCGGGAGCGAAAGATTGTGCGGCGCGTATCTCGGCGCGCGGGCGCGTGCCTCTTTTCGTAGGGGGGACGCCCTTTTATTACCAGTCTCTCTTTGGCGGACTGTTGTCCATCGACGTGCCAAGCGACGGACGGCTGCGAACTGAACTGTGCGCTCTGGATGCCGCGTCGCTGTACGAACGGCTGAAAAAAAACGATCCCGAAAGCGCCGCCCGCCTTCACCCCAACGACAAGTTCCGCGTCGCCCGCGCGCTTGAGATCTGTATGCTCTCGGGAGAAAAGGCGTCCGATCTTTACGAGCGGCGGAAACGCGCGGAAAGCCCTTACGACGTGCTGTATCTGGGACTCTCACGGCCGAGGCAGGAACTTGTTTCCGGCATCGAGGCGCGCGTGCGGCGTCAGTTTGCCTCGGGCTATCCGGAGGAGGTCCTCTGGCTGCTTCGGCACGGCTATTCTCCCGAACTGCCGTCGATGCAGGGATTCGGCTATCGCGAACTTGTCAAATACCATCAGGGGAAGATGACCCTGGAGGAGGCCATTGCCGGCGACGCGGTCGCCACGCGCCAGTTCGCCAAGCGCCAGATGACGTGGTTTCGCAAGTTCACTCCCGCCGTCTGGTTAGATCTCAGCCAAAAGACGCCGAGGGAAAACGAGCGTCTCCTTCTGAGAGCGGCGCTTTCGCACCTGAACGGGGAGGCGGAAAAGTGAACATCTTACGGGCCGA
Source organism: uncultured Synergistaceae bacterium (assembly GCA_964520485.1). Lineage (GTDB taxonomy): Bacteria > Synergistota > Synergistia > Synergistales > Dethiosulfovibrionaceae > Pyramidobacter. The sequence continues at coordinate 3,291 of CAZFNC010000017.1, read as the reverse complement.
ACCCACGGGGCTGTGTTTCGGCGTCAGGCGCGCCATCGAAGCGCTCGAGCGGACGCTTGAGGATGGGCGAACTGTCTACGCGCTCGGCAGCCCGATTCACAACCCCCAGGAGGTCGCCCGGTTGGAAAGGATGGGGCTTCGCGTGGTGGAAAACGAGGACGATGTGCCCGCGAACGCCGTCGCCTTCATCCGCGCACACGGCGTCGCCCCCGCCGTCACGGAACGTCTGCGCGCGAGGGGCGCGTGCGTCATCGACGGCACCTGCCCTTTCGTCCGCGTCGTGCAGACGAGGGCGCGACAATTGACCGAGGAGGGGTATCACCTGCTGATTTTGGGCGACGAGCGGCATCCCGAGGTCGCCGGAATACTCGGATATGTCACGGGCAGAGCGACAGTGTTTTCGACGCTTCGATCACTTTACTCCTCGACAATCTTTAGAACTTCTGGTAAAATAAAAAAGATGGGTTTAGTGTCACAGACGACCCAGGAACCACGGCTGCTTGCCGAAGTCGCGAAAGCGCTTCTCGGCGCGGCCGACGAACTCCGAGTCTATAACACCGTCTGCCATGCGACGCGGGAGCGTCAAAAGGCGGTCGCCGAGCTCGCCTCTCGCGTGGACGGCCTGATCGTCATCGGCGGACACGACAGCGCGAACACAGGCAAGCTGTACAGGATCGCGCTCAGGTCGTGCCGCGATGTGAGATGGATCGAGCACGCGGGCGAGCTGGACGAGACGTGGGTTACGGACAAGAAAAACATCGGAGTCGCAGCCGGAGCGAGTACGCCCGACTGGCTGATCGAAGAAACAGTGAAAACGATCAGAAAAATCGCAGGACGTCAGGGGGATGTCAGTAATGAGTGAAGAAACGAAGAACCAGGTAGAAGCGACGGAAGCCGTCAAGACAGCGGTCGAGGAAGAGCCCGCAGACGTGGTCACTCCGTCCGCCGAAAGCAACGCGGCGGAAGCCTCCACAGCAGCGGTCGAAGGAGCGCCCGTCGAGGCGGCTTCTTCGTCTGTCGAAGGCGACACGGCGGCGGAAGCTGCTAAAACAGCGGCCGAAGAAAAGCCCGCAGACGTGGCCGCTCCGTCCGCTGAAAGCGACACGACGGCGGAAGCCGTCAAAACGGCGGTCGAAGAAGAGCCCAGCGATATGGCATCTCTCCTTGCCCAGTACGACGCGGCGGCGGAGGAGATCAGCCGAGGGCGTGTCGTCGAGGGAACGGTGGTCGGCAAGACCGAAGGCGGCTGGCTCGTCGATGTCGGATACAAGTGCGAGGGACTGCTTCAGGAACGCGAGTGGACGCACCACATCCTCGTGGGCGACAAACCCGCTCCCGAGGATGGCGAGAAAATCCAGGTTCAGGTGATCAGCAAGCGCGACGGCGAAGAGGCTCAGCTTCTCGTCAGCCGTTGGAGATGCGAGTTTGACCGCCGTTGGGCCGAGATGGAGGCCAAGACAGGCGGGAACGAGGTGATTACCGTCACCGGTCTGCGTTCCGTCAAGGGCGGCCTGATGGTCAACTGCTGCGATCTTGAGGGATTTATCCCCATTTCATGCCTTGCCGCTGAAGGCCGCGGGGTCAACCCCGCCCGCTTTGTCGGCGAGGAGTTCCCCGTCCGTCTGCTTGAAAAGGACAAGCGCAAACGCCGCCTTGTCCTGTCGCGCAGGAGCCTGCTCGACGAGGAGCTCAAGGCCGGCCGCGAGAAGTTCTACAACGAAGTTCACGTGGGAGACGTGCTCGAGGGCACCGTCAGCAGCCTGACCAGCTTTGGTCTGTTCGTCAATCTCGGCCCCCTCGACGGCCTCGTCCACATGAGCGAAATATCGTGGAGACGCAGCGGCAAGCAGCGCGAGACGTACAAGAAGGGCGATCAGGTCAAGGTCAAAGTGATCGGTATCGACCAGGAGAACAACCGCATCAGCCTGAGCATCCGTCAGGCTCTAGGCAACCCCTGGGATACCGTGATGGAACGCTGGCAGAAGGGGCAGCAGACCAAGGGCACCGTCACCAACGTGACCGATTTCGGCGCGTTCGTGGAAGTCGAGCCCGGCATCGAAGGTCTGATCCACATCGGCGATCTGTCCTGGAGCCGCATCAAGGATCCCAAGGAAGTGGTGCGCCGCGGGCAGGAGGTCGAGACGGTCGTTCTCGACATCGACCCCGAGAAGAAACGCATGAGCCTGGGCTACAAGCAGCTTCACGATCCGTGGAAGGGCGTTGAGGAACGCTACTCCAAGGGGCAGGACGTGAAGGTGAAAGTCGTCCGCCTTGCCGACTTCGGCGCTTTCGTCGAACTCGAGAAGGGCATGGAAGGCCTGATCCACATCAGCCAACTGAGCACGCATCGCGTGGAAAAGCCCGGCGACGTCCTTCAGGAAGGGCAGGAAGTCACGGCTCGTATTCTCGAGGTCAACCCCGCCGAGAGACGTATTCGCCTGAGCATCAGCGCGATTGAGGCGAGCGAAAGGGCTGCCGAGCGCGCCAAGAACGCGGCCGAACGCGGTGACAGACCTTCGCGCCGCGACAACGCCCAGAAGGGAGACCGTCCCGCAAGGAACCGCCGCAGGGGCGATGCCGACAAGTCCGTCAGCGTCAACGAAGAGACGGGCGTCACGCTCGGAGACGTGTTCGGCTCTCTGAAGCTCGACGACTAAAAACGATACAAACGATACAAACGATACAGTGCATAAACCGCCGGAAAGCCGCTCAGGGGCAGCTTTCCGGCGGTTTTTATGGGGCTGAAAAGAAGACCTCAGTCATGCGCTCACGCGCGCTGAAAAAAGAACGTAGGTGCGTCTGTACGTTGACGCCGGCAAAACATCTATGCGATCTGCGCGTTTCCTCGCGCTAACCCGCCGCAGTTCCTCCGATGGCGGTGCAGAAGCTTGGGCTACGACGGGACTCGGCGCCGTTTGTTCAGTTGTCGCTCTCGTGCTCGGGTGGGTTGTTCTGCGCAAGGTCGTAAAAAGGGACGGCGGCAGATACCCCTCTCTCTTTCCCGCAAAACGCCCCTGCGCCAAACATGAAAGCACGGTCTTCCTTTCAAGGCCGTGCCTTTTTATCTTGTAGACGCTCATTTATGACGGTCATTGTCTGCCGTGGCATTTGGACGGGACGCGGCGCGGTCAAAAGCGACTTCGCGGCGGAGCGGCGTTAGATTTCCTGGTTTTTCCTCGCGCTCCGCTATCTGTCGGCAGCGTCTCCGGCGCACTAAAAGAGCGGGCCTCCCGCCGTGAAACGTTCGGGCGGGAGACCCGTTTCTCATGATTGAAACGAAGCGGCGTTTAT
>CAZFNC010000016.1:0-27442 GCA_964520485.1 uncultured Synergistaceae bacterium | reverse complement strand
ATACGTTAAAAGGTTTTTGAATCTGGCAAACTGACTGAACGGCACGCCGCCGTGAGCCCGGCGAAACGACCAAAGGAATTTTTTCGCGCGAGGCTTCGCGCGCCTCGCCGCCTCGCCCGCGGGTTCGGGAAGCCCGTTTTACGGTTTTCCCGAACCCGCTTTTTTTGCGCCCGCCGTCGCCCGAGTTCTCCCCCGGCTCGCCCCGCTCCGCCCGTCTGTCCCTTCGCCCCCGCGCGCCGCGTCGGTTGTCCTCCGTTTTCCCCGGCCGGTGGTTTTCGCTCCCCGCCCTTTCGCGTCGCGCGCGTATCGCGGCCTCGCGGCGCTTGTATTCAGAGGCGTTTGGGATTATAATGACACGATAATTCCCATTGTGCAGCTGCGGAGGAACCGTCGATGAAACACATGAACGAGGACAAAACGGAACTTTTCGAGACGATGCCGGTGCCGCGGGCGCTGTTGAAGATGACGCTGCCGACGATCATCAGCCAGCTGATCATGCTGATCTACAACATGGCCGACACGTGGTACATCGGGCGCACGAACAACCCATACATGGTGGCGGCGGCGTCGCTGGTCCTGACGGTTTATCTGATCTCGATGGCGATCGCCAACATGTTCGGCATCGGCGGCGGCACGCTCGCGGCGCGGCTGCTGGGCGCGCGCCGCGACGACGAGGCCCGGCGCGTGGCTTCTCTCAGCCTGATCCTTTCGGGTTTCATGGCGCTCGTGTTTTCCGCGCTGTGCGCCGTGTTCATGGAGCCTCTGCTGAGGCTGCTCGGCGCCAGCGACATGACGATGGGGTACGCGAAGGAGTACCTGTTCTACGTCGTCGTCGTCGGCGCGTTCCCCGCGGTGGTTTCCAACGCGATGGCCACGCTGCTGCGCGACGTGGGCTACTCGCGCGAGGCGGCGCTGGGGCTGATGTTCGGCGGGCTGCTGAACATGGCGCTCGACCCGCTTTTCATGTTCGTATTACTCCCCCCGGGGCGCGAGGTGGCGGGCGCGGCCATCGCGACGATGCTTTCGAACGTGGCGGCGCTGGGCTATTTCGTGTGGATCTACCGGCGCGTGCGGAGCGTGTCGGTTCTCAGGATGCCGCCCCGTTTTGAGCGCGTGGAGAAGTCCTCTCTGAAGGCCCTGTTCGGCGTGGGGCTCCCCGCGGCGATGAGCATGTTCCTGTTCGACCTGACGAACATGGTGATCAACCGTCTCTCCTCCGGCTACGGCGACACGGCGGTGGCGGCCATCGGCATCGTGCTCAAGGTGGAACGCCTGTGGATCGGCACGTGCGTGGGCATCTGCCTTGGCATGGTCCCCCTGATGGCGTACAATTTCTCGGCGAGGAACATCGGGCGCATGAAGGCGTTTTTCAAGGCGGCGCGCACGGCGGGGCTGGCTGTGTCCCTGACGGGGCTAGCGCTCTATTACGTCTACGCCGGTCGGGTGATCGGCTTCTTCATCGCCGAGCCGGAGACGGTGGCCTACGGAGTGCGTTTTTTGCAGGCGCGGTGTCTTGACACGCCGTGCATGTTCCTCAGCTTTCAGCTGGTGCACACCATGCAGGCTTTCGGGCAGGGACGCGTCTCGTTTACGCTGGCGGCCATACGCCAGCTGGCGCTCAACATCCCTTTGCTGTTCGCGTTCAACGCCCTGTTCGGCATGACGGGCGTCATCTGGACGCAGCTCACGGCCGACAGCGTCAACGTGATCGTGAGCTATGTGATCTACCACGCCGTGTGCAAAAGAGTGCTGCCGCGCGAGGCGTGACGTTCTTTTTCGCATGAGCGGGACGGCGGGGGAAAGACGCGCGAAAGCGCGTTTTCCCCCGCCGTCTTTTCGCGGAAAAAAACTACTGAAAGCCGTGTCGCCGCTCCCGCGCCGTGATGAGAATGGGCATGCCGCGGGCGCTTAAAACGTCTTTTTGGCGCGGATGTCCGCGGCGCGGGGAATATCTCTCGCCGCGAAAACTGTTACGCTTTCTCGCGCGCCCGTTTTTTCGGCAGAGCCGCCGCGACGAGAACGCCGACGGCCGCCGTCGTGATCCAGATCATGTTGTACGACGCGAGCGGCAGGGCGCGGACGGCGAAAGCGACGAGCGCCTCGGCGCGGAACGTCGCGGCGACGGCCGGCATCGCGCACAGCGTGTCGAGCGTCGCGCCGACGCCCGTGAAGAACGTAACGACGGCGAACGTGCGTTTGGCAAGGCGGCGCCGACGCTCAAAGATCACCATGAAGATCAGCGTGACGCACAGAGGATAAAGCGTGAGCAGGATGGGGAGTGAGAAGCTGATGATCGTCGAAAGCCCTAGGTTGGCGAGGCCGAACGAGACGCAGCAGAACAGCGCGACCCACTTGCGGTAGGCGAGGGCGAACGGGAACATCTCGGAGAACGCCTGCGCGTTGCTGACGATCAGGCCGATGGCCGTCTTCAGGCACGCGAGCAGAACCGTGACGGCGAGGAAAAGCGCGCCGAATCCCGTGAAGTAGTGGCGCGAGATCGCGCCCAGCGCCAGGCCGCCGTTTTCCGCCAGGGGATAGATGGCGCGGCTCTGCGCGCCGACCCACGTCATGGCGACGTAGATCAGCCCCATGAACGTGCAGCTGAACAGCCCCGCTTTGACGACCTCGACGGTGATTGCCCCGCCGTCCGTCACGCCGAGATTGCGGACGACGTGGATCACGATGATCCCGAACGCCAGCGCGGCGACGGCGTCCATCGTGTTGTAGCCTTCGATCACGCCTCGCGCGAACGCGCCGCTCGCGTAAGCCTTTTCCGGTGCGACGGCGGAGACGCTGCCCATCGGGCTGATCGCCGCCGAAACGAGAAGCCAGCCGAGCATGAACAGGAGCATCGGGTTAAGCACCCTCCCCACCCATGTGAGGATGGCGCTCGGCCGAAAGGAGAACCACAGGAGCGCGAGGAACATGGCGGCGGAGAAGATCAAAAGCGCGACGCGGCGGTCGCACCCGTCGGGGAGCATCGGCACGATGCCGACGTCAAACGGAACCGTGATGCAGCGCGGCACGACGAAAAGCGGCCCGATGGACAGGTAGAGCGCGCAGGTGAAACACACGCTGTATGCCCTGCCGACCCTGGAGCTCAGCTCGCGCACGCCGCTGCTCTTGGAAAGCCCGAGCGCGACCACGGCCAGCAGGGGCATTCCCACAGCCGTGACGAGGAACCCCGCCGTGGCGGGCGCGACGTTGTTTCCCGCCATCTGACCGAGCGAGATGGGAAAGATCAGGTTGCCCGACCCGAAGAACAATCCGAAGAGCATGCTGGTGACGGAGAGCGTCTCTCCGAGCGAAAGGCGGTTTTTCACGGTGAAGACCTCCTGGATTTTTTATATTTTTAATTATAACACGGTTTTGTCCGTCGCGCCTGACGGATTTTACCGATGAAACAGAGGACGAGTTCAAACGCCCTCGCCGCCGGATTTCCCCGCGCAGACGGAGCGGATGGAGTCGAGCAGCATGCGCGCCTGCGGACTTAGCGGGCGCCCTTTTTTGTACGTGGCGACGACGTCCCACTTCATCGGCTCGTCGCCGAGAAAGAAGAATCTCAGCCCGTCGTCGCGGCGGTGTTCCGCGTAGGTGACCGTGGCAAATCCGACGCCCTGGTTCCGGCGCACGAAACTCATCGCCGTGTGGATGTTGGGCGTGACAAGGCGCACGTTCGGTACGACGCCCGCTCTCTCGAGAAACGCGTGGATCATCTCGTAGATGTTCTGCGATTCCTGGAACATCACGAACGCCTCGTTTTGGAACAGGGCGAACTCGCTCTCGCCGATCGTGCCGATCCCGTCCGCGGCGGGCAGCGCGCTCACAAGGGGGTGCGCGGAACTGACGGCGAACACGGCCCCGTCGGCCGTCAAAAATTCATGGGTACAGGAAAACCCCTCGTACTGATTGGGCAGGTGGGTCAGCGCGAAATCGACACGGTCCCGCTCGATCAGCGAGGCTAAATGCTTGTGCGCTCCCTCCTCGAGATAGACGCGGATGTTCGGGTGGAACTTCCAGAAATCGGCGAAAAGGTCGGGAAGCAGACTTGACGACCGCCACGGCGTCAGCCCGACGCGCACTTCGCCCTTGTCGGGAGATCTGAGGTTCTCAAGGCCGCGCCGCAGGTTTCTCGCGCGCAGCCGCTCCTCCCTGACGTAGTTCAGGTAGAGCATGCCGGCTTCGGTCAGTTTCAGCGGATACGACGAACGGTCGAACAGCGCCGCCCCCAGATCCCGCTCAAGCCGCCGCAGGTACTTGCTCAGCGATGGCTGCGAGACGTAAAGCTTCTCCGCCGCGCGCGAGATGTTGCCCGTTTCGGCGATGGCAAGAAAGGAATCGTAATTTTCCACGCGGACCGCCTCCATGTGAAAAAGTATTACCGTATCGGTATAACTATTATACACCAAGTTGAATTTGACAGACGTTTGAACTTCCAGTATCATTTTTCTGTCGGCAATAAATCTTAATCGTAAAAGTCGTGAAACAGCATAGAGAGCGACGGCCCATTGCTGGACATACTCCGCCGGAGCGGCTGCAAGAGCATTTTTTCACAAATCGTAATTATAGCCGAGTGTGAATAAAAGAGCTTGCGCGGCTGTGCCCGTCAAAGGCGCTTTTGCGCGACGCGTTGTCAAAAACGCCCCGCGGCCCGTCTCGCGGGGCAATCTTTCAAATGAGGTGATCATCATGGCGAACGTTGGCTGCAAGATCGTGATGAACTTTCCTCGTCCACCGCGCGAGCTGGTCGAGAAGTTCCGCGGCTTGCCCGTGGCGAACATTGACGACTGCATGAACCGCACTGCGGCTGTGCGTCCGGAAATCTATCCGCTGAACCGCGTGCCTCTGCTGGGCGTGGCGCTGACGGTCAAGGTGCCGGAGGGCGACAACCTGATGTTCCACAAGGCCATGGATTTGGCGCGGCCCGGCGACGTGATCGTTATCGACGCGGGCGGCGACATCAGCCGTTCTATTTTCGGCGAGATCATGGCGCAGTACTGCAAGTCGCGCGGCGTGGCGGGGCTGATGGTTGACGGCAGTGTGCGCGACCGCGAAGAACTGGCCGCGATGGACATGCCCGTTTACGCGCGCGGCGCGACCCCCAACGGTCCGTATAAGAACGGCCCCGGCGAGATTGGCACGACCATTTCCTTCGGCGGGATCGTCGTTCGTCCCGGCGATATCGTTGTCGGCGACGGCGACGGCGTACTTTTCATACATCCGGAAGAGGCTGAGGAACTGGCGGCGAAGGCCCGCGCCACGTCCGAGAAGGAAGCCGTCTGGATCGAGAACATCAAGAAGACGGGCAAGTTCGAGCGTCCCTGGGTGGATGCCAAACTGAAAGAAATCGGCTGCGATATCGTTGAATAGCGTTTTTTGTCGTTCCTCCGCCGGAATAAGAACGGCGGTAAATTATCTTTTCGAAAGAGGTGCTTTGAACATGAAGAATTTCCGCACGTCGTTCCTTTTCGCCGTCTGCGCGCTCGCTTTCGCCGCGTCCTCCTTTGCCGCCGACCCTGTCGTCCTGCGCATGAACACGAACGTCAGCGAAAACGACCTGAGAAATAGCTCGTTCGGCCGCAGTATCGTCGCGCTCGCCGAGGAGTGCGACAAACTGAGCGGAGGCCGCCTCAAGGTGGAAGTATTCACGCACGGACAGCTTGGCAAGACGCCTTCCGAAGTTGTCGGCGGTGCTCAGATGGGTTCGTTCGAACTGTTCAATCTCGTCGCGGGCAGCTGGGGAGAATATACCAACGCGTTTTTGCCCGTGAACACGCCCTATCTGTTCACCGATGAGAAGGTGCTTCAGGAGTTCCTCTACGGTCCCGAGGGTCAGAAGATCAAGGACAAGGTGCTGGCCGACACCGATACCCGCGTCGTGTTTTACGGCTGGCTGGGTTTCCGCAACATCATCAACAACGTGCGCCCGATCGAGAAGCCCGAGGATCTCAAGGGATTGAAGATGCGCGTGCTCTCCGACCCTTACACGATCAGGACCTTTGAGTTGTTCGGCGCGCCCAGCATTCAGGTGGCGTACAGCGAACTGTACACTGCTTCCCAGCAGGGGCTGATCGACGGCTCCGACGGCCCGTTCGTGAACATCTACAACTCCAAGCTCTACGAAGTTCAGAAGTACCTGTCCGAGACGCACAACGCTTATACGCTGGCCGTGATGTGCATCGGCGAGGAGGCTTATCAGGATCTGCCCGACGACCTGCGCGAGATCTTTGACAAGGCCTGCGCCGCTGCTCAGAAAGTCGGCGAAGACAATCAGAGGTTCGAGGACGAGTGCCTTGCCGAGCTGAAAAAGACGATGACGTTCAACAAGCTCACGCCGGAACAGCTTAAGGCTTTTGAGGACGCCGCCGCGCCAGTGCGCGACATGGTTCGCAAGGAAATGGGCGAAGAAGCGTGGAACGCCGTCGTGGACGAGATCGCGGCAATCAAGGCCCGTCTCGGCAAATAGTACCTGCCGGAACCGAAACCACGGCCGCGCGTTTCCCGCGCGCGGCCGTTTTTCAGGGAAACGCGGATCAGACATGTCATCTTTCACGGCGTAAAGCCTGTCTTTGAACGGCGACGTTTCCCGAGGATGCGTTTCCGTGGAGCGCGCTTTTCCCACGCGTTTGGTCGACTCCGTTCCCGCTTCAAAGGGGCGTAACGGCGTTTCCGCGCGAATATACGCTGGCTCGCGCCGGAAGTGTCAAGATGGGGAGGTCTTTCTGTGAAGAAGGGTTTTGTAAAATTCCTGAACGAGTTTGAAATCTACATCGGAGCGGTGCTTTTCGCGGCGATGACCGTCATGCTGACGCTGCAGGTGGTCACGCGTTACGTGTTCAACTATTCGTTCAGCTGGACGGAAGAGCTGTGCACGGTGTTCTTCATCTGGCTCTGCTACTTGGGAGCATGCGGCGCCGTGCTGAAAGGCAAGCACCTGCGCATCGACGGTTTCCTCAACAGTCTGCACGGCAAGGCGAAAAAGGCGCTTCTGATCTTCACCGACGTTGTGACGATGGGCTTTTGCCTTTACATGATCCCGCCGACGATGAAGATTATCGCTAATTTTGCCAAGCGTCACAGTTCAACGATCCTGTTGCGTATGCCAAAGAGCCTGATTTATTCGGTATTGCCGTTCTGTTTCGTGCTGATGACAATCCGGCTGCTCCAGGACTGCTGGCGTATCGTGAACTCCGACGACAGCGACGTGAAAGTGACGACGAGCAAGTCGATTTTCGACGCCGACGATGACGAGGAAGGAGAATAGTTCATGCAGAACAGCGTTTTAATCCTCTTTGGTGTGATGTTTGCGTTTCTGTTCCTCGGCGTGCCCATCGGCGTTTCCATCGCCTGCGCGATGCTGGTGCTGATCCGTTTTGCTCCCGTCACCAAGCTTACCTTTATCGCTCAGTCGCTCTACTCGGGGCTTGACAACTTCACGCTCCTTTCGCTGCCGTTTTTCATGATTGCCGGAACGATCATGGAGGGCGGCGGAATCTCACGGCGAATCGTCAAGGCGGCCAACTCTGCCATCGGCAACGTGACGGGCAGCCTCGGCATGGTGTCGATCATCGCCTGTATGTTCTTCGGCGCCGTCTCCGGATCGGCGATCGCCACGGTGGCGGCCATTGGCTCGATCATGCTTCCGGCGATGGATCAGGAAGGTTATAACCGCACCTACGCGACAGCGCTCATCGCCGTGGCCGGCAGTCTGGGCATGATCGTTCCGCCCAGCACGCCGATGGTCGTCTACGGCGTCACAAACAACGTCTCGATCGGCGCGCTCTTCATGGGGGGCTTTTTGCCCGCCATGGTTGTCGGCGGTCTGCTGATGACTGTGAACTACTTCACCTGCAAGAAATACGGCTGGGTCGGCAAGAACCACCGTCTCAGCGGCAAGGAGATCTTTAAGACGTTCTGGGACGCTAAATGGGCGCTGATGATGCCTGTGATCATACTGGGTGGCATCTACTCTGGAATCGTCACTCCGACCGAGGCGTCGGTTGTCGGCTGCACCTACGGCATTATCGTGGGACGTTTCATCTACAAGGAACTGACGTGGGGCAACATCTGGGAGATGTACAAGAAGAACACCAGCTTCATCGGCGCGATGCTGTTCACGTTTGCCCCCGCGGGCGCTCTCAGCGCGATCTTCGCCTATATGAAGATTCCCGCGAAGATCACGGCGTTCTTCATCTCGATTTCCTCAAATCCCTATATTATTTTGTTCATGATCCTGATCCTGCTGCTGATCGTCGGCATGTTCCTCGAGACGACGCCTTCGATGTTGCTTATTTCGCCCATCCTGCTGGCGGTCGTGCGGGAGATCGGCGTCGATCCCGTGCACTTCGGCATCTTCATGGTGCTGGCGCTCTGCGTCGGTCTCGTGACGCCCCCTGTGGCGATGGACCTGTTCGTGGCGCAGTCGATGACCGGCATCGACATGATCTCGATCGCGCGTAAGGGCAAGTGGTTCATCCTCGCGATGATCGCCTCGACGCTGATTATCCTCTACGTGCCTTGGGTCAGTCTGGTGCTGCCCAGACTGTTCGGCATGGTGCACTGAAACAATTTATTCGGAAAGAGGTCCTTAACATGGCTCAGAACGTTTCACTCGGTTATATCGGTTTCGGCGAAGCAGCCTATCACATGGCGAAAGGCCTGTGTGGCGAAGGTTTGAAAGGGATTCTCGCCTATGATGTGGCGATGGATTCCGACGGCCCGTACAAGAAAACCGTGTTCGACCGCGTCGCCTCGGCCGGCGGGGTGACGGCCGTCGCCTCGGCGAAAGAACTCGTGGAAAAGTGCGACTTTGTCGTCATCTGCGTGCCCGCCCGTTTTACGCCCTCTACGGCGGACAGCCTGCTGCCTCTGGCGCGCGAGGGACAGTATTTCGTCGACGTGACCACGGCGCTTCCCGACATCAAGGCGGCGGAGGCGGCAAAGTTTGCCGAAAAAGGCGCGTATTACGTCGATTCGGCCATGCTCGGCGGTCTCGTCGGCTATGGCCACAAGGTGCCCATCCTCGCTTCCGGCGAGGGAGCGGGAGCCTGGCACGACGCGATGACGCCCTGGGGCATGAACGTCACTCTCGTCGGCGAAGGATCGAAGGCGGGAGACGCCTCGCGCATCAAGCTTGTGCGCAGCGTCTTCACCAAGGGGCTCGAGGCGCTGATGACAGAATCGCTGGCCTTCGCGCACAAGTGCGGCCTTGAGGACCGTTTCCTGCAGTCCGTGTGCGCCACCATGGACAAACAGCCATTCGAGAAACTTCTCATCGGACTGGCGGGTTCCGATTTTGTCCACTCCGAGCGACGCGGCTTCGAGGTGGGCGAGGCGATGGAGCTGATGGAGAAAGTCGGCGTCAAACCGCTCGTCTCCGCCGGCGCCAAGGCGCGCATGGAGCATACCACCAGCTTCGGCTGCGCGAAAGAACTGAACGGCGTGTCCCCCAAGTCGTTCGAGGAAATCTTCGCGCTCATGGACAGGAAGAATTACGACTAGCTTTCATAACACAAGGCGCTCCGCGTTTCCGCGGAGCGCCTTGTGTTATGAACGGATCGGCATATGTTTATACAGAGGGCCGCATTGGACAAACGTTTCAATTTTCGCTATTATCGCCGCGTAAAGGGTTGTTTGAGCCGCAAAGACGCGGAAAACGTCTAAAAAAACTGCAATCTGCCGCGGGGATGACGGAGACTGCGCGGATCGAAAAGGATTATTTTCGCAAATCATGTCCGGTTCGGGCGCGAACGGAAAAGACGCGCGGCTTTGTCCGTGATCTTTCGAGACAGGGTGTTTTTATGCGGTTCATCGGCGAAGACACCGTCGAGGCTTTGCCGTCGGCATACACACTTTTTATGAGGTGATCATCATGTCTAACGTTGGATGCAGGATCGTGACGAACTTTCCCCGTCCTTCCCGCGAACTGGTCGAGAAATTCCGCGGTCTGCCCGTGTCGAACATCGACGATTGCATGCGTCGCATCGCGGCGGCGTGCCCCGGGATCCGTCCGCTGAACCGCGTCCCCCTGCTGGGAGTGGCGCTGACGGTCAGGCTTCCCGAGGGCGACAACCTGATGTTCCACAAGGCCATGGACCTGGCACGGCCCGGCGACGTGATCGTCATCGACTCAGGCGGCACTGGCAACCACGCCGTGTGCGGCGAGCTCATGGCGCGCTACTGCGTGGCGCGGGGCGTGGCGGGACTGGTCATCGACGGAAACGTGCGCGACTTCGATGAACTGGCGGCGATGGACTGGCCGATCTACGCCCGCGGCGCGACGCCCAACGGCCCTTACAAGAACGGTCCCGGCGAGATCGGCACGGTCATCTCGCTCGGCGGCGTCGCCGTTTATCCCGGCGACATCGTCGTCGGTGACGGCGACGGCGTGCTCTTCGTCCGTCCCTGCGAGGCCGAGGAGATAGCGGCAAGCGCCCACGCCGTGTCCGCGAGGGAAGCCGCGCTGATGGAGAACATTAAAAAGAACGGCACGTTCGACCGCCCGTGGCTGGACGGCAAGCTGAAAGAGATCGGCTGCGAGTTCGTCGAGTAGCGGCGTTTTGCGGATTTTCTGTTAAAATATGAGCGGTGCCGCGCAAATTTTCTAAAACAGGAGAACAATAAACCATGTCTCAGCTTTATCCGTTCGATGACCTTCTGTGCAAGACGAAAAAGGTCCTGCGCAGTTTCGGCTACAATGAGAGAGAAGCGTCGCTGACCGCGCGTGTGCTCGTCGAAGCGGACGCGCGCGGCGTCCCGTCGCACGGCGTCGGGCGGCTGAAGCCCTATCGCGGTTTTATCGACAACGGCTTCATCAACCCCGGACGCGTGCCCGAGGTCGTCTTCGAGACGCCCGTCTCGCTGGTCGTCGATGGGCATAACGGCGTGGGCGGGCTGATTGCCGACTTCGCTGTGACGCGCGTCATCGAAAAGGCCCGTGTCTCGGGCGTCGCTCTCTGCGCCGTGCGCAACGCGAGTCACTACGGCATGGCCGGTCTGTGGACAGAGCGCATCGCCCGCGAGGGCATGATCGGCTGCTCCAGCTGCACGACGCGCTGCAACGCCATTCCCACCAACGGCCGAACGCGCATGTTCGGCACCGACCCGATCTCCGTCGCCGTGCCGGCTTCGGGCGACGACATGTTTCTGCTCGACATGGCGACGACGACTGCCGCCTTCGGCAAGGTCGAGGTCTATTCCCGCGTCGGCAAGACGCTCCCCGAGGGTTGGGCTGTCGACAGCGCGGGCCGCACGCAGCGCGATCCCGTCAAGTTCCTCAGCGAGTACAAGGCGGAACCCGGGCTCGGCGGCCTCGTGTTTCTCGGCGGCACGTCGGAAGCCACGGGAGGGCACAAGGGCTACGGTCTCGGACTTCTCGTCGAACTGCTGTGCGCCGGTCTGTCGATGGGCGAGTGGAGCCTGCATTCCTACAAGAAGGGCGTGGGCGCAAAGGTGTGCTTCTTCTTCGGCGCCGTGCGTCTCGACCTGTTCGGCGACGCGGCCGCCCTGCGCGGACATATCGCCGGCATTTTGGACGAAGTGCGGCGCAGCGAACCCGCCGATGGGTGCGACCGCGTCTGGATTCACGGCGAAAAGGAGCGCGAAGCGCGCGAGCGCGCCCTGCGCGGCGGCGTTCCCGTCGACGACGTGGCCGCGGCCGCGCTCGAGGACTTCTTTGCTAAAGCGGGGGAAAAGGCGTAAACTTGCGTTTGTGCGTCCGTCCGTTTCGCGGACGGCGAAGAACGCGAATACATGGAGGTGCGTGCGATGGGCATTTTTGGCGCCGATAATCGGAATCCCGATCCTTCGACCTATTCTTTCGCTTCGGGCAGGGATCTGCACTACGTGGTGATCCAGGTGACGCTCAAGGAAAAACTGTTCGGCACCGGTTCCGGCAACCTTTCTGAGCTGGAAGACGTCATCAACCGTCAGGCTGCGGAAGGGTACCGCTTACATACTATCTCAACCGCGCACGTCGACAGCAAGGGGCCGTTTGGCGGCGACAGGATCCAGGCGACGATGGTGTTTGAAAGTATCGGGTAGGCTGATTCCCGGCGGCAAACCGCCACGGCACAACACAGGTTGAATAAGAAAGCGTCCCGTCCGCTTCTGTCGCGGATGGGACGCTTTTTGCCGCGCTATCGGTATTTCCTCTTCGGGTTCTTGGGATACCTGCCCTGCTGCACGCGCTCAGCCTGCTCCCATATCTCGACGACGGCCCAGATGTTGACCGCGCCGAAGAACGCCGTCAGCCAGCACGAAAGCCCTTCCATGCGCGTCGAAAGGGTGAGGGCGGCGAGCCCTGTTGCCAGAAAGATGGGCCAAATCTTCCGCGAGAAATAATACTCGCCCTTGATGACGACAGGGTAATAACTCCCCATCATCAACAGAGAGAGAAGCCCGAAGACGACGGCGTCCGTGTTCAGTTCCACGGGCTTTGACCTCCTTTCGGCGGCAGGGCGCGGCAAAAGCGTCCGCCACGCGGCGGACGTTCAGGTGACGGCGCGAACGCAAATTTTTCGGCATCCCGCGCCCGTTCGCGCCCGCGAAAACCGGCGCTTCCGCCGGCCTTTTAAAGTTCCGCGAGGCCGTGACGCGGCGGACGGAGGCGCGCGGATCGGAAATGTGAAAAAAACTTTCGCTAACGCGGTCACACGTGACAGTTTAGCGAAAGTTCTCGTGCGTCTTTTACCGTCGGCTTCACTGCGCGGAAGTCGGGGCGGCGTCGCCCTGAAGCGCGCCGTGGGCGGCGAGGACGATCTCAGCCACGTTGGTGGCGTGGTCGCCTATGCGCTCCAGATTGGTGATCAGCTCGATGAAGAGCACTCCGGACGTGGGAGTGCACAGCCCTTCGTTCAGACGCTGGATGTGCAGCCTGCGCAGACGCTTTTCCATGGCGTCGACGCTCTGTTCGAGCACGCTGGCCACCTCGCGGGCGAGGTCAACGCTGTCCTCGCGCAGGGCGGCCATGGACTTTTCCATCATGGAACGCACGAGGTCGAGCATGGCGTCGAGCTCGCTCATCGCCTGCGGCGAGAACATTGTCCTGTTCTCGCGCAGTTCCTCGAACCTGTCCATCAGGTTCTGGGCATGGTCGCCGATGCGTTCGATGTCGACCGATCCGTTGACGAAACTTTCAAGAAGACGGGACAGCGACGACGAAAGATGCCGCCGCCACAGGCGCGCCGCGTACATGGCGATTCGGTGTGTGAGGTCGTCGATGCCCTCCTCGATCTGATCCAGCTTCGTGGAGGCGGATGTGTCGTCCTCGAAGTAGGCGCTGCGCACGAGATCGAGCATCTTTCCCGCCATGTCGCCCATCTCGAGCAGCTCGTTGCGCACTGCCTGCACGGCGGCTGCGGGGGCCGTGTCGAGCAGGTGCTCGTCGAGGTAACGCGCGCCTGAATAGAGCTGATCGGTCTGCGCGGGGATGAGGCGTTGGATGACGGCGGCGATCAGTCCGGCGAAGGGCAGCTGGATAACCGTGTTGACGACGTTGAACAGCGTGTGCGCGTTAGCCAGCTGGCGCGCGACGCCGCTTGAAGTCGCCGCGATAAAGTCTGTGAACGGCGTCAGAAACGGGACGAAGATCAGCACGCCGACAAGGTTGAAGAACACGTGAGCGGCGGCGGCCTGTTTAGCAGGGCGGCTCGCTCCCAGCGCGGCGAGGACGGCCGTGACGGTCGTGCCGATGTTGTTCCCCAGCAGGATGGCGATGGACGACTGCAGCGGCAGCAGGCCCTGCGTGGCCATGGCGATCGTCAGGCCGACGGTGGCCGTCGACGACTGCACGATCATCGTCAGCACGGTCCCTGCGGCGATGCAGAGCATGGGGTTTTGAGCGAAGATCATGAAGAACTCTTTTTTATCGGCGAGGAAAGCGAGGGCGTTTTCCATCGTCTCCATGCCCAGGCAGAGCAGCCCGAAGCCGAAGATGCCGTTGCCGATGTAACGCTGTCGCTTGCTGCGTCCGAAGACGGCCAGCAGCATGCCGAGACCGAGCAGCGGCATGGCCAGCGTGCCCATGTCGAACGCCACCATCTGCGCTGTGACGGTGGTGCCGATGTTGGCGCCCATGATCACGCCGATGGCCTGTTTCAGCGTCATCATGCCCGCCTGCACAAAGCTGACGACCATGATCGTCGTGGCCGCGCTTGAGTGTATGACCATGGTGACGACGGCGCCGATGCCCGCGCCCTTGAGCGGCGAGCTCGTGAGCGACGCGATGAGCGTGCGCATCTTGTCTCCCGCGAGATCCTGGAGGGCTCCGCTCATCAGCTTGACGCCGAAGAGGAACAGTCCGATGCCGCCGGCAACTTTAAAAGCGATCTCAAGATTCATGGATTCTGATAATCCTTTCTGTATGAAAAATCTTTTTGATGCTTAAGCGAACATACGCGTCCGCGCGTCGCGCTTCCGGAAAGCGACGGCGGGAGAAAGCGGATCTCGGGTAAACCGTCGGAGCACAGCCGTGCGCCGTGTCCGGTGCAATGCGAACGGCGGGGAAACGGCGGCGCCGCAAAGACAGGGAGGAACGTCTTGAAGAAAAGGAGCGGACAGACGGTCGGCGAAAAGCTCCACTTTCTAGAACAACAGGGCGCGGGCGCAGACGATCGCGAAAACGGCGATCGCCGTGCCGCATGCGAAACTGCCGCAATCCTTGGCCGCCTTGGCAAGCGGGTGAATCTCGCGCGTGCACAGGTCTACAGTCTTCTCGACTGCCGTGTTGATCGCCTCGACCAGCAGCACCAGCAGGCCCCACGGAAGCGCGTCGAAGAGCGCTTCCGCGCCGCCCAGAAAGGCCGTCAGAGGCAGCGCCACGGCCAGAAGCAGCAGTTCCTGGCGGAACGACCTCTCTTTCAGCAGGAACGCCAGCCCGTCGCGCGAATACGTGAGCGCCTTGAAAAAATGACCCATAAGAGCAACGTATCCTCTATTCAGAAGTGAAAATGTTTTCTATGTATCTCTGCTCGCGGTCCAGCTGCAGCTGAATCAGCGCCCATTTCTGCTGATCGGGCGTCATCTTGCGGAACTCCGCCCAGTCGTCGTCGACGATCAGCTCCTCATCCGCGGCCGGCAGCGGCGGGTCGCGCAGGATTTCACTCTCGTCGTCGGAAAGTTCACGTTTATCGGGCATGACAGATTCCTCCATGATAAATGATAGAACGGGACAGCTCAGGCTTCAGGGCCGATTTCTCCCTTGGCCGCCACCGCCGTGGCGCCGCCCAGGACCGCGTGAAACCTGAACTCGTCCAGGCGTTCGAAAGTGACGCGGTTCGTGCCGCCCGGGTTGTGCACGTCGACGGGGGACTCCATGCCGAACAGAAGCGCCGCCGAAAGCGCCGCCGCTGTGCAGCCGGTGCCGCACGAATCCGTCAGATCCTCGACGCCGCGCTCGTACGTGACCGCCTCCGCCTCGCCGCGTCCGAGAGGGCGGGCGAAGGTCACGTTCGTGCCCTGCGGGAACACGTCGAAACTTGAGCGGAACGCGCGGCCGACGCGCACCTTGTCTTCGCGCGACAGATCGTCGTTCCCGAACAGTACAAGGTGAGGCACGCCGACCCAGAGAAAACACGACCGAAACTGCTCGCCGTCCATGGAAAGCGAACGATCGATCCAGCCGGTTTCAAACGAGAAGGCGCCTAGGTCGATCTCGACAAAACTCTTGTCCACGCGGGCGCGCATCACGCCGGCCGGCGTCTCAAACGACATTCTCGCGGGCGCCAGGCCGCGCTCATAGGCGAAACGGGCGACGCAGCGCGCTCCGTTGCCGCACATCTCGGCCTCCGAGCCGTCGGCGTTAAACAGGCGCATACGGAAGTTCGCGCGGTCGGAAGGCAGCGCGATCAGCAGGCCGTCTCCTCCGATCGAAGCTCTCCGCCTGCACAGACGCCGCGCCAGCGCGGCCAGCTCTTCAGTGTCCAGGCCCGCCGCTTCCGGCCCGACGGTGATAAAATCGTTGCCGTTGCCGTTGATCTTCCAGAAGTCCATGAGATGTCCTCCGTTCAAGCCGCACATAAACGACGCGAAAAACGGACAAAATTCATCCATATTCTATTATACCGCGGGAGCGCCCGTCTGTCCAAAAAAACATTTTTCGTCTCCTCTGGACAAAGCGAAGGCTCATGTATATAATATGGTCAAGTTTGGTTAGATGATGGTGAAAGACCGTCTGACCGATGGAGGTGTCGGCTATGAGCGTAGCCTATAAAGATTATTATGAAATCCTCGGCGTTTCCAAGACCGCGAGCGAACAGGAGATAAAAAGCGCCTACCGTAAACTGGCCAAGAAATACCATCCCGACGTGAACAAGGCTCCCGACGCGGAGCAGAAATACAAGGACGTAAACGAGGCCTATGAAGTTCTGCACGACCCCGAAAAGCGCAAGAAATACGACGCGCTCGGCCCCGACTGGGAGCGCGCGCAGCAGTTCGGCGGCGCGGGAGCCGGCGGTTTCGAGGGATTTCCCGGCGGCTTCCCGGGCGGCATACACATGGATTTTGGCGGGGCGGGAAGCGGTTTTTCGGATTTCTTCGAGACTCTGTTCGGCGGCATGAACGCGGGCAGGGGAGGTTCTTATTCGACCTCCGACATCTTCGGGACGCGCCGCGCCGCTCGCGGGGCGGACAGCGAAGTGAGCGTTACGCTCTCGCTGGCCGAGGTGATGGCGGCGCCGCTCAAACGTCATATGACCGTAAATACCGGTTCCGGCTCTCGCAGCATCGAGATCAGCCTGCCGCTGGGCATCCGCGAGGGTTCGCGTCTCAGGCTGCGCGGACAGGGCGCGCCGGGGCGGAACGGCGGCGAAAACGGCGACATCTATGTTGTCGTTCATATTGAACCCGATCCGCGATTCGAGATCAGCGGTTACGACCTGACCACTTCCGTCAAAGTCAAGCCGTGGGACGCCGTTCTCGGCGGCGCCGCGAGCGTTTCCATCCCCGACGGGACCGTGAAGAAGGTGAAGATCCCCGCCGGCGTCCGCAACGGCGCGCGTCTGCGACTGTCAGGCAAAGGTCTGCCCATGCGCGACGGCGCGCTGCGCGGCGACCTTTACGCGCGAGTGGAGATCGCGATGCCGGAGGGAGTCACCCCCCGCGAGCGAGACCTGTGGCAGCAGCTTAAAACCTTGAACTCGTAGATCGTCGGCAAGCGTAAGGCCGGAGTCACGCGTGACTCCGGCCTTTTATGTTTCAGCCTTATTTGCTCCCGATTTCCTTTCCTTCGCCGCACGCGGCGCGGCTGAAGAAATACGGCGCGAGGATGCCCGTCATCACCAGCGCGGCGCCTATAAGGCTGCGCGCGCCGAACTGTTCTCCGAGCACCGCCCAGCCGAGGAAACCCGCGCTGACGGGCGCGAGCGCACAGAACAGACCCGCGCGTTGAGCCGTCGTGCCGCGCTGCGCCATGGGCTGGAGGGTGAAGCCAAAGCCGGAGCACACCACGGCAAGACCCGCCACGCAAAGCCACTCCGTCGCCGACGACGGAAAGCGCGGCCCGCCGAACGCGGCCGCCGCCAGCGAGGAAAACAGCGCCATGCCGCCCACCTGTGCCACGCCCACGGTCAAAGGGTCATAACCTCGCGCGATCCTGTCCGTGACGAGAATAGCGGCGGCGTAGCACATCGCCGACGCGACGCCGAACAGGTCCCCCGCGGCGAAGCCCGACGGGCCGTTCCGCAGCGTCAGGCAGCCGATGCCCGCCAGCGTGACCAGCACGCTGGCCGCCATTACAGGCGAAGGCAGACGGCGCGTCAGCAGCGCCTCGTAGATGGGAACGAACACGAACGCCGTGTTCTCGAGAAAGGCGATGCGCGAGGAGTCGGACGTGCGGAGTCCGAGCAGTTCGCAGCCCATCGTCGCTGTGAAGATACCTCCCAGCAGCAGGCCGCAGGCGATCGTGCGCGCCGGCGCGCGAAAGAGACGCCGGCAAAACATCAGCGCCAGCAGGGCGAACGCCGCGGTAAAGCGCACAGACAGCAGATCGAGAGGAGCCATCGTGCGCAGGGCGACCTTTGACAGCATGAAAGAGCCCGAGCGCGCGATGATCACGCAGGCCAGCAGCAATTCGCTTCCCGCGCGCCGTGCGCGCGCGGCGTCGGAATAGGACATGAGAAAGCCTCCCGTTCATGCAAGGATGTCTCTATCATACCCCTTTCGCGCACGCGCCGCCAGACTGGAAAACGCGGCGGCGAAAGTCAGATCACAGCCGGAAGTCGGCCGAGAAAAACTTTCCCGCGCCGGCGGACGGGCAGGACGTTCTCGGACATTCTGCTGGAACTGCGCATGGATCGCGCGATCGCGCGGCTGAAGGGAACGGACTTGTCTGTGGAAGAGGCCGCGGCCATGGTCGGCTACGGCAACGCCAGCAACTTTTACCGCGCGTTCCGCGCCCGCTACCACGTCTCGCCGAGGGAGTACGTGAAGGCTCGCCGCTGTCTCGACGAAAGCCCGTCATTCAGGGCGCGGACGCCGGAGTTTCAGTCGGGAGGCGCGAATGAGGCCGCGCCGCGATCGTGTTTGTCCACAGGGGCGCTGTCGCCGGTACGCGGCGATACGACGTCGTGCGTCTTTTTTTGCGTCGCGAAAAATTTTTTTGAAAAAAAATCTGATGAATCATGACCAAAAGGGGCTCTAGGTCAGTATTCATCAGTATTTGCGTGATGAAAATCAAATTAGCACTCAACACTTGACAGTGCTAATAACTGTGCTATAATGCAATCGCAACGAAGGAGAGGGGTTAAAGAAATATAGACCTGTTCCAAGTTGTCAAAGTTGGTTAAATCTTCGGACGACATGGAGTCGTCCAAATAACGGAGGTAATGGAAAATGACTTTGGTTCCGAGCATTTTTGGTGAGAATTTGTTTGATACGTTTGACAGCGATTTTGATCGGATGTTCAACAACGCGTTTCTTCGCAATCCTGTGATGGGCAAGCGCGCTTCGCACGTGATGAAGACGGATGTTCGCGAGACCGAGAACTCTTACGAGCTTGACGTCGATCTGCCGGGGTTTAAGAAGGACGAAGTGAATGTCCAGCTGGAGAACGGTTACCTGACGATTTCCGCGGGCAAGAAAGTCGACAAGGAAGTGAAAGACGAGAAAGGCACTTACATTCGCCGCGAGCGTTACGACGGTGCCTGCACCCGCAGTTTCTACGTGGGCGAAGACATTCGCAAGGATGACATAGCGGCGAAAATGGAAGACGGGATTCTGCGCCTGACGTTCCCCAAGAAAGCTAGGGAAGAGATCGAGCGGAGCCGCACGATCGCCATCGAGTAACGCCGGTTTGAGTTCGGCGCGTTTAGAACGTAAAATTTCACGAAAAGATCCGCCGTGAAACCGCGGCGGATCTTTTTTTGTGTCTTGACGCGGAGCGTGGGGAACGCGGATAATGGGCGCCGTGGGCGTGTCTCTTCATAAAAAAGCGCGGGCTGCGCCGACAAAGCGAGGTGTGAACGTGAAAAAACTTCTGTTTTTGCTGCTGACAACGCTGGCGCTGGCAAGCGCAGCGCTCGCTTCCACGGAGGAAGCTCTCGAGGCATGCCGCGCGAAAAACGGTCTTCTGCCCGACGCGCCGGGTGGCGATTCCTATTCGGCGGTCGTGCTCCTTCGCGAGATGCGGCTGCGACTGCTGCGAGGCGACAGGGATCGCTTTGATCGTCTGTACAGGCTGATGAGGGCGCATTTTCAATCGCCGCTGCTTCTGCTGTATCCGCGGCTTGACGCGCGGCTGCGGCCCGCGGCGTGCGAGAACTCTGTCGGGATTGACCTGATGGCGTGCGGGGTTCTCCTTGACGCGTCCGAGAAGTGGAACGAGCCGGCGTACGAGGCGCACGCGCTGAGGCTGGCCCGGAGGATTTTGCGCTTTAACATCTATCACGACGTCCTGATCGACGGCGCGTCATGGAAGGAACGGCGGTCCGGCATCTTTACGCTCTACGAGCCGAGCCACCGCATCAGCCTGGCGTCGATCGACGTGCGGGCGCTGCGCCAGCTTCAAAAGCGTTTGCCCGCGTGGGAGGCCGTCGCGCAGAGGTGTCTTGGAATCCTGCTGGGCGGAGGGGATCTTTACGAGCGGAGGCTTGTCTACGATGTTGACAGGCGCGCGTACACGGAATCACGCACGGGCGCAGTCGACGGACTATGGATCATGACGCACCTTCTTGACGGCGGGCTTGCGCCGCTGCGCGCTCTTGACAAGCTGCGGGAGCGCCTGCGCGTTTCTTCCTTTTCGTCCGAGACGGACGGGGAGGGTACGCTGACGGCGTCGATCCTCGGCGCTTACGCGCTGGCCCGCGCGGGACAGGAGGAACCGTCGCGGGCGGCCTTTCTCGCTCTTGACGACGCGTTCGAACGCGGAGACGGTCTGTTCCGACGCTCCGACGGGGCGCCTGACATCGGCGACAATTTGCTCTTTCTCACCGTGAAGGAACTGCTCGGAACGGTCGCGCGCTGAAAGACGAAAGAGACTGAACCGCCGTGGCGGTCAGGTTCTCTTTTCCCGCGACGGGGCGGAACGATATTCGGCGGTTCTGCCGCCGCGAGAAACGAGGGGTTTTTCATGAAGCGGGAACGAGCTTATCCGCGCCTGACCGTGACGGCTAAGGCGGAGCGCAGCCTGAAAAACGGCCATCCGTGGGTGTACGGGCAGGAAGTGACGGATGTTCGCGGTGACTGTAGAAACGGCGAGCTCGCCGACGTGTGCGGCGCTTCGGGGAATTATCTCGGCACGGGCTTCGTCAACGAGAGGTCGAAGATACGCGTGCGCGTGATCTCCGACAACGCCAACGACCGCTTTGACAACGATTTCTTTGACAGGCGTTTGCGCTACGCGCTCTCCTATCGCAAGGCTGTGATGGGGGATCAGTACGACTGCTGCCGGCTGCTGTTCGGAGATTCCGACAGGTTTCCTGGTCTGACGGTCGACCGCTTCGGCGACGTGCTCGTGGCAGAAGTGCTGTCGCTGGGCATGGATCGCCTCAAAGGGAAGCTGTTTTCGGCTCTCGTGCGCCTGCTGCGCGAGGACGGGCAGCAGATCAGCGGGGTCTATGAGCGCAGCGGTTCCGCCATTCGCAGCCTCGAAGGACTTGAGCCGTTTTGCGGGGAGTTCCCGCTTGACGGCTGTTCCCTGGCGGGGCGCGGGCTCGCGCGCATCCGTGAGAACGGCGTGCTTTTCGACGTCGACTTCGTGCGAGGGCAGAAAACCGGCTTTTTTCTCGACCAAAAGTTCAATCGCGCCGCCGTCGCGCGCGTCTGCGGCGGCATGAACGTGCTCGACTGCTTCACGCACACGGGTTCTTTCGCGCTCAACGCCGCGCGGGGCGGAGCGTCTCACGTGACCGCCGTCGACATCTCGGCCGAGGCTCTTGACATGGCGAGGTCGAACGCCGTCTTGAACGGCTGTTCCGACCGCGTCGACTTCATCTGCGCCGACGTTTTCGACCTGCTGACAGAAAAATCCGCGCGGGGCCGCGGCGAGTTCGACATGATCGTTCTCGACCCGCCCGCTTTCGCCAAATCGCGCCGCAGCGTGGATGGCGCCGCGCGGGGCTACAAGGACATCAACATGCGCGCCATGCGCCTGCTGCCGCGCGGCGGCTGGCTGGCGACGGCGTCGTGTTCGCACTTCATGACTCGCGACCTGTTCGAGAAGACGCTGGCTGCTGCCGCCCGCGACGCCGGCGTGTCTTTGCGTCTTGTCGAGCGGCGCGGCCAGGCGCCCGACCATCCCGTCCTCTGGGGAGTGCCGGAGACGGAATACCTCAAGTTTTACCTGTTTCAGGTGGTATAAAGAAACCGGATGCGGGAAAAAGATTCCCGCGTCCGCTTTCTTTTTGCGTTTTGTCCTCGCCATCTTTAGAGGAACGGTGTTCGCCGATCCTCAGGGCCGGAAAGCGCAGGGGATGCCGCGCCGGTGGAACGGGGCCGCGTTTTCCCCGCTACTTTGCGACGGCTTTGACGGCCTCAAGCAGTTTGTCGAAGTTGACCGAGTTCGTCGCCTCGGGCACGACTTCGACGTAACGGATCACGTCGTCTCTGTCGACAACAAACACGGCGCGTGTCAGCAGGCGCAGTTCCTTGATGAGCACTCCGTAGGAAGTGCCGAACGAGGCGTCTCGGTGGTCGGAAAGCGTCTCCACGTTGTCAAACCCCTTGGCGGCGCAGTAACGGCCAAGCGCAAACGGCAGGTCCATGCTGATGTTCAGCACGCGGACGCCTTCCATGTCCGCGACGTCCTCGTGGAACCATGTAGCCTGAAGGTCGCATACGGGCGTGTCGAGCGACGGCGTGACCGAGATGACCTTGACCTCGCCCTCGTAGTCCTTCAGTGTCTTCTGAGCCATTCCCTTGTCGACGACGCTGAAATCGGGGGCCTTGTCGCCGACTTTGAGCGCCGGGCCTACGAGCGTGAGCGGAGCGCCTTTCATCGTGACGGCGTTTTTTCTTTCTTCCATGCGATTTTTCCTCCCTGCTGTGTGATCTGTGGCGGAAGCGCCACCGTCCGATCCTATTTTAGTCAAAGAACGCGAAATCGCAAGCGGCTTTTGAGGATTTTGCCCCGCCGCGGGCAGGGGCAGTCCAGGAAGCATCGTCAGGGTCTCCGTCTTCGGCAGAAGTCCGCGCGGCGAAACGTCGTCGCGCTCGCGCCCCGGCCGCAGCGTGGTGATGACGGTACGGCCGATCAAGACTCTGCCGGTCAGATCCGGCTCGTCGTCGTTCTGCAGGGCGACGCCCCACGTGTTGTGCAGCAGGAGCGGTTCGCCCCTTTCGTCGTAACCGAGATACAGCCCGATGTGTCCTTTCATGCCGATAAGCGAGGCAAAAGGCACTCCGCGGTCTCGAATGGCGGCGAGTTTTTCCTCGTCGCTTTTGCCTTCTAGGTTGACGAAATCGCCGCACTCGCGCGCCTGCGGGGCCGAGTTGCGCGGCAGCCACAGCCCGAACGGTGCGAACAGATCGCGCACCGTCGCGGAACAGTCTCTTCCGCCGTCCAGCCCCCCCCAGCCGTAGGGTGTGCCCATCAGCTTTTCAGCCAGAGACGCCAAGGCGTGACGCGTCAGTTCAAGAGGAAAGATGGCCGAGGAACCCTCGGGCGCGCGTGCCGGAACAGTCACGGCTTCGCCGCGTTCGCTGCGCAGCGGCACAGAGATGCCGTCCGCGCCGAGCGGGAAGATCGCCCCCATGCGTCCCGTCGCCACAGTTCTGCCCGATGTGTCGCGCAGCGGCGCGGAATCGACCGTGACGGCGGAAAGCCGCGCCGTACGGTACGCCCGCACGAACGCATCGTCAGCAAGGGCGACGTCACGCGCAGGAACCCAGCCGGCGGCGTAATTGCAGACGCAGAACAGCCACGCGCCGTCGCGGCTTTCGTGCAGCACGCGCAGAGGGGTGCCGTGCCAGACGGCGGAGTTCTGCGCGTAGTCAAACGGCCAGCCCTCGCCCGCGCGGTCGGGATTGACAAAAAGCGGCTCGAGCGAAGGCAGAAGGCGCATCGAGGTGTTTGCGACCGCTACGGCGCGTTGTGAACGCGAGGGGAATTTTTCGTAATCGCCTTCGGCGATCATCGCGCGCAGTCGTTCAGGTTCGATCGGACGCAGGTCCCCGCCCCAAAAACGCGACTTCGTCAGGTCCCAGACGAAAAAGGACTCGACGTACCCGCGCGGCCAGTCGTCGTCCCACGGCGAGAAGAACTTTTTCACGAACTCCAGCGCCTGTTTCGCCTGTTCGTCTTCTCCCACCAGCCTGCGCGAAGCGTCGTCGCCCGCGTACGCCAGAGGAGACTGCGGAAGCTCCCTGAGGTCGGCCAGATCGCCCGATCTGTCGTAAATCGCCGCGCCGGTCGCGCGCCGCGCAGGGAGGAAAGCTAGCGCGAACGCAGCGCAGACGACCGCCAAACGAGAAAATTTCATCGTCACACCCTCTTTCCCCGCCCGTCGCCGTTATTTCTAAAAAGCGAACGTTAAGATTTAGCGGACTCCTGAAATTGTACCCGAAAGACGCGCTTTCAGAAAGAGAGAAAAAGCGGGGAATATTCCGATATTCGCCTTTAAAAAGAGTAGCACTGAATATAATATTAGTAATACTGATTTTTATTTACCCTTGCGACGGCAAGGATCGTTGGACGCCTTAATCTCGCTTCGAAAGACGTGCGTTCACAGCACTCCGCCGCGAGTAAGCGCGCTTTGAAAAAAAGGGAAAAAATGTGAAATATTTTGATTTTCCTCTTTAAAAATTAGCTACGACTAACTATAATGCGTCCGTAAGTGACACGCCAGAGCCCCCGCGCGACTTGGGAAAAGGCTTTACCGACGAAAGCCCTTCTGGGAAAGGCTTTCGCGCGCGGACGGGACGGTGCTCTCATGCGAGGGCGAAAAAAACGAGCCTTGTTACAGGAGGAGTTACACGATGGATATGAAGAAAATGCTTGCGGTCGCGGTTGTCGCGTCTCTCGCGGTTACCCCCGCTTTCGCGGCGAACCCGTTCAGCGACGTGCCCATGAACCACTGGGCCTATGACGCCATTGAACAGCTCGCCGCCCGCGGGATGCTTGAGGGGTATCCCGACGGCACGTTCAAGGGGAACCGCGCCATGACCCGCTATGAGATCGCCGCGATTGTCGCCCGCATGACGGCGAAAGACGCCCCGTCCGGCGCCGACGGAGACAAGCTCAAAGCGCTCGTCGCCGAGTTCGCCCCCGAGCTCGAGGCTCTGGGCGTCAAAGCGGACGGGTTTGACAGCCGCCTTTCCAAGCTCGAGAAAGACATGGGCGGCTGGAAGATCAGCGGCGAGATGCAGTTTGACTATAACGCGTTCAGGAAGGACTTCAGAAAGTTCGCCAATTACGGTCTGGATGAGGAGCAAACAGGCTTTGAGTACGACAGCGCGCGTCTGTTCCTGCACCGTGACCTGTCCAACGGTCTGGCGTTCGACGCCGAGTTCTCGGGAGGCTCGTTCGACCGCTACTGGGTAACGGCCGAGGATATGTTCGGCTGGAACGGTCTCTCTCTCAAGCTCGGACAGTTCGACATCGACTTCGAGGGCGACGACGGTCTGTACTATGAGGAGCACGAGGACGCCGGGCTGTTCATGGGGCTTGCGTACCGCGGAGCGCAGTTGAGCACGAACTTCGCCCTCGGCGAGTTCAGCGCGTTCTACGCGTCCGACATCGGCGACGACGACGTGCCTGTCTATCTCGACAGCGAGGGCGGAGAGTATTACGGCATGCGACTGAAGTTCAACTTCGGCGAGCGCGCCTGGCTGAGCGGCAACTATTACATCTCCAAGCCCGGCGAAAACCCCGAAGTGGCCGCGGACGAGTTCAAGGTCTGGTGGCTCGGCGCCGGTTTCAAACTCGGCGAGGGCATCGAGCTGAAGGGAGCCTACTACGCGCAGGATTTGACGGACCCTGTCGCTACGATCGGCGGCGACGTCGACGATCCCAGCGCATGGAAGGCGATCCTGGCCGTCGACCAGGACGCGCTCAAGTTCTCCTCGCTGTGGCTGGAGTACGCCGAGTTCGACGCGGGCTTCGTGACCGAGAACGTGCCCTACGCCTTCCACGGACACACGGCCGACTATTACGGCGCCATCAAGGACTACGCCGGTTCCGGGACGTTCTTCCCCGCCGACACGTCGGTGCTGATGGTGGCGCTGAAGCAGGACTGGGGCGGCAAGTTCAGCACGTTCGAGCGCTACCACCACTACGACATCGACGGTTTTGACAAAGTGAAGGACTGGGCCGTCGGCGTGGGATACCAGTACACGCCCAACCTGTACTTCGAGCTTGCGTACAACCGCGTCGACACGGGCGATCTGGTTCCGCGCGTCGCGGGCGCCGACATCTCAAAGGGCGACATCATCCGCTTCCGCACGCTGCTCTCGTTCTGATTTGCCTCGCTGTCGCGGCCGTTCTCCAGGGACGGCCGCTTTTTTGAAAAATAACGCCGTAATCTTTCATGAAAGGACTTATCTTTTTTCGGCGCTGCCCTGTTTTATTCGCGTTAAATCGCGCGCGTTCGTCTCGGCGCGCGGCCTGTAAAATTTTTATAAATCGGAGTTTTCTACAGTGCCAAAACGGGCGGAACGTGGTATGATACAGAGCGTAATGGAAGGAAATTTTTCCCGAAGAAAGGGGGGTGAGCGTCATCATATTGAAAAAACTGTTTGAAGTCTCGGCGCTGCTTCTTGCGTTCGCTTCTTCGGCGTTGGCGGGACAGGAGGTTTTGTCCGCAAATGACTCGTCCGCCGCACCGACGGTTCGGCCCGACGCTCTGACCCCGTTTGACGGCTGGGACGACGATGGCGCGTGGCGCGTGGGTTCCCGTGCGTCGTTCTTCTTCGGCGGCGGCGATACCTACGACCGCAATGGGGACGATCCGGCCCTGCGCGCTTTCTCCGCGGGATTGAACTACGACCTGTCGGGCGGCATGTCGCTCCACGGTTCCTATTTTATGCAGGATATCCCCGAATGGAACGTGCCCGAGGTGGGCGCCGATTCGCCTCACGCTTGGAAAGTGGGGGTGGGCTTTTCGCAGGAGTGGCTGCGTTTTTCCAGCCTGATGTTTGAATACGGTCAGGTCGATGCGGGGTTCCGTCTGCAAAGCGCCAAAGGCTCCTACGGGGACGGTTTTGCCAGCCCCCTGAGCAGTCTGCGTCACAGCTACAACTTTTCCGAGGACGCCGACCTCTGGTTCATGGGCGCCCGTCAGCGCTGGAGCAGCCGTTTCAGCACGTTTGAGCGGTACGCGCGTTATGACGAGGGAAATTCCGCCGGCGTGCGCCAGTGGACGGTCGGCATGGGCTGGCAGTACAGCCCGGGCATGTACATGGAACTGGCTTACGACGATCAGGCGGGGGCGCTTGACGCGCGCGGTTACAACGATAAACGCGTCAGGCTGCGCACGATGATCAGCTTTTAGCCCCGGATATCATACCGAGTGTTTCTTTCGGAAGAGCGCGAGTTTCCTGAACACTGACGGGTTTATGCATCCATGTTTATTCGCTTTGGACGGACGAAGGCCCGCGAGCGCGTCTCGCGAGCCTTTTCGTTGGTCTTGTCTGTGCGGCGGGGCGAACAGATGAAACAGTCTCGCGCGGGTTTTAGAATTAATATTTTTTTTATGTTCATTCATGGACAATTCGCCATTGCTTTGGTAAAATTCATAGGACCTGTTCGCTCTTCGTCATGGGCGAGCGAAAAACGAACGTTCGTCTGCTGCTTCTCCGCGCCCGTATCGCGTGGAGTCGCCGGCGGAACGGCTTAAAAGCCGTTTGGCGACGGTTCTTTGCGGCGCGGCCGCGGAAGAGTGAAAACGCAGGCCTGATTTTTAAAGAAGCTCCCTTCGGGGGGCGCGAGTTTCCTGATCACAAGGGAGGAAAAGAACAATGGCAAAGGAGAAATTCGAACGCAACAAACCGCACCTGAACATCGGGACCATCG